>CAZOKM010000038.1:0-14531 GCA_964580405.1 uncultured Candidatus Bathyarchaeia archaeon | reverse complement strand
AACATAAAGGAAATCCTCAGTATATTAATAAAAAAAACTAAAAAATCCTCAATTGCCATGAGATTAAGTTTTTCTAAATTTTTATTGTCATTCACTACGTTTCAAGGATCTGCAAATTGGACATTATGAACCAAAAAAACAATTTTATGCCTTATTTATAACTTTTTTTAAAATCAGGTGTAATACAGCTAATGTAAAGCCACCACAAAAAGATGTGCCGTGAAGCCAAATGATAGCTTCGTTGTTACTACCTAAAAATCCTATAGGTGAAACGAGGAGACTGAACAAAAAACCTACGAAAATTGCCAGATTAGATAATAACGAAACAGCCAGTTGCCTTTTCTCCGTTTGAGATTCAGGTCGAATCCTTCGGATTTTCAAAGAGTTTAGAAAAGAGAAACCAAAGCATACGCCTTCCAAGGTATATACAATTCCTGAGGAACCTAGTATCTTGATATCTGGAAAGATGCATATCCAAAAAAGGTTCAGCATTACTGGAAAGGAAAAAATTGCTAGGAACGAGTTTTTGATTCTCGTTTTTAGTTCATCCTTTGAAAGAAAAATGTTGGAGGAAAGAAGCAGCATCAGAAATAAAAAAAACGCCAACATGTTGTTAAGCAGATGGGGCACGTCTGAATGGACAAATAGTGAAGTGACGATTCCCCAAGGCGTTTTGTATGAGGCTGAAAGAATCTCCTGTAGACTTGGAGTTGTGTAAACACCAGCGACAAATATCATGATGTTTACGGTTAACACGACAATGTAGAACATGAAGATTATCGTGAATCCAGTTTCTAATTTCTCAACGAACAATCTGCGTTCCATAAGGTCAACGCATCACCTGACAATCTATACTTCATTAGTTAGATATGTTTTTGGAAATTATCGGTTGAGGTTGGCATCGCCACGGAAAAAAATCGTTGGCAGCATGCAATATTGAAAGTCGAGAGGCACAGCGTATTCTAGGGAAGTAGATTAATAGGTTTGACACGGAATCTTTCCAGTTTTCGAATCAACAATTTTAGGAAAAGGGGACTGCTGCTAGGTTTCTTTGTGCGTAATTACTTTACCGTTCTCTTTGTAGTTTCTGCCAACGATCATGGTGGAGGTGAATGTGATACTCGGTATCACGCGGATTTTGTCGATTATGAAATCCAGCTGTTGGAGGTTCTCGGTCTCCACGACTGTTATGATGTCATATTCACCATACATCATATTGATTTCTAAAACGTCTGAATACTCTTCTATCATCTTGCATACTTCTCTCTCAGTGCCAGAATGCACTTTGCAAAGGATGTAAGCTTTAATTTCTGTCACGCCACCACCTCAGACACCTTCATATCTCGCTCATGTATTAAAATCCTTTTGGTCCCCACAACTTGTGTTAGAATTCTTGAGACCATCCTTGAAATGCCGAAATCCCAGTTTTACGCAAAAATTTTCTCTTTACCTATTGCTTATTTTACGTGGTGAAAAGTTGATTCTCATGTTTTCTGGGAATAGCCAGATACTATTAAAGTTAAAAGCAGAACCAAAATCCTGCGTAACGATAATAGCTGTGCATTATCCTTTTAGGGAGAATTGGCGCCAGAAGATATGGGCGTGACTGTGACGAAAAGGAGGAGCGATGAGAGCCTTAATCTTAAGGCATTCGAGGAAAAAGCCGACGAGGGATTAGTGTGGGAGGAGCGAGAGTAATTCGAGAAGGCTGTCAACGTTTACGATAGGCTTTTAACGGAAGCTGAAGCATGCTTTCCTAAGAGTCAATCGGAAAAAAATGAGAAGGACGCGATAATTGCCTACTTGCTCATGAGGAAGGCGGGGATTTTTCTACAGACAAAAAAAGTCGAGCTAGGCGAACAATTGATGCGTCAGGCGCTAGAGCACGCTGAGAAGTCAGGTAATTCGCTGGTTGTTGCGAGGGCTAAACTTGGAGTTGGCGTTTTCTACAGCTCAACTGATAGGCTTGAGGAGGGAGAGAAACTGTTGGAGGAAGCATTGCTTTCCTTCAGCATTGGCGCGGACTATGATAGCAAACAAGTATACGGTTGGGCGCTTCTCAACCTCGGCGGACTTTATCGCAAGCAGAGCAAGCTGGTTCAGGCTGAACAGAAACTGCGGGAAGCCATTGAAACGCTTAAAGATATTAGAAATTGGGTTGGTGTAGCTTCAGCCTACGAATTGAAGTCCAAAGTCAGCGATGCCGAAGGCAACAATAAATTGGCAAGAGAAGACCTACTAGACGCTATTTCCTTTTATGAGAAGCAAGGAATGAAGGAAAAGGCTAATTCGCTCAGAAAAGACATGAAAAAAACAAGCAGCTCGCGTTAGGATTAAGGGCAGGCATTCCCGCACTTTTGGTTGGAATGAAGAGCGACGACGCCTTATCCTTTGTTCCCATATGCGAATTTAATTCTTCAGGATAAGTTCCAATCCATAGAAGGTTAAAGCGCAAGGTAATGGTTGAGCCTTTCTGGCTGCACGAAGCGCACTGATCTCAATTTTGGCTTTAGGTTCGAGGCTTATTTCGTGAAGATCAAAAGGTTGTTTCCCTTATTTCTAGCCTATCAGGTAAATTAAATGTCTCTTTATACTGTATATGTAACATCTGAAAAAAAATGCGCCTAAAGCGATAAACGTGCTGACGAATCTCTGAATACTGTCTGTACCATTACTCTTAAGTTACAATAAAGATATAAAAAAGACCTAAAGTCTCGATGTTCGATTTTTCACGTCATAGAGCTTATTTCAGCGAGGGCTGTTCCCATTCCTGCGATGTTAAAGCGCAAGGTGGCAATTGAGCCTTTCTGGCTGCACACGGCACCCTCGGCCTCAATCTTGGCTTCAGGTTCGAGTCCTATTTCTTTGAGGTTGAAAGTTACTATTTTTGTTTCTGGCTTTTCGGACAGGTTGAAGACGTTGACCACGGCTTTTCCTTCATCTGCTAGGGTGTGGACGTGGACGGTTTCGCCGAGTCCGTAGAACGTTCCCTGCGTATAAAAGCGCTTCAGCCTCATGTACATCTTCATGGCCCGCTTGTGGGCTTCCCAAACTTTCGGGTCACGTTTGCCTCCCACTCCGAGGTGGCGGCAGGTGGACGCGAACCACCAGAACTCGAGGGCGTTCTCGTTGTCGTTGCGGAGGTCAATGTGAAGGTACAGCGGATAGCTGTAGGCCAGGTTGAAATAGTACAGGCTCATAGCCTTGCCGTAGATGACGTCCCACAGGGGGTACCACATGTACTCGAAGCCCCAGAGCTCGTCCGGTCCGCCCGGCTCGTGCAGGTAGTAGGTCGGCATGGACGGGTAGAAGGGGGGACCCACGAAGGCGTGCAGCTCGATCAGAACGTTGGGGCACTCCCTGTGAATGTCCCGGGCGATCTTCAGTATCGCCTTGCCGTGTTCCTCGCGGGTCAAAGGAACCGAGTGCCCATGAGTAGGGTCGTAGCACGGGCTCGTGCCCGAAATCTCGCGCCTGCCGTACTCGTCGCCGTCGAACATGAAGAACACGACGCCGTCCTTCGCCAACTCAACTAGACGCTCAGTTTTGGTCTTGATGTAGGTGGGCGAAGCCATGCACAGGTCTACGAGAACCATGCCGTACCTGTCCTTCCTGTGAGCCTTCTCGGGGTACGTGGCGTTGCGACCCGCCTGGTCAGTCCAGCCGGCCAGAGGCGTGTGAAGAGCCAAGTCTAGCCCGAACTTCGTCTTCATGTGCTTGACGAAGTCCTTCGCCGGGAGCAGCCTGTCCGCCGCCCAGATTGAGGAGCCGAAGTTCGTGTCCCATCCGGGGTCAAGGTACAGCGCCTCGCACCCGAGCTCCTGCGCCTTCTTGGCCTCCTCCTCCAGCGACATGAACGTGAACAGGCGCTGCCTGTCCTCGACCGTGTCGTAGTGGCGACCAGAAGCCTTCGTGGCCCACCAGAACGGGTGGTCGTAAAGCTCGTTCCACTGCACGGGCGGATTGAACCCCTTGGGAACCACGTGGCCTTGCTCGCTCATGAAGTCCCTGTAGGCGTAGTAGCACTCCTTCCAGCCGCCTTCGACGAAGGTGTACCTCGTCACCCCGAAACGTAACTCCTGCCCAGCGCCGATCTTCAGGGCAGCCTCAGGGTCCTCATGCCAGATGCCGGCCCCGCCGAACTGGACTGTGGGCTTACCGTCCTCGTCGATGGCCTCCAGAAGGGAGAATTCCATACCCTCAAGGTTGTGCTTGGCAATCATGAGAGAGGATTCGCCATCGGTCCACGCCCAGCCTTCTGAGCCGAACTTGTCGGACTGAACCTTCTCGGCCTGGCTGAAGTACGGCCTGTAATACCCCTTCTGGGTGAGCAAGTCCTTGAAGGAGTACTCGGTGTACTCCCCGTTCCGCCCGAACCAGCACTCTCTCCGAAAAGGAATCGCGACCACCTTGCTGTCCACGAAATCCTCAAGCAGCTTGCCCTCGCCGTCTCCGACGGTTTTTGTGAAGCCGAACGAGATGTCGGGAGTGTTCAGTGCCTCTTTCCCCGTGTTCTTCACGGTTATTTTTTCTTCCAGGTACGGTTCAGCGTTTGGCAGAAAGAAAGAGTGTCTGACTTCTAGGTCTCCCGTCTTCCCAGTGACCGTGACATCCAAGCCGACATCTGAACCGTCTACTGTCCTTCGCATCACTGAATGCTTCAGGTACCGAGGGAGCTTACCCCCGCGTTCCCAAATTAGGAATTTATAACGGTATCTGGAATCGGCGTAGACCCTTCCATTCTTTTTTCGAAGTAGGTTTGTAGGGTTTACGCCTCCATCAATAAAGATGTCCAGAGACAAGTGGTCGTTGCTGAGGACCAACTTGCCCCTAACACGTTCACATTGAGCCTTAGCGTCATTCAAGGTTGAACATCTCTCTATGCCGGTATGTATAACAGTGGCATAAAAAATTTTGCGCTTTATGTAATAATCCCCCGCTGATGAATCTTCGAAATGCCCCTAAACCATTACTTTTAAGTTGCAGTAGGGTTGAAATTATCCTAGCCCCACAGAAAGGCGGTGGTCCACAAAAAAGGGTCGGAGTCCAGTAACATGGGGCCGTGGTCCAGCTTGGTCTAAGATTCGCGCCTGGGGCGCGCGAGGTCCTGGGTTCAAATCCCAGCGGCCCCACCATGAAACGTCGAGAGGAATGTCTTTGGCGGACTGGCGTGAAACATTCGAATCCGTGGTTTTTCGGGCCGTCAAGCTTCTACGTCTTGACAGATTGCTGCTTCTGGGTGTGTCAAGTCGCCCTTTCCTAGACTATTTCAAGGGATTCGAAAATGTCGAAGTCGTCAAGCAGATTTTCGGCGAAAAAGTGGCGAATGTGCTTGGGAATCTAAAGGTTGATTTCATCCCGTTTGGTGGCTACATGGGCGTGAACCCCTTCAACGGGCACCTCATGGTCAATTCGAGATACTTGAATGACGGCGATGAGCTTGACATTTATTTGGATTTGGTTCACGAGCTGGTTCACGTGCGGCAGTTCATGGAGGGGGCTGACCTTTTCGACGCTGGCTTCAGCTACGTTGAGCGACCGACGGAGGTTGAGGCTTACCGCTACGCGGTGGAGGAGGCGAGGAGGCTGGGCAAAAGCGACAGCAGAATATGCGAGTACCTCCAGACGGAGTGGATGAGCAACGACGACCTGAGGCAGTTGGCAAAGGTCCTGAACGTCAAATGCTAAACCGAAAGAAACAAGCGTCTGGCGCTCAGTAATCACACGGACTCGTTTTCCCATATGTAGAAGTCCAAGGGCAGGAGTGGCTCGAGGAACCGTGCCTTGGGTGGCAAGGTGAACTCGGTGCTGGGTGTCCCGGGGCCGAAAAGCAGGCGGACCATCTGGCGGTCGGACAACTTCAGAGAGCCTGAAGAGCCCGATGCTTTGTTGACGGTGACGCCGTCGGGCGAGAACTCCACTTCAGCTTGCTGCTCAGTTCCCTCAATAGCAAAGGTCGCCGTGTGGCTTCCTCGGAATCCTGAATTGCAGTACTTTCGGCCTAATTGGGACGCGAAGCCTCTCAGCGTCGCTTCTAGGTCGATAATTTTGACCATCCGTTGGCAGACCACGTTCCACCATGAGCTCGCGGAGAAGAACGTGGCGTTCAGCGGATGCTGCCACGGCGAGTTAATGTACAGCACCTCAATCCCAACGTTCTCGACAAGGTGGCCAAGGATAGACCGCGTCCCTTCGGGAGACCCTCCGAACTCGGTGATTACCTGTTCCTTTTCGCGCGGGTCGACCATCGCGTACGCGTCTATTCCCTCATCGTCTCGTGACAGCCAAAGATGCCTTCCTACGCGTCCATAAAGCATCTCGTATAGACCGCGGCTTCGCTTGAGCCCCATTGCTTCTTTCTCGTGTATGGCGATGACCGCGTCGGTCTCCTCCTTGGATGCGTTGAATGGGCTGACGGTGTGGCATTCCGCGGCTTTCGAGTCGCTGAGGGAACGGCGCGTCACCTGGAAGCGCCATTGACGGCCCGCCCTTTCCCAGCCGAAGTGCCCGTAGCGTTGCCTGTCGCCGGCCAGGTCTGAGAGTGCGTAGCCTTCATCCTGCATTGACGTTATGCACTGTTTCAGGAGCTTCGTCATTAGTCCACGTTCTCGGTACGTCGGCCAAGTTGATACGACGGTGATGCCCGCGGACTTGACGGTGCCCACTCCCGTCTTCAGGTCTCCGTCCACGTAGCCCACGAGGCTCACGACCTTGGAGCCATCCTTCATGACGAAGTAGTTCTTGATCTTCTCCTCCTTCGGGAAGAAGCAGTGCGGCCAGCGCGGCACTATACCGCCGTTGTCCCTGTCGAAGGGGAAGCATTCGTTGGCAAGCTCCGCAATCGAGTCGAAATCGTCCAGCGAAGCCCGAAATGGCCCTTTAATCATTTTCAAGTCCTCGCAACACTTTGGATACTTGATTCATGTTAGAGTTTTTAAGTTGAATTATCTTTCGGATTAAGCCTGACTCAATTTAGGGGTTTTCTTCGTCATAAGGATTATTTATGGGGTTTCATCGTTTTATGGCTAGGGGCTTCCGGATGAAGGTTCCGCCAGCTTTGGTTTTGTTCTTCCTTTCGCCTGCAATAGCTGAGCTTCTGTTAGGTTCGTCTCCTCCCTCCGAGTTCTTTAGCCCATTCAGCCTCTTACTGCTTTGCTCCCTGTACGGAAGTGGCGCTTTGATAGTTCGTGAACTGAAAATTAGGTGGAACAAGGGCTTTGTCTCAATGTTTGTGCTGGGCGCAGCTTACGGCATAATCGAAGAAGGCTTGATGGTAAAGAGCTTCTTCGACCCCGGATGGATGGACATAGGGGTTTTGGGTGTCTACGGAAGGTGGCTGGGCGTGAATTGGGTTTGGGCTGAATGGTTGACAATTTACCACGCGATATTCAGCATCGCTATTCCCATAACGTTGGTGGAACTCGCTTATCCTGAGACAAAAGGTAACAGTTGGTTGAGTACCAAGAAATTTTTGGGCGTGACTATTTTATTTGGGGCGGTGGTGATTTTCGGTCTTGTCAAACGATTCGATTGGAACAAAAGAACGTTATATCACAAGTTTTCAATGGTTGCAGGCGCATTGGCTTTCTTGATAATGCTGGCGCCGCTGCAGGAGCTTGATAGAAGCAGACCTGACGACACACGAGGAATGTTGATTGTCGGCATCATCGCCCTGCTTATGCTGTTTTGTCTGAGAAAGAGGTTAAGGGCACACATAACATCTGAAGAAGCTAGCTTGGCACAGGATATGGATGCCGTAAAAGCATGGCAGCTCCAATCACTGGTGCCTTGTGACCTAGCTTACTTAGTCGAATCTCCCAGTGTCCCTTTACGAAGGCGTCAATTTCTCTCTCGTACAGGTCATAAGCTTCTGCCAATGAACCCCCGAGGACAAACAGTTCAGGATCAAGTAATCGCCCTATGAAGGAAATGAGCCAGCCGACATTGCGCCCATAGGAAGCTATTAATTTGATGGCGTTCTGGTCTCCGTCACGAGCCATTTGCACGACGTTCTTGCCTGACGTTGCTCCTGCTTCTTTGGCGAGGTTTCTTCCCGAGATTCTGTCCTCAATCACCCCTCCATCGAGCATAGGCTGGTCCCAAACTTCCCCTGAACACCAGTGACAACCTCGGTATAGTTGTCCATTTAACAGAAGCCCAACTCCCACGCCGGTTCCCAAAGTGACTCCTACAACATTCATGGTTTTTTTGGCTACTCCTGCAAGCCACTCCCCCAGTACGAAGCATTTGGCGTCATTTTCCAACACGACTCCGCATCCCAAACGTTTCGCAAGAACTGTTTTTATTTGGACTCGACCAAGCTTCGGCAGATTCGGGCACTCAGGAATGACAGCGCCATTTTCTTCAGGGCATGAAGGTATGGCAAGACCAGTGAACGAAATATCTTCTAGTTTTAAGCCAGCCTTCTCGACTGCGGTTTTGGCTGTTTTTTCTATGTTGTCGAGAATAATGTTTCTTGAGGAAAAGGCATCCGTAGGACGCATAACAAAACTCAGAAGTTCATAATTACTTTTCACAACTCCCGCTGCTATTTTGGTGCCTCCCAAATCAATCCCTAGATTAAACACGCCTTCACTCCACCTTTGTGATTTTTGATCCGTGCTCAAACAAGCCGCAGGTTAAGCCCCGAAGCGAAGCTATCTTGTCCAATAGGAGCTCTTGCGGAACAGCCGCAGCGATAGGAAGGTGCCTGTCACTGGTTTTTGGGAAAGCTATCTCGAGAACGCCGCTTCTTTCAATCCTAGCGGTGTTAACTGAAAAAGCAACCACATGACTGCCTTTGTCAGCCATCTCTGAGACCATTTTTGTTACGATCCTTCCGTTCTGGGAAGATGGGACATAGACAATTGCGTGATGCCCTTCCCGGACAAGCTCGAAGGGACCGTGGCGAAAACTGCCGCAGGGCATGGCTAAGGCCGTCATGCGGGCTCCCTCAATGAACGTCAACGCTCCTTGATAGGCTCCAGCCATGGATGGACCTCGGGAAAGGAAATGGATGCTATCGGCATTTTCAAGTTCCTTCGCCGCAGGGTTAACTTCTTCAGCTCGGCCTTCGAGGAAACTGTCCATTTGAAAAGAAACCTCTTCTAAATTATTTAGCTCTTTTTCGAGGTTTCCGTTGATGGCAATTACTCCCATCATGTTTAGAAGCCCAAGGGTGTTGGAATAAGTTTTAGTTGTAATGCTCTTCTCTTCTCCAGCCATCAAGGGCAACACGAGATCTCCATGTCTGGCTAATGTGCTGTCCTCGTCATTCACAATCGCCACCAGCGGACAATTGCTTTTCAGTTTCTCCGCCACTTTGCACGTTTCGATACTTTCCCCGGACTGCGAAATCAGCACAATCAGGTCTTTTTTGTGAACGGCTTTCAGTTCGTAATGAAGAAGCTCGCCAGCCTCAAAAATCGAAGCCATAATACCCCCAGAAGCAAGCAAAGGCTTGATCACTACGGGTGAAAAGAACGACGTCCCCATTCCGGCGAAAAGCAAGTTGCCGTCCGTTTTGCTCAGCAGTCTCTTCCATTTCTTCAGCAGTGGGTTGCCCTCTTGCCTGTAAAATGTAATCAGCTTTCGTAGGGCTTCTCCCTGTTCGTCAATCTCGCGTTGAAAGGCGGTTTTCATATTTTCTTCACCAATCTATATCTAATTCTAAAATCTATTCCTTCTTGCGAAGCGCATGAAAAACTTTCACTTCGCTAGGAGAAAAACTTAGCCTCATTAACGTCTTTTTTTCTTTGGCGTCGCATTTGTAACTTTTACCGCTAGGAAAGACGGTGAGATGCCAGTTCTGGTCTAGTAGAATTGATGTTTTGATTTTTGTTCTTTCGTGGTTAATCAGAATAATAATGGCTTCTTCTTTGCCATCAGACTCCATCCAGCCTACTTCGATGAATGGATTATCGCATACATAGGGGCAAGATAGCCCGGACGCCTTTTTCAGGGCTTCATAAATTAAAAAGGTTTTATCCGATAGGTAAACATCTGGAAGAGCACTGAGATAGTTTTCGACTGGGTGCGAGACCAAGACGGCTGCGCCCCTTCCTTTCTGCTTGTTAACTATTATGGCTGGGTTTTTGTGGCCGTCATGCGCTATTACGTGGCCTTTATTCGGTTCCACCTCTAAACAGGATGCCCCATCAGTTTTAGGATACCTAAAACGATGTCCTTTCAGGTTCATCCAGTTTTCAGTAAGCATGAGTTCTTCAGGCGATACGGGGGCTATTCTATCCTGAAGTTCGACCCCGAATATTTCGTTGAAGAACGGACCGAGTGGATTCGGTGCTCCAACCATCGAGCCGCCGTACGAAAAGTAGAGTGTTCCATTCTGCTCTACATACTTTTTTAGGGCATACCATGAAGATGTCCTCAAAACGAGACCGCTGGGAATCATAACCAGCTTATAGCCTGCAAGGTCTGCTCCTTCGCGTACAAAATCTAGTTCGATGTGGGCTTCCCTGGCAAGGATGTAAGCTTCAAAAAGCCTTGGCCAAATTGTCTTAACGTACCTGTAATAGTCCTTGGGTATTAACAATCCAGCTTCAGGTTTTCTGAAATGGAATTTTTCGAGGTCAATTTTCTTAATGACTTGAGAAAATTGCTTTAGCTCCTCTGCTGGAGGCTTTTTCTCTCCGGAGCTTGTGAGTATTCCGAAGGATGTTTCGAACGGTTTTTCGTCGAGAGGAAACTGCGCATGGTGTTCGGCGCTGTAGTCATAGAGAATCCAAGGCATCACGCCTATCGAATTGTTGACGAAGCTTGAGTACATGACCACCTTGAAGTACTCGCCAGCTCTTTCGGGCGAGGTCCACACCGTGGTCGTGCCTGGGCCTTCCGAGAGCAGAACCGGTTTGCCGACGTCGCTGAACTTGACGAAGAATGAGGTAAAGTAGGTTGAGCGGGTAGAGGTGTGGGCTTCTGGCGTTTTCAGACCATATATTGGGTAGGCGCAAAGGGAGAAGAAGTCTTGTTGTGGAGTTAGTTTCTCGATTTGAAACCCCGTATCCTCAACTATGTGGTGGTTATCGAACCCAAGGGTGACTGGGTGTTCCTCGTCGCAAGATTTTATTGCTTTATAGATACTTGAGACCCAGTTAGTCGCTGTTTCTTCGTCTGCGACTCCTGCATAATAGTATGGTTCGTCGCTCATGTCCCAGGCGATTATGGCGGGATTATCGGCGTACCTTGCTGCCAAAGTTTCAGCTTGTTTGCATTCGAGCCTCAGCATTTCAGGGTCTTTGTATATGTTTCTGCCTTGTCTCCAGGGAACGTCCCATATGTCGACGCACACTCCCACAAAGAGGAAGGGCATGACGTAAACGTGATGCTTGTTAGCTATTCTGAGGAACTCGTCGAACCTTTCCAAGAATGTTTGGCTGATAACTCCTTCTGCAGGTTCTACGGAGCCCCAGAAAAGCGGGACTCTCACGGCTTCAGCTCCCAAATCTCTTATCCTCTTAAAATCTTCTTCAAGCTGAGATGGATCCCACTCCTCCCAAATGCGGTAGAAAGATTTACTCGGCATGTAATTGATGCCGACCAAAAAGAAACTGTGCTTTCCTTTTACGAAGTAATTTTTGCCCAATGTTATAGGGTCCAAGCTAAAATTCTCCATATTTCTCAGTTAAGGTCGATATGGATGATAAGAGTTTCTGGGCTTCTCTTCTTTCGGGAAGAAGCGTTGCAGTCAGCAAGGCGCTCGTTCATCAGCTCCGCGATCGAGCTAAAATCGTCCGCCGAAGCCCGAGTTGATCCCTCAATCATTCCTAACAGCTCCACGGCACTTTGGATAGCTTGATTTACGATTGAGTTAATAAGCTGAATTGGCTCCGGGGCTTCATCGTCCGTGTCACAACAGCCTCAGAAATCAATTCCTAGCCCCCATCGTCGTTCTGACGGTGAGAAGCCACCTTCGTTTTGAGGGAATCTGCTACGTGTTACGCAAATCGAATCTTTTATATGCGGCTGGCGGGGAATGTATTTGTTGAGCAGGAGTTGATTTATCATGTCTGTTGTTGTTACCCCTGAATACATCAGCCTTCTGAACCAGGCCGTTTCGCGTGAGCTCCAAGTTTCGGTCCAATACGTCCTGCAGCACACGAAGATGGAGAAGCTGGTCCGAAGAGTCATCCCGGAGAACATTCTCTTGGACAAAACCACGTACGAGGCGATGGGCAAGTTCCTGATGGAGTTCGCAATCCAGGAGATGAAGCACGCAGGCGCCATCATGGAGCGGATCTACTACCTGGGCGGGAAGGCGACGACGAAGTCGGGCAAGCCAGCTGTCGGCAATTCTCTGAGCGAATTCGCGGGGAACGGCGTCAAGGCGGAAGAAGAGGCGCTTGTACTGTACCGTAAAGTCATCGAGGCTGCTGGGAAAATCGGGGACTGGGAAACCCGCGAACTGTTCGAGAAAATTTACGGGGAGGAAGAGGCGCACCTCTTCAAGTTCCAAGAATACACGAAAGTCAAAGATGAGCCCGAAGGACCCGAGCTGCCCGTGTCGGAGTGGCGCAAGGTCATCACTGACGACTACTTCGCGATGCTCAACAAGGCTGCCGCAAGCGAAATCTCAGCCATAATCCAGTACACCAACCAGCACGAGAAAGCCAGCCTGCTGGTCTTGCGAGAAAAGGACACGGCGCTCGAAGTCATCACCGAAGCCAACAAGGCCAAGGTTGTCAGCGAGCTGCTGAAGGGAACCGCCAAGCAGGAAATGGAGCACCTCGAAAAAATCTCCGAGCGCATCTACCTGCTTGAAGGCGAAACCGCGTCTGCTCCGGACCCGCTTCCGCAGGTCGGCGAGACCGCTAACGAATTCCTCAGACTCGGTCATGTGGCTGAGAACGACGCCATATTGCTGTACCGAAAAATCATCGAAGAGGCGCTTAAGCGCGGAGACACGGCGACCCGGCGCATGTTCGAAGAGATAGTCCTCCAAGAAGAGGAGCACTACTGGAAATTCGACGACTTCCTAAAATAAACTACTGCTTAACTTTTCCGCAATCGATCCGTAGTTGCTGTAATTGTCAGAGGCAGCTCTGTCAAGCTGAATCAGGTTTTCACATTAATATTTGTTCTTAAGTGATTATCATAATTGCCTTAAGAGGGACCTCATTTTCTGAATTAGTTCTTTTCTTTTAGTCTTTGGATGACCGTTCTCGCCTTTTGGGAAAAATCCTCAATTTCTTTGTGCGGTGGCTTCTCGTCGGCTTCGAACATGTCAACTTGCAGAAATGGACCGGGCTTCTCGTGCTTTTTTTGCAGGTGGTTCCACGATGGCTGAACCACGAAGTGCAGGTGCCCAGGCTTCCAGCCCGCGTGGGACCATTGGCAAATGTAGATTTGGTCAGGTTTCAGAATGGTTCGGATAGTGGCAGCGACTAGCCGTAGTAAGGGTCCTAGTTCTGCTGCTTCCTCGCTGGTTAATTGCCAGCAATGGAGACAGTGGCGGACGGGCTTGACAATCAGCGTGCCGACTCCGAGTGGACCAACGCAGTGTTCGACGATCCAGTGTTGCGTCGCATAAATTCTTCCGCCCGGTGGCTCAATTTCTCCGTTTATCAGTTTACATGCGAGACAGTCTTCCATTCACGTCAAGCCTCGTTGCTGAGTATAATGTACCCTTTACATATTACGTTTTTTCCGTAAACAATAAAGGTTTTTTTAAACCAAATACATTGCGAAGAGAAATGATATCCATTCGCAGAGCCACTGAACGCGATATTCAGGCTTTAAGCGCAAAGCTGCTTGGTCTGCTTGAGGACGAGACCAGCCAAGTGTATCGAGACAACGTTGCCAAGTTTGGCATTCCCAGCGAAGTCGTGAGGAAGGCTTTTTCCGAAAAGGCGTTGCTGGAGGCGACTGCCTCTGGCAAATCAACTTTTTACCTTGCTTTGGAAAACAGGCGTGAAATCGTCGGCTTCGCGCAGATGGTGCAAAAAGACGCCAAAACTGTGGAGCTTGACCGCATCGTCGTGTTCCTCGAATACGCGAGGAAAGGCATCGGCACCCGAATCCTGAACAAAGTCGTCAGGGACACGAGGCTGGTGAAGGCTGACGCAATCATCGTTAACGCGGGGAAGGACGAAACCCACGCCCGACGGTTCTACGAGAGGAACGGCTTTAGCGCCGTCAAGGAGGAAGTGGTCGAGTACCCGTGGGGCAGCAAGGTAACGCTTGTCACCTACAGGCTTCGACTCGGACACGGACGGGAGACCAAAGCCGACGAGAAGCCGGCTCCTAGGTGTTAAGCAAGTTTATTAAGCCACCATAAACGAATTTTTTAGATGTGAGTGATTATGCCCTATTGTGAAGCCTGCGGAGCGGAAGTCAGCTCCACATCGAAGTTCTGCAGGAACTGCGGAGCGCCACAGAGAGTTTCGCCTGCCACGGTTCAGCCCCTTCCCGCTGCGCCAGCCTCTCCAACGGTTCAGCCTGCTGTCACTGCGCCGTCGCCTCCCCCTGCGGTCCAGCCTCCTCCTCAACCGAGCCAACCAGCCACAACATATACT
>CAZOKM010000037.1:0-14656 GCA_964580405.1 uncultured Candidatus Bathyarchaeia archaeon | reverse complement strand
AAATACCCCCATAACTTCTTTTTCTTTTATTTTTAATTGTTCTGCCTAGCGGTTGTCAGCCAGATTACTGCGAGGCTTGATACCCACGCAGCCACGACGATGATGGTCGCGGGGAAGAAGTCGGCGAAGTTCGTGTTCAACGAGACTAGCTCGAAGATGAACATGGCGACGCCGTTCATCGCGGCGACGAGGATTCCCGCCTTCTGCCCAAGCTTCTTCGCCGTCTGGACAGCCAGCAACCCGCCAAGAAAGAGGTCCCCCAGCCCCAAGCCGATAAGGTTCCCAGAAGGAACCCTCGGAAGAATCAGCAGCACGGGGAGCTTCAGCTCAATCATCTCGGTCGCTGCCTGCTTCATAAATCCCGTCACGTAGACGTGGAAAACGTCCATGACGGTCAGGATGGCCGCGAAGACTCCGACCGACTTCCACGTGAACAGGGTGCTCATCTGCGCGGTGATGATGACGGCGAAGATGACGACGAACAGGTTAAAAACTGCGAGTTGCCAGAAGAACAGGTACGACGCTACAAAGACTATGGGTGCAATTATGGCGAGGTACCACTTTTTCAAGACCGTGTACGCGAAGACGAAAAGCATGTACGAGTAGGCGCCCATGAACCCGATTTGTATCGCCTGACCGGGGAGGAAGGCGATCACCGAGACCATCAGCCCCATCGCCACGACCATGAGAATCACGTCGCGCGTGGAATAGTTCGTGTTCTCAAGCACCGGGGCGAACGACTTCTCGATTCTCCTGTACGAAAGAACCGAAGCTGAAATGATCAGAAAGACCGCGGACGGCAAAGCAACGTCGAACTGCATGTGAACCACACGGTGAAACCAAACCTTAGCCTTGGAGCTCAAAAGCCTTTCGGAACGCGGCCCCTTTTAAGCTGCAAGTGGCCCATGGGGTCGTCCATGACCCTGGGAATCCAGCCTAGCAGATCAGAGGCAACCATGTGCTCCCCCTTCTCAGCCTTCACGAAATCGCCTGCTGCGCCGTTAATGAACGCTCCAGCCACGGCAGCCTCGAACGGCGCGACGCCCCGGGCAAGCAAGGCTCCGACGACGCCTGACAGCACGTCGCCCGTTCCGCCGACGGTCATGCCAGGGTTCCCTGTGAAGTTCAGCTTCATCCTGTACCCGTCGGTGACTATGTCCACGTGAGACTTCAGTAGGATGGTCGCGTCGAGGTCCTGCGCTGCGTGCTTGACGAGTTCGATTCTTCCGCGCGTGCTTTGGGGGAGCTTGGTCTTCGTGAGAACCTCGTATTCGCCCACGTGCGGCGTCAAGACAGCTGGAGTTGCCAGCCTATGCTTGAAGTCTGCAAAGGCTTTGAGGGCGTCAGCGTCCAAGACTAGGGGCATCTTCTTCGCCTCGACGACCTTCAGAACCTCCTTCACCGCGTCCTGAGTCTCCTTGTGCAGCCCCAGACCAGGACCCAACACGACAGCCGTCGCCTTTTCGAGGTCACGCCTAACTACAGAAAGGCCCTCGGCAGTCAGGTAGTCTCCTTCCAGCTTTAGCGTGATGAGGTCAGGCGACATGGACGAGATTGCGTAAGCTGTTTCGCGCGGCGCGGCGACGTAAGCCAAGTCCACGCCCGCCCTTAAGGCGGCCAAAGCCACGAATGCGGGGGCGCCCGAGTACGTTTCGCTTCCACCGATCACGAGGAGCCTCCCGAAGTCGCCCTTGTGGGACTCCGAGGGCCTCGGTTTCACGACGATATTAACGTCGCCGGGGCCGGCGAATCCCTCCACCTCCTCAGGAACCCCTATTTGGCTGACCACGAGCTCGCCGACGACCTTTTTCGCTTCGGATAGTCCAGGTCTTGTCTTGTGGAAGGTGACCGTCAGGTCCGCTTTCACGGCTTCGCCCAAGACCTTGCCGGAGTCTGACTCGAGCCCGCTTGGGACGTCGACGGCTACGCGGAAGCCCTCAGCCCCGTTCATCAGCCTTATAAGACTCGACGTTGGCGGTCTGGGAGGTCCCTTTAAACCTGTTCCGAGGAGAGCGTCAACCAAGATGTCGGCCTTGACCTCCGTCAGGAGCGAGGAGTCGTAAATCTCGTGCAAGGGAACGGACTCTTCCAGTGGCGTTAGCGCTTCCCAGTTTTTTCGGGCGTTAGCGTCGACTATGTCGGACGATTTACCCGCTAGGAACACTTCGACCTTGAAGCCCAGGCAGGCGAGGTGCCGAGCTGCGACGAAGCCGTCTCCGCCGTTCCCGCCCAGCCCGCAGAAGACCGCGACCTTCGCTTCTTTGGGTTTAAACCGCGAGGCAATCTCCGCAGCGACGCTTCTTCCAGCGTTCTCCATGAGCTGCAGCTTCGAGACGCCGTAGTACTCCGCGTTCGTTTCGAGGACGCGCATCTCGTCGGTCGTCATGAAGTTACCTTTCAAAAGGGCAACCACCGTATCAAGTTAGAAATGCCCCGTTGGTGCATTTAAAAGTAATGAACCCAAAAATTAAATGCTGTTATGCCTTCGTTTTTACGAATTGTTCAATTTTTTGGATTTTGCCTTCCGTTTCGAGAACGTTAAGTAGACTATCCGTGTCTTCTTTTACCAGCTCGTACTGTTCTTCAGCTTTCTGGTAGATTTCTTCGAGGGCTGCCCTTTCGAGACTTTTTATCATGCTCAGGAGGTTGACCTTTTTCGCGCCTATGTCCGGAGGAACCGTGGACAGGGGCCAAGCCCGCTCTATGAGGAAGAGCAGAATCATCTTCTTTTCGTCTCCCTCCTCGCAAAGCGTGACCAAGCTCTTGCCGACGGCCTTCTTCCCGGCGGCTTCCTCGTAATCCACGATTCTGAATTCGGCTTTGATGGTTTCAGGCACTTCGTCGATGCTCGCCACGACGTTGCGGCGAAGCCTCTCCTCACCGTCCAGATACGAGAGCGAGACGACGTCGTAACAGTAGCCCTCAATCAGGCTCTTCTGGAACAGCATGGTCCGCCCCTCAAGCTGAGTGAAGCCGACCCCAGCAGGGCACTTGATGGCCTTCACGGTTGCCCGCTGTATCTCCCCGTCCCTGCAGACTTTAAACAGCCACTGCCCCGTCAGGGGGTCGCTGACGCGGAAGAACCGGACTTCGCCTTTCCTGAGTCCTCCTAGGCTCATGTCGACCCACGAGTCGGTTCGCCGTTCCTCGATTTTGCGGACGTCTACCTTGAATTTTTCGAGAGGATTCATGGCCAATGTCTCCCGCTAGCAATTGGGACTGTCACCAAATAAGGTTATTTATTATCGTCAGATATTTATCCACATAAAAATTACAGAGGGAGATTCGCGGGAATGGTGTCACGTTTTTGGGCGTAAATACTTAATAACCAATAGTGGATTATGTTTGTTCATAGAACGTGAACACTGAGGGATGATTCATGCCGATAGCGTTCGTCTTGATTAACGCGGAGATTGGGTCCGAAAGCGAGGTCCTTGGGGAACTCAAGAAGGTTGAGGGGGTCGAGGAAGCCTACAGCGTCTACGGCGTCTACGACGTGATAGCCAAGGTCAGGGCTGACACCATGGACAAGCTCAAGGACGTTGTCACGTGGCGCATAAGGAGACTCAATAAGGTCAGGTCAACCCTAACGATGATAGTCATCGACATAATGACGACGAAGTAGTCTACGCAACGAAGTCCACAATGAGCTCAGCTAAAAATCTGTTGTTTCCGACTCAACAATGCGAGCTTTTCACTTCTTTATTTAACTCGATGAATAACGAACCGCAATAATCCCCCCTCATTTTTCCGCAATGTCCTTCGAATACGGAAATTGTTACGTAATCTTTTTTAAGGGATGCCTCTCAAAAGGAAGGAATTGGGGCAACGGACAAAAATGGACTTCGCTTGGCTCGCGATTCTACTAACGTTCTTGGTCGGCTTTGCACTTGGAAAAAAGGTTCACGGGACTGCAGGCGTGGTTGCCTCAGCCGCGCTTGGAGCTGCAGTCTACCTGTTAGTGCTGTTTTTCATCGTCGGCTCGTCGGCAGTTATAACCTTCGACATCCTCACGCAGCTCCTCATGGTCGCCTTCGGAGCGTTGGCAGCGGTCTTCGGCTGGCTGTTCGGAGAGAATTACGACATGATTTTCTACCGAAAGCCCAAAACAGAAAACAAAACGTAAAGATTCAAAGAGAAAAAAGATAGACCATTTTTCTAAGATGTAACTTCTGTTTTTAGCCGTCCGTGTAACTCTGATCTATCATGGGGTTCAAACAAATGCCTTCTCGTCATTCGGCCAAAAAAGGAATCGTCGAAGGAAGTAATTAATATTATCATCCGCGAGTCTTCTACGTTCGGATGAATATTGGCGACTGGGCTGCGGTCTGAGACCATGACGAAACTTGGAATGCACGTCGGCTTCGACGACACCGACTCCTACAGAGGCGGATGCACAACCTACGCGGCAGCCCTCATCATCGAAAAGCTGATGAAGCTCGGAGTCTCCTTCGCCGACTACCCGTTGCTTGTGAGGCTGAACCCGAACGTCCCGTGGAAAACGAGGGGCAACGGCGCCCTCTGCCTCAGAATCATATGCGGCGACAGCCTAAAAGAAAAAGTCAAGGAGCTCGCCATCGAGACCATTGAAGAGGAATCGGACCTCGAAGCCAAAGGGACCGACCCGGGAATCGTGTTCCTCGAAGGCGAAGTGCCCAAGGAGGTCGAGGACTTCGCCGAACGCACGATAACGGGCGTCGTAACGATGCGCGAAGCTCTGCGGCTCGTAAAAAAATTCGGCGCGGAAGCGAACGGCTACAACGGGGGAAGGGGCATAATCGGCGGACTGGCAGCCATAGGCGCCCAGCTCAGGGGAGACCACACATTCGAGTGCATAACCTACCGGGTGGAGGAGAACAGAGGGACGCCGAGGAGAATCGACGAGTCGTCGGTCGCAGCCATGGACAGGCAGCTGGCGCCCTCAGTGTACAACAACGTCGACCCCGAAACGGGACGGGTTCTTATCACGCCGAGGGGTCCCGACCCCATCCTCTACGGCATACGGGGGGAGACGCCTGAGGCCGTCAGACGGGCGCGCGAAATCGTTGTCAGCCTCGAACCCGTTGAGCGGTGGGTCGTCTATAAAACCAACCAGGGAACGGACGCCCACCTGAGAAAGGTCGTTTCAATCAGCGACGTCAGACCCCACAATCCCGTGATAGTCAAAGGTGAAGTGGCGGCGCAACCGCACATCATCCAAGGCGGACACACAATCTTCCAGATAAGAGACGAGACTGGAACCGTGGACTGCGCGGCCTACGAGCCGACCGGCGTCCTCCGCAACGCGGCTATAAAGCTGATTTGGGGAGACTTTGTGGAGCTCTGCGGCGGAGTGCGACCGAAGTCGCCTAGAAACCCGATGACCGTCAACGTCGAAAAGATGCGGATAGTCAAGCTCGCGCCTTTCATGGAAGCGAGGAACCCGCTTTGCCCGAACTGCGGAAAAAGGACGAAGTCGATGGGTAAAGGGCAGGGCTTCGAATGCCCGAAGTGCGGTTTCCACGGTCCACGTCTGGAAAAAACCTATGTTGAAGTCGAAAGGCCCATCAGTCTAGGCTTGTTCATTTCGTCCTCGCGTTCTCAGAGGCACCTGACGAAGCCCATCGGAAGGTACGGGCTGGAAAAAACAGAGACGCAGCGAAACGCGGACTCAATTGTGCCATACGACTCTTTCTGCGGTCATTAGCCTAGTCAGTCATGTTTATCTGAAGAAGGCGTTTCGACCCACGAGAACTTCTTCTGCAAAGCCTTCGGGTAATACAGCTTCCAGTCGTAGCCCACCTTCCTGCCCCAGTCGTAGTAGATGCGCGGGTCAACGTAGCTCTTGAGGGACGTACCGAGGTTGTAGTCCCGCGTCCGCCTCTTCGCGTCGATTTGAAGCCTCGACTTCTCCACCGCAGCCTTCGTGCGCTTCTGCCTTTCGCCGATTCTCTCCCTGATTCTCCTAGCTTGCTCAGCGTGCTTGTCCATGATTCTTTTGATGCGCGTCTTCTGTTCGCTGACGGCTCCTTTTAGTTTACTGACCTGTTTGGGTAGACGTGGGTTTTTCTCAGCTTGCGATGATTCCGTGTTCAATTTATTCTGGAGAATCTCCAGTTTTTGTTGCAGAGAATTTAGTCGTTCCTCTTCCTTTTTCGTGAGGCTCTCAAACTTCTGTTCAAGAGTCTCTGCTTGCCTTTGCATTTTCGCGACGGAAGCCTTAGACTTGTTGACGAGGCTCCTGTGCCGTTCCTCCTGCTTCTGCAGCGACGCCTCCCACGTCTTGGTGATGGTGCGCTTGTGGTTGCAGGTTTTCGCTGCCTCAAGGTTCGCCATCGTCGCCGCGTACCTTTTAGCGTATTCCGGGTTTTCGGCCTTCACCGTCGATTCGTCTAGTTTGCCCTCGACGGCGCGCGAAGCGTAGTACGTCCGGAAGACCTTCGCTGAGAGGCCGTGAACAACCTCTCCGAGGAACTCGCTCACGCGGCTCGAGTCCACGCCGTTGAAGAGGGTGGACTTCGTGTTCGAGGAGAACTCTCTGAGGTTTCTGACGACGTTTTGCGGGAGCTCCTCCGAGAAGACGTGAGGAACGGAGTCTTTGCCGAGGAAGCTGAAGACTACTTTCCCGCTTTCGTCGAAGCGGACGTGTTCAGGCCTTAGTGTCGAGGCTCCGACGGTGTCCGCCTCATCGGGGTCCTTCTCGTCTCCCACCCTGATTTTAAGCCTGTCGATGAGGAAGCAGACGGTAGCGGCTTTTCTCCGCTTAAGGTCAGGCGAGTCCAGATTGTCCTCTATGTGCCTTTTTATCAGGCCGATGTTCCTTTGGAGCTCCTTCGCCTTCTCGAACTTCTCCATTTCCTTCGCCTGTTTTGGCGCGCTGCTCTCGGCAAGCCAGACGTACTTCACTTTCTGCGACAGATTGTCCGTCCACCTCGCGACCCACATGACTTCGGGCTGCCAAGTGCGCTTCCAGCCGCCCTGAAGATGCGATGCGTCAGAGATGTTCAGTTCGACGTCCTCCTCCCGGGGTCCCTGCTTCCACCTGCCGCGCAGGGGGTGCTTGCCTCTGCCCATGAAGATGCACGAAGGCTCAGCGACGTAGTTGCTGATTTCGGTTCTGACGCCGTCAACCGTGGCGTACCCGTATTTTTCTTTGAAGGCTTCCCGCTGTTTTTTACGTTCCTTTGTTTGCTGCTTCTTTTCCGTTTTTGAGAGGCTGAGCTTCCGCTCTTTTTCGCTTTCGACAAAACTTATTATGGGAGAGAAATCGAAGGCTTCTGGACCGAGCACCTTTTCCAAGTGTAGTTCTTCGCAGAAGTCTTTGAAGAAGTTTTTAACGAAGACTTTGTCGTTGACGTACTCGGTTCCCAGCTTCTTGACCCAGGCCACAGCCATCTCCTCCTGCTGCGGGCTCAGCTCCACCTCTGGACCGTTAACCTTGATTCGGATTTTTTTCCACTCGTAGCGTGGGACCAAGATGCCGTTGTGTACCAGCTGCCTCATCGGTGTTCTCTCGCTTCCGTTTGATTTCTACGTCGTCTTTCATAAAGTTTTACTCATGATCACCAAGAACGCTTCTTTCTACAACAGTAATGGCTCCAAATATAGTGAGTAGGTACCCTGGAAAGGATAACAATATTCATAAATAGCACCAAACCCAATGAGTCAATAAGGAGCATCCCATAAGCAACCTAATTCTAACAGGGCATGATTGTCATGCTGAAGAAGGAACAGTTTAGCAAGCCGCTATCCGACCTCATCGAGATCATACAGTTCACCGAAAACGTTTCTACTAAAATACACGGCGTACTGGACAGGAACGAGATTTTCAGAATAGTGATTGACGAGTTCAGGAAATCCAAAAAATATACATGTTACATATTATTGCTTACGGAGGACAAAAACTCGTTAAGGGTAGCCAACACGACGATTTCTCCGTTCAAAATAAAGGCCGCGGAACGGCTTGTCGGCATAAAATTGCGGAATTTCGTAATCCCGCTGGACAAGGCGAAATATTTCAGTCAAGTTGTGAGGGAAGGGAAAACAATTCAGGCTAACGTCAACGACATCATCGGCGAAATGTTCACTCAATCCGTCGCTTCGCCAATTTTGCAGCTTTTTTATTTCGCAAACGCGATGAGCATCGTCACTCCGCTGGAACTTCATGGCAGAATTATAGGTACGTTCACCATGACCTCAACGAAGCTTGTTGAGTACTTCATTCCGTCAGTAAATAGTCTCGCGAGGCACATCTCGTCAGCTCTGGAGCTGGCTGAGGAAAACTCGTCTCGCCAAAAAATGGAACAGCTACTTGCCCATGAACGTGATTTGCTTCAAGCCCTCATGGACAACATCCCGGACGCCATCTACTTTAAGGACCAGAATTCGCGGTTCACCAGAATCAACAAAGCGCAGGCGACGAATCTAGGACTCAATAGTCCCGAGGAGGCCATCGGAAAGACTGACTTCGACTTCCTCGCGCCCGCACACGCTGAAGACGCCTTCAACGATGAACAGGAGGTCACCAAAAAGAGTCAGCCTTTGATTGGAAGGGTCGAAAGGACCGAAAGGATGAACGGCAAGTTTCACTGGGTCTCCACCACAAAGGTGCCCATTAAAGGTCAGAAAGGCCAAGTCGCTGGCCTGGTTGGCATCTCGAGGGACATTACCGACCTCATAATGATGGAGGACGAGCTTCAGCGTTATTCAGAGAACTTGGAGGAGCTCGTAAGGCAGAAGACAGAAAAACTGAAGGAGTCCGAGCGCCTCGCGGCAATCGGAGAAACCGCTGCGATGGTGGGGCACGACTTGGCTAATCCTCTGCAGGTAATTTACAACCAACTGTACATCGGTAAGAGGATACTGGACCAAATCCCAGAAGAGTGTAAAAAAGCTGTCATGGACAAAGGAATCGCGCAGTTGTTCGAAAGCGTCGCACAGCAGATACAATACATGGGCAAAATCACAAACGACCTAAGGGACTACGCTCGAACCCCAAAATTTGAGCCCGTTACAGTCGAAGCGGAGAACCTGATCGCCCAGGCCCTTTCGACGATACACGTTCCCGAAAACGTTAAAGCCGCGATTAACGTGAATACGAATTTAGCCCCAACGAAGTTCATGGCGGACCCGGACATTCTGAAACGGGTGCTCATAAACCTGCTGACGAACGCGGTTCAGTCCATGCCTCAGGGCGGAAGGCTGACGGTTAAAGCTGGGCTTGAAGACGACTCCATTTACATAGGCGTGGAAGACACGGGCGTGGGCATCCCCAAAGAAAACATGGGCAAGCTTTTCGAGCCACTGTTCACGACTAAGGCGAAGGGAGCTGGGTTAGGCTTAGCAGCGTGCAAGCGCCTAATCGAAGCCCACGAGGGCTCAATATCCGTCGAAAGCGAAGTGGGTAAAGGCACAACCTTCACAATCAAAGTGCCGTTCAGGAGAGCAGCTTAAAATGAGTGGCAAAGTTAAAACAATCCTACTCATAGACGACGACACACAAATTCTTGAAAGCCTAGAAATCATTCTCGAATCAGAGGGCTACGCCGTCGAAACAGCTCAGTCTGGCGAAGAAGCTGCCACAAAAAACGCGGCGAAGCCGTTTGACGCGGCCATTCTGGACATGAGGTTGCCGGGAATGCAGGGGACGGAGCTGCTGGCAATCTTGAACACGAAATCCCCTCGGATGGTGAAGATTATGATGACGGGGTTCCCGTCCCTCGAAAACGCGGTGGCTTCGCTGAAGCTGGGGGCGGACGCCTACATCATGAAGCCCGTCGACCCCGAGAAGCTCATAGAACTCGTGACGAACAAAATAAAAGAAAAAGGTCAAACCTGAATCTTGCCCGACGGGCATAGCCTCTGCTTTTCATCAAGCTGTAAATGCTTGAACGCTTGAAGTCGTGGAGAGCTATTTTTCTACCCGTTAATTGTCGGTACTTTTTGATTTACGCTGGGAAACCCTTTAATTAAAGCCATGTATACTTATGGTGGACAACGCAAACAACAGACATGACGGTGCTGGATGATTATGAGCGAAGGTATGGCACTCCCACCAGCCGTTCAGGAACGGCTCATGAGGCTGCAGCAGCTTCAGCAGACGCTCCAGAGCGTTTTAACCCAGAAGCAGCAGGTTGAGCTTGAGCTCCTCGAGGTTGACCAGGCGCTGGGCGAGCTCGAGAAAGCGTCCGAAGGCAGCGTAATCTACAAGTCAGTCGGCTCGCTTCTTATCAAGTCGGAGAAGCCGAAGGTCACTGACGAGCTCAAAGAGAAGAAGGAGCTTTCGAACATGCGGGTCTCCGTCCTCGGCAAGCAGGAGGAACGACTCAAGACCCAAATCAAAGAGCTGAACGATAGGCTCCAGAAAGATTTACGTCCACTGTCTTCCACCTAACGGTGAAAGGTTTGGATGAACCGTGCGGGTCTCCTCCGTCTGACAACCTTTATGAAGAACTCTGCACGATAGCCGACGACGCCGCGAGAAAATACATCGCCTCCAAGGTTTCCAGCAAGGAAATCTCTGACCTGACAGTCGCGGTGAGTCTGGAGGAATCCAAAGGCATGAACGTCGAAGTCGACGTTGAGCTGACCCTTTCCAGCGCTAAGAGCCCGATGGACGAGAAGAAGCTGGCTGAGGGAGCGGTTAAAGCCGCCTTCAGAGCGATAGACGAGTACGTTGGTGAGGTGAATTGTCGGTCAAGAATCTAGAGTTGCTGATGAATGAGGTCAAGCCAAAATACGTCATTCTGCTGTGCCACCAGAACGCTGACCCCGACGCCCTGTGCTCGGCCTTCGCCCTTCAGAGGCTCTTGGAGCGGATGGTTCCGAGCGTGAAGGTTGACATCGCCTGCCCCGAGGGCATGAGCAAGCTGTCAAAGGCGTTGACCACGTATCTGCCCTTCAAAATTTTGACCAGCGAACCGCGCTTCGAGGACGCTGACTTCATAGCGATGCTGGACACGAACACCATAAAGCAGCTGGGGGCTTGGAGCGAAAAAGTGGAAAAATCCCGTTCGCCAGTCGTCGTCATTGACCACCACTCGAGCCACCCTGAAACCCAGAAAATCGGCGCCCTCTGCATCTCAGACGAGAACTCCTCGTCCACCTGCGAGATCGTCTACGGGTTCTTCAAAGAGCTCGGTATTGTGCCCTCGAAGGAGGAGGCGGAGGCGCTTTTCCTCGGCATAGCCTTCGACACGAAGCACTTCATTCTGGCGAACTCAAACACCTTTAAAACCGTGGCTGACCTGATTGACGCGGGCGTGAACGCTCACGAGGCTTTGTCTCACCTTTCTCTTCCCATTGACCTTTCCGAACGCATCGCCCGGCTCAAGGCCAGCGAGAGGCTGAGGATTCTGAAGGTCGACGATTGGCTCATCGTGTTTTCGCACGTGAGGTCGTTCCAAGCGTCAGCCGCGAGGGCGCTTGTCGAGACGGGCGCCCACTTGGCGATGGTTGGCGGGCAGAAGGACGACCAACTGCAGATAAGCATCAGGTCGGACCAGGAGTTCTTCAGGCAGACGGGCTTCCACGTGGGCACCGACCTGGCCAAGCCCTTGGGCGAGTACATGCACGGCATGGGAGGCGGGCACTCAACAGCTGCGGGAATGAATGGAAGCGGCGACTTCGAGTCCGCGGTCAAGCGGGCGACCAAGATTCTGAAGGCCAAGCTCACGAAGGGCTCTGGAGAAGTTTAGGCTCATTTTTGTCCAGAGACTTTCTTGACGAACTCGACGCATTTCGCCCTGAACGCTTCGTAGCTGTTCGAGAACTCCTCCATCGTCTTCGCGGTCGCCCCGAAGGCTCCCCACTGCGCTGGAAGGATGCCTTTAGAACCGTATTTTGTTGAATTCAGTATTTTCGCCTCTTCGAGGATTTTTTGTTGGGTCGCTGTGACCTCGTAGGATTCTTCCACGACCTTCTTGGTGCCTGAAACTTTTTCAGTTAACCTTTTCAGAATTTCTGGGTCGACTTCCCTCGAAACCGACTCTCGGTAGTCTTCGACTCTAAAGCCAGGTTCGGAACTCGCAGCCACGACCGCCGTTTGGTGGTTCGGGAACTCGGTGTGCGTCATGTTCGCCTTCGCCAAGGTCAGCAGCGTCTCCTTCGGGTGCCTCTTGGAAGCCGGGAGAACGTCGATTCCCCGCATGACTTCCTCAGCCTGTTTCAATGATGGACCGTACTTATGCTGCAAGTATGCAATCCACTTTGGCTTGTTTTGCGTGCTGAAGAAGATTTCATAAACCCTTTTCGTGACGAGTATTCCGCAGTAGCCAATATCGCTTTCCTGGGTCGCAAGGTAGGTTCGTACCTGTTCCCTCGAGTTAAAGGGCACCTTGTGTTCCGCAAGGAAACTGGCGAAGGGCTCCTTGTTCAGTGGGCGAAGGTACTTTCGGCTGCTGACGACCACAACCTTTTCAGCTAAAGTCTTCTTCTGCGACGCTTCGCTCCACGCCCCCAGCTCCTCAGCAAGCTTCTTCAGGGCTTTCTCCTTGTCCTGAACTTTTTGCAGGGTACTGCTCATGAGTGCTTCGGCTTGAACCTCTCTGACGTGGTCGTCGAGTCTTCCGCCCATGTTCGTCTCGTACACGGTCGTCAGCGGCACGCCCTTCTTGGCGGCTTCAGCCCTTCCCTCCATCTTGGCGAGTATGAGCTCGGCTTCCTGCGAGACCGTGAAGGTGACCGTGTTGTTCGTTCCCACGCCGAGGCTCTCGAGCTTCCTCGTGACGTCAACCGAAGCTGGCGAGCTGGCTGCAACCTTGAAAACGATGTTCGGCCTGCCCATTTCAACGTTCCCAGAGTAGCCCCAGAGCAGGTACGCGTCGTAACGCCTGAGGAACTGCTCCGCGTCCCCGTAGAACTTCAGGGCGGTCCTGACGCTTTCCCTGTAGTCGTCCGCGACGTTCGGGTTCAGCTGAAGGCTAATCATACCGTGGGCCATATTCGAGGCAACGGCGACGGGCCTGAAGACAGCCAGGTTCCGCCAGATGCTGACCTCGGTCGCGTAAGCCGTAATTTCGTCGCCTGATGCTTCGGGGTCCTTGAAGAGCTCCCTGTGTTGTTCCGCGACGGTTCTGAAGTCGGGGCAAAGGTCCTCGCCCTTGTAGCCTTCCCATTGCGAGGGATCGTCATCGTAGGCTATTGCGGCTAGAGACGGGTTCGTCGAAACCTGAACGAAGCCAAGGTGCCGCAGCCACCTGAGCCCCAACGCGTAGTCGTTGCCGAACTTGCACGTCCCCGACTCGCTCAGCCTGTAATAGACGTTCTCTTTGATTTGCCGTTCAGCGAGCCGCAGGAAAGACCGTATGACGTTTTTGTTGTCAAGATTCTTCTCGATTTCCTCCGCGGCGTGAGCGACCATGGCGCCCGGCGGTCTGTAGACGACCTTCATCACGGTCTTCATCTCCGCGAGGATACCGTCGACAACGGCTTTGGCGATTATAAATTCATTTTTTACTGCGCCGAAGACTCCGCCTCTTTCGAGCGCTTCGAGGTTGTTCAATGCCTCCCTCAACAGCGATAAGGCTTCTTCTGCCTCTGCGTCGGTGAACCCCACGATTTTTGTTTCCAAGCCGACGAGGTTCAGTGCCATGTTGACCAGGGTGTCGTAGACTCTGGCGCACAGGACGGTACCTCTTTCCGGGTCTTTTTCGAGGAGGGCTTGATTGAACGCGAGGGTGAGCTGGCGGACAACGTTGCCAATCGTCTCCGCTAGGTGCCCTTTCATTTCGGGGTGGAGCATGTGGTCCGCGGCAAGCCTCGAATACCCCTTCAGAGTGAGGTAAGCTACGTGGCTTGCGTGGTCCAAGCTCAGTGGCGGATTTTCAAGCTCGTCGGGTTTTGCTTCGGAGACAACTTGTTGGACGTTCCTCATTTTCGACCAGCTGCCTTAACAGAAACTATGAGCACCCTACGTGCTGTTAAGTTTTCTGTTCCGCTTTGTGTATGGGGAGAAACGTGTTTTGGACTATTGCGCGGACTAGGTTTTGCTGGGGTTCGCCTTCATCTTCTGTCTCAGCTTCGCTACTTCCCTGTCCGAAAGGGCTTCTTTAGAGGTGACGAAGGTTACGCCTATCTGTTCGACTTGGAGGTCCTTCATCGTGACCCATTCCTTCCCGGGCTGCATGGACGAGTGCGGGTGGGGTTGGATGTCCTCCGAGAAAACGTCCTCGGCGACTCGGTAGAGGAACCCCGCCTTTTTGCCGTCGTGCTTGATTGCGCCCTTGTCCGAGACGCTGACAAGCGTGGGCTCGTGGGAGAACGCTCTGGCGAGCTCCTCGTCCTGGGTTATTGTGCTTCCGCTGCGGAGGACGCTGAGCCTCTGTGGTGAACCGTGGAACCACGGCTTCGTATAGTCAATTGACGGCACAAAGGCTTCTTCCGCGGGCTGCGACAGAGCCTTCAGGTCGAGGGTCTTCAGCCAGTTTATCGTCGTCTCGGTGACTTCCTGCGTGAGCTCCTTCGACGAGTAGACGTGGTCTCCGCCCTTGACGACGTGGAGCTCGTTCCTGGCGTTGAGGCCTTTAACGATTCCGTAGCCCTTCGTAGCATCTTCCAGGGGCACGGTTTGGTCGGCGTCGCCGTGGACGATGAGAATTGGGGCCTTGATGTTGCCCATGACCTCGTGGGGGACGACTTCGTCGATGGTGTCGAAGAAGGCCTTCTTCAGGTACCATCC
>CAZOKM010000036.1:0-14860 GCA_964580405.1 uncultured Candidatus Bathyarchaeia archaeon | reverse complement strand
CTTCGGCGTGGCGTCGATGGGGGTCGACACGACGATTACCTCAGCGTTTTTCGCTGCCTCGACGTTGCTTTTTGCGAACATGGAGCCAGTGGACTGGGCTACAGCCTCGGCTTCCTCGCGCCTCGTGTCCGAAACGATGACCTCGTGTCCGCCCTTCTTGAAGTAGTTCACGAGCCACTTCCCCATTCTTCCCGCCCCGCCGATGACCGCTACCTTCAATCGGTTGTCCTCCAAACTTGTGTGATTCCTTAACTTTGTGTCTTGGCCGCTTCCCTCTGGACCCGCTTGGACTCTTCGAGGAGAACCTGCAGAAGCACAAGACAGAAGTCCTCATCCAAACCGAGTCTTCTGCAGTGCTCCAAAACTTTTTCAGTCAGTTTCTGCTCGACCTCCACGTTTTCGACGGGGATTCCCCTCCGGGCCTTGATTCCCCCGACCTGCTTGGCCAGCTGGACGCGTTCTCCGCTTAGGCTGAAAATCTCCAGCGTGACCGCTTCAATGCGTTTCCGCAGCTCGTCCAAACTATCGGTTTTTTCGCTCAAAGGCAGTCCCACATGGGTTCAGAATCTTCCAGAATAATATGCAGCCATCGGTTAATAAAATTGAAACCCTAAATCATTATGAAGCAGGTTGCCTTTTTTATGCTAAGAACCTAGCGACGTCGTTGACGTCGTCGATGATTGGGTAGCCAAGCTCCCGAGCTTTTTTCGTGTCCTGCCCGTGGCTGACAAACACGAACCTCATCCCCGCCTGCTTGGCACACTCGGCGTCCGACCAGTGGTCCCCCACGAAAAGGGTCTCCTCCGCCCTTGCCTCCAGCATTCTCAGGATGTGGAACGCGTGCTCGGGGTTCGGCTTCGGCTTGTCCACGTCGTCCCTCGCCACGACGGCGTCGAAAAATCGGCGTAGACATAATTTATTAAGTACAATACGCGTGTATTGGCGGCACCCTCGTGTCATGACTCCGAGCTTCAGCCCCCGCTTCTTGAGGGTTCGCAGCATCTGGGGAACGCCGTTAATCAGGATTGCATTTCCCGCTGATTGGACTTCAACCTCGTTCATGATGCTTTCAACCTGAGCGAGAACGTCACGTAATTGTGTCTCTGACGAGTCTTGCTGCCTGAGGGAGGTTTCGGCTAAGTCTATGATTTCGGCGCTCAGCATTTCGTCGCTCAGCAGCCCCTCCTCCACCCCCTTCGCCTGAAGGAATGTTATGATCTTCTTTTTCATCTCCCTGAACGGGATGGCAGAGTCTATCAGGGTCCCATCCAAATCGAAGATGATGGCTTTCAAAGGAAGAACCAACGCGGACACGCCGAATTCAACAAGAAACCCCAGACACTAATAACACTTACCCAAACAAAAATCTAACATTGCCCAAATATTGCTTGCTTCCCGGAAAAGAATTTGCGCACCAAAACAACAGAAAATTTGCGCCGCAAATCAGACAGGGTTTTAAGGAAATAGTCAGCTTTTCCGACCAGTCTCTATATAGCCCCCCTCTAGGTGGACTGAATATTGACAACTCAAACGCAAAATTCAGTTGACACTCAAATCAGACGGGTCTATTCAGCTTAACCGTTTGTTGGTCAAATAAAAAAATCTAATGTAGAACAAAACAGACCAGAAGCAAGTAAAATAGACGACGAATAAGATCCAGGGAATAAGTCCTTTACCACTTTTTTGGTGACCGTCCTAAAGCAGTCATGAGGCGTCTTTTACTCGTGACCTCAGCTCCTCGAAGAACGTTGCGGCTTCCTTGTGCTCCGCGGCGAACGTCATCTCGTAACGCTGGCACAGCTCGACGTAGCTGTCAACGATGGGCTTGAGCTCCGCCTTAGTCAAGAGACCTCCCGCGTCAATCATGGTCCTGTAGGCGCAGATGGAAGCCTTCTCGACCCTCGCGCGGACAGCATCATTGTCAGCCAACTCCAGCGCCCTATTGAAGTAATCGAGCGCTTTGCGGGCGATTTCGGGCCGGAGTCCAACCTCCTCTGGCTTCGGGAAGCAGTTCGGGTGCACGGCTGACTTCTCAGCGTTGTCGTGCAGCATCTCGATGTACTCCAGAATAGGCGGGGCAGCGGAACCATGGTGCAGCTCCACGAATTCCTTAATCAGCTTCTGGTCGTCGAGCTCAGGGTTCCACAAAAGCCTAGAAATAAGGTAATTCCGAAGGTCGGAGAGCTCGCCCGAGGTGCCGTTCCCGTTAGCCTGCATGAACACGCCTTTCCCGCCGTTGCGCAGGAAGTAGCGGACGTTCGGGCCGATGCTTCGCAGGTTCGGGAAGGGCAGGTCGTAGGCGGTGAAGTTGGTGTTGTAGTTCCAGAACCAGACGTCGCCGCATATCTTGCCCCACTCGCTCACGTCGCAGCAGAACTCCCTGTTCTTCGGGCAGTCGGGGTCGTCAATCGGGTGTAAGGTACAGCATTCGATGCTGCAGAGCTGAATTTGAACATTGTGCCGTGGTTTGATGGTCTTAGGCGGCTTCCGAGTGTACCAATAGGACAGCGTCCCAACCTTGATTTCTGGATGCGCCTTCTCGACCAGCTCAGCCACGGCGTTCACGAATGCCAGCTGAGACCCCATGGGGCTGCCTTCTCGCGTGTTGAGCTCTTGGCACCTTTCGCAGCGGCAGTACCTGTCCGTGTCCGCTTGGCTGACGCTGATGTTGCCAAAGTGGCCCACGTCCAGAAAATGTATTGCGTTCTCAGCTGCGACCTTGATTACGTCAAGGTTCGTCACACACAGCTGCGGACCAGCCCAGCGCGTGTCCGTGTCCCGTTTGCCGTCGACCAGGGCGTAGTATTCGGGGTGGTCGTTCCCGTACTTGCTGAAGGGGACGAGCTTGTGGAACGAGTGGCTGATGAGGTTCTGGCTCGTTTTGCCTCCCAGCTTCGGGTCGTCCGTGACCGTGTTGACGCGCAGCCGAGCTGCGAACTCGGGGCGCTTCGAGTTCTCCGCGTAGTAGCTCCAGCGGAAGCTAAACGGGGGCTTGTAGACGTATTCTCTGCAAGGAATCCTCGGTTTGGAGCAGTCGAGAACGTGCGTGTGGTCGTGGGTCAAGAACCGAACGCCCAGCTCGTCCTCGAGAAACTGGTACACGCCGTAGAGCGTGCCTCGTGGTCTCCCCCCAACGATGGCTATACAATTCCTCTTTATGATTATGTGCAGGCCTTCTTCGCCCAGCCCAGAAACGTCAACCGTGACGCCGCTTTTAGCCAACGCTTCGCCTTTGCCTATGTAGACATGGTTTGAAGCATCATTATTTTCTATTGGCAGATGGATGCTTGTGGCTTGCTCGAAGAACCGCTGAAACTCCTGCGCAGCGTACTTCTCGGACGGAATCGCATCGGAGTCGACGACGATGTCCCAGCCGCGCATTTCGGAACATTTGAGAAACTGCATACAATCCCTCGTGATTGAATGACTTGAATTCAATACACTGCTTCTTTCTTAATAATTATGAGTGTTTCGACGATAATTGAGGAAAGAAAAACTTTCACCATTTTCGGCTTAGGGCGTATCTGCCGATGTTGATGTGGACTCGGATGCTCGCCAAGCAATCATCCTCAAACGAGTCAAGTTCTTCGAACACGCTATCGTCCAGAAACAACATTGCACGTTGAATGATATATTTTTTCACAAACAATCCAATACGTAATGGCTAGAACAGTTCAACCCAGCGCCCAATTTTCCTTTGAACAGCCTTATCGTATGCGAGCTTCGCGGTGACCGCGTCTTGGACCGCCAAGCCCGTCGAAGTGAACACCGTGACCTCGCTTTCGGATGTTCTGCCTTTTTTCTTTTCAGTGGCTAGTTCGCAGATGTCGCCCCAAACGTCGCCCTTCGTGATTATGCCTTTGGCCAGTGGGACGTTGATTTCCCCCGAGTGCGAAGCCTGTTCCCAGTCGTCGACGACGATTTTCGAGCGCCTCAGGATAACTGGGTCCAGCTCCTCCTTCCCCGAAGCGTCGGCGCCTATGCACGTAATGTGGGTGCCCTCTGCGACCCACTTGTCCATGACGACGGGAGCCCTCGAAGGCGTTGTCGTGACGAAGATGTCAACGTCCCGCACAGCGTCCTCAGCACTTTCCACGGGGATAACGTCGGCTAAACCTTCGTGCGCACCCTTCATATCGGACACGAACTTCTCCCGAGACTCCTCTGTGCGACTCCAAACCTTGACCAAATCCAGCCTCCCGTAAACGACCAATAAGGCTTCGAGCTGCGTCCGAGCTTGGGTCCCGGCGCCAACGAGCCCCACAACCTTCGAGTCTCTTCGGGCGAGATACTTCGCTGCTAATCCCCCTGCTGCACCCGTCCGCATCGCCGTGATGTGCGTGCCGTCCATGATTGCGAGGGGAGCCCCGTTCTGCGGGTCAATCAGGATTATCGTCGCCATGACCGTGGGCAAGCCAAACTTCGCTTGGTTGTCTGGGTGCGCGTTGACGACCTTCACCGCGGACACGCCGAGCCTCTCGAGGTACGAAGGCATCGCCCGCAGGTCGCCGTTGTACTTCGCGTATGAAAGGTAGATTTTCGGGGGCATCTGGACGAAGCCCAGACCCTTCTCCCTGAACGCCAACTCGACGGCATTCATGACTTCGGGCATGGAAAGCAGGGGTTCAATCTCTTTTTCGGTCAGGATCAGAACCCGCACCGAAAGGCACCTACCAGATTCGGGTCCCGTTCTTCGGGTCCTTAACGAACGCGCTGAACTCCTTGAGCAGTCTCTCGGTCACGGGACCCATCTTGCCCTCGCCTATCTGTCGCTTGTTGACCTCCCTGATTGGCATCAGCTCTGCGGCTGTACCCGTGAGGAACGCCTCGTCAGCCGCGTAGACCTCTGCAACCGTTATCGCCCTCTCAACCACCGTGTAGCCCATCTTCAAAGCCACCTTCTTGACCACGCTGGACGTGATTCCCGCCAGGGGTCCGCTGGTCGCTGGCGGCGTCATTATCGTGTTATTTTTGACGATGAAGACGTTCTCGGCCGTCGCCTCGCTGACAAAGCCGTGCGTGTCGAGGATTATGGCTTCGTCCGCGCCCACGTTGTTGGCTTCGATCTTCGCGAGGATGCTGTTGAGGTAGTTCAGCGACTTTATCTCGTGGGTCGTCGCGTCCACGGGGTCGCGTCTGACCGACGCAACGATCATGCTCATGCCCTTCCTGCGCTTCTCCTCGTCGTAGAGCTGCAGCGTCGGAACAGCTATTGCGAAGACCGTTGGTTTGGGGCACTTCCTCGGGTCGAGCCCAAGGTCCCCGACTCCCCTGGTCACGACGAGTCGGACGTAGGCGTCCTTCAAGTTGTTCTTCCTGATGGTCTCCAAGACCACCTTGGCCATCTCTTCCTTGGACAAGGGCATTTCGAGCATCATCGCCCTCGCGGAAAAGAAGATGCGGTCGAGGTGCTCATTGAGCTGGAAGACGACGCCGTTGTACGATTTTATGCCCTCGAAGACGCCGTCCCCGTAGAGCAGCCCGTGGTCGAAGACGGAAACCTTCGCCTCGGACCTCGGGACATACTTGCCGTCCATGTAGACAAGCAGCTCTTTCTGCGCCATATGCCTCAACCTCTCTCGTGTTGACTATGCAATGACCGTAACATGGCATATATATTTGTCTATGAACCCAAGCAGTCCTCAGAATCAACCGTAGAACCGCGGTCTCCTCGACATCTCAGCAGGCAAAGGTAACTGCTGGTACGGCTTCCCCTCGGTTCTCTTCTTAACTTCGGAAGCCAGCTCGTCAAGCCCCATGCTCCTCGTCTTCCCCGCTTTCCCCGATTCGGTCTGGCTTCGGTCTCTAACCGCCAAGACGCCTGAGTCGACCTCCTTCTGCCCGATGACGACGACGTAGGGGACCCACTCCATCTCCGCATCCCTGACCTTCTTCGGCATCGTCAGGGGCCTGTCGTCCCAGTCCGCCCTGATATTAAGCTTGGTAAGTTCAGCAGCTGTCTTTGCAGCTTCGCCAAAGAATTGGTCAGTGACAGGGATAACCCGGACTTGGGTCGGGCAAAGCCACAGCGGCAGCGTCGGCGCCTTGCCCTTCTGCTGTTCCATGTGGGCTTTTTCGAGTATCGCGTAAAGGTCTCTTTCGATGGCTCCGCTTGGTGAACAGTGGAGGATCAGCGGATAGTTTTTCTCGCCCTTCTCGTCAACGTAGGTCATGCCGTACCTTTCCGCGTTCTCGATGTCTATCTGGTCGGTGGAAAGCGCCGAAGCCTTATTGAGACAGTCAACGAAGTTAAGCTCGTACTTCAGCACGAAGTAAAAGAACCGCTCGTCCCACATCTCAACCAACGTTGGCTTGCCCAATAACTGCATCAGAGAAACGACGAACTCCCTGTTCTGCTCGTAAAAGTTCCGTGTGAACCGAATAGCCAGCTCGTAGTCCTCTGGACCCAAATCGAACCCTTGGAGAGTGTCGACGCACAACTTGAATCGTTTGACGAACTCCTGCTTCGCCTGATTCAAGTCGCTACAGAGGGCGTGAACGTCGGGCATCGTGAAGCCCCTGAGCCTTCGGAGACCCGCGAGCTCGCCACTTTTTTCTCTTCTGAAGCTGTACCTCGTCAGCTCATAGATTTTGAGTGGGAGCTGCCTATACGAAATCTGGGCGTCGTGGATCATGAGGAACTGCCCGAAGCAGGCGCTGAACCTCAGGAAGAACTCCTTGTCGTCCGATTTAAGGATGTACTGCCGAGCGGGGAACCTGTGAAGGTAACTCGCCAGGCTCGGGTGCTCAAGGTCGTACATTATCGGAGTCTCAACCTCCATCCCACCGTAGTCGATTACTTTTTGGGTCACGTATCTTTCGATGAGCGATTTGACCAGCCTGCCCTTGGGGTAGTACCTGAAGTTTCCTGGGTCGGTTGCGGGCTCGTAGTCGACGAGCTCGAGCTTCCGCATCAAGTTAACATGGGGCGGAACCTGCTGAACCGCCCTGACCTTCGAAATCTCGTAATCAGCGAACTTCTTGAGGTTCTCGTGCCCTGAGAAGTCGAACTCGTCAACGGGGACTATTTCGCCGTCGGGACGCATGATGAACCAGTGCGACCGAATCTTCTGCTCAGCCTCCAGAGCCTTCGAAACGACCTCGGCTTCCTTCCCTCCCGCAGCGTCGGTCCTGAACTGCTCAGCCAGCGGGTGCCCCTTGATGGAAATCGAGAACTCCTTGCACCATCCGAAGGGCGCACGGTAAGCCTCAATCCCCGCAGCCTTCGCGTAGGCTTCCATCTCGACGAGGACCTTGAGCGCGTCCGCGGGCTTGGCGAGGTCGCTGCTCAGGTGAGAGTACGGGTAAATCAGAATCCTGTTGCACCCGATTGTGCCAAGATACTCCTTAACGCCGTCGACTACTTTTGAGGCGGATTCAGCTGTGTCTCCCTTCTCCACGCACGTGAACAGGACGACCAGCTCCTCGAGCCTGTAGGCTCTCCGCTCGCATTCCTCGGCTGACTGGATTTCCTTTTCGACCGGGCGGTACTCGATGAAGTTCGAGTGCAGCTGCAGTATCCTCAACTTTCATGCCCCATTTACGGTAATTCGTCTATTGTTCATATTAAGCTGCGAAGATAAAGATTACCGTAGATAAAATGAGACAATGTCTTTACGAGAAAACAGGAAAAAAGCGTGTTTGACTCCGAGAAAACGATTCTGGGCTATCACGCAACCGTGAGGACAAGTTCATTAGTCCTCTCTTGGATTGGCGAAGACTGGAGCTTGGCCTTCATGTTTCTGATTATCTTTTTTGGGTCCCAGTCTTTCTCCCAGTCGTTGTAAAGTAGGGACTTGCCGTCGCTGTTGCTGAGGTACACGCCTGTGCAGAAGACGTTGGTCCTCCGCATGATTATCCGTTCGACGCCGACGTCCTGAGCCAACTCGATGACGGCCTGCATGATGATGCGTTCCCTCACGGGCTGCTTCCGGAACTGCGAGGTTAGGACCAGAAACTCCATATCCCAATGCCACCCAAACGATGACAGTTTTACTTTCCAGACTCAATGTCCGGGAAAAACGTATAAAAGGGGTCTGTGAAAGCAGGGGGAGGGGGATTAACTAATTGATTATGAACAAATAATTGTTAATTTCACTGAATAGGAAGATTGGACTGTTCTACTTGATGCGTCCGCCATACCGCCACTTGTCGACCATCTTGTCCTTTTTGGTGGCCTTCTTGTACTGCTTGTAGTGGTCCTTGCAGAGGTAGACGCGGCGGATTCCCTGCACCTCGATGCCCGCTGACATCACGTCGTCAATTGGCAACGAGCGGATTGCCTCCTTCGCGCATCCCTTGGCGCTGCACTTCTCGCCCTTGGAGATTTTGCCCATGTCGTGCACCGCGTCCTTTCTATTGATTGCTTCTATAATTGCATGAACCTAATAGACTTAACGATTCTGTGAAGCGTTTTCCTTATATGCGATGATGTACATTTTTTTCTTAAAAGCGGAGCGGAAACCGAATAATGGATTTGCTTGACATCTACTTGCTGAACCTCGTTTTGACGGTGGCAATGTTCATCGTGCTGATTGTCCGCGCGTGGCTCGAGTTCAAGAACTACAAGGTCATGTGGAAAGAGATTGAGTGGCAGAAGAAGCGCAGGACGGCCCGAGAGGTCCTGAAAGCCGAAAAAGAAACTTTCGCGAAGATGGACGATGGACAGGAACTGTACGAGATACTGTGCCACCTCTTCGAAGTGGACGGCGAAGAATAGTGGACTCGAACACGACCCCAAATCTATCTTCGGAAAAACAGTAAAGATTGAGATTCAAGGAATAGATGAAGCCTTCTCATAGACTTCCATTGCTCTTGCCTGAACCTGCTTCAACGAGCCGAACCCGCTTGGACCACGCTTCTCGACGACGAATGATGCTGCAGCTGAACCCACACAGGCGCACCACAAAGGCTCCTCGCCGCGAACAAGCATCGTCAGGAATGCTCCGATGAAGACGTCGCCTGCGCCCGTTGTATCTACGATAGCTCTAGGCTTCGCCGGAGGAATATACGACATCTTTCCCCCAAAGCACAGCAACGTGGATTCCGCTCCTCCAGTTATGATGGCGGTCTCAGCGCCTTCCCTACATAGACTTTTGGCCATTTCGACCAGCGTTTCTTGCCCGGTGACTGCCTTTGCCTCGTCGCGCGAAGCCTTCAGAACGTCAACTCCCCTTAGAACCTCAGCGTTCTCGAACCGTCCAAGGCTCACCTCTCCGTTCTCCCCGAATCTGCGGACGAACCCCTGCGGGTCCATAGACACGACGCATCCAGAAGCTTTTACCTTACGCAAAGCTTCGCGGGAAACTTCGTTTGCGATGGGAGCGACGTGGACGGCTTGGGAGTCCAGAACGTCTGGAACGTCTTCAGCTCCGATTGACGGGGCCTTGTTTCCCAGAAAGAGTCTGCGTTCCCCGCTTGATTTGTAGTCGAGGAGATAACTGGTCGTCAACGCGCCTTTGTCCTCCTTGAGGCCGGAAAGGTCGACTCCCCTCCGTTCGAGAAGACGGCGGAACCTGCCTGGAAAATCCGTTCCGACTCTTGAAACGACGGAAACGTCGGCGCCGAGCTTCTTGGCTGTTAATGACACGTATGTGGGTGGTCCTCCGAGCGTGAGTTTTGTTTGGTTTCTGTCCGGGAGCTTGATGCGGTCGATTGAGAAGTGCCCGACCGTCGTTATGTCAAAGCGGCTCACTGGGCTAGTCTCCGTCGAATTCTCTTTTAGGTGCGCTGCGACTTAAAAGCTGCACGACGGACGAACCCAGACCCTGTGCATGACAAAAACGCAAGGTATAAGAACGCATGCTCACGTCTTATGTACGGTATTCGAGACAAATCGAAGGAACGTACCTGAAATGCCCTTTAAACGTAAGAGCAGAGGTCGCGCGAAAGGACAAAAGGGGCACAGCAGCCTTGTCCAGTGCAATGGCTGCGGCGAAATGGTCCCCAGAGACAAAGCTAAAAAGTCGACCCGCCGGGTTACGCTTGTTGACTCAGCCTTGTATAAGGAGCTCCGCCAGAAGGGAGCGTACATGCCGACCCACGTCGACACGAAGTATTATTGCATCTCATGCGCAGTCCACCGTGGCATAGTCAAAGTCAGGGACAGAGATTCACGAAGACGCCCATTCTAGAACCATAAAATAGGCAAAAACGCGGAAACGGCGTTAATCAGGATTCTTCTGAGGTTTAGCTTTTCCGAAAAAGTAGATCGTGCGCTGAAGGACCGTTGCGTTTGTCGCGACAGCTAAAAGTATCATGGACCAGCTTATTGCGTCTGTCCAGATGATGTTCAGAAGGCTGGCCAAGACGATTACGATGAGCCTTTCAGCCCTTTCGACGACGCCGACCGTTTCCATGGGGACGTCGGCCGCCTCAGACCTCGCTCGGGCATAGCTCGTGAGAAGAGAGCCGATTAACGCTAGAAGCACCCAAAGGGGGTCGCACAGTTTACCGACTACTATTCCGCAATAGACAGAAGCCTCAACGTATCGGTCAAGCAGCGAATCCAAAAAGCCACCAGCAACCGAAGCCTCGTTGTGCAGCCTCGCTAGGGCGCCGTCGAGGGCGTCGCAGTAGCCTGAGGCAAGCAGCAGAACGACCGCGATGATAAGGTATGACGGATATATGCTTGGGCTGCCAATAGCCAGTCCAGCTTGCCAGTAGAAGGCGCCTGAAGCCACGCCGAGGACGACGCCTAAGCCGCTGATTTGGTTCGGCGTAAGCCCGATTCCGTGAGCCGCCGCTGCTTGGGTCGTCATCCACGACTGGACGGTCTTCTTCAGCTTCGTCAGCATTTCCGTCTGCCCAACTTCGGATAAGTATGGCTTGGTGGTCTGTAATAACCTTTAAGATGCCGAAGTCGCCGACTCGGATTCCTCCCTGATAACCGTTCGAACCTTCTGTAAGCATTTCGTCCGGTCTGTTTTGTTCAACAATGATTCAGCAGTTTTGACTAACAATTCGCTGCCTCAGACCTGTCTGTTTTGCGACGCAAATTTTCTGTTGTTTTGGGGCGCAAACATAGATGCAATGGGCTCTGGCTGAGGCGGGTGTTAACTTAATTAATGTTCGTGCGCAATCCAGTGATGTGGGTGATGACATCTCTGACCCTGCTGACCGACGCATGATGTGGATCTTGAGTGTGGAACCCACATTTAGCATAAGACACCGTTTCAGCTGTTTCGATGGAAATTGTGATAAGAGACGAAGCTAATTCTAGGGTCAGAACAGAGACAGCAGCTAACGGTGCCTGCATGGAGATTCTCACCGACATCAAGGTTGTTCCCGTGGCCTTCGAGAGCATGGGCGTCCGCTCCATGTGCACCTACGTCGAGACTGCCGATGTTAAAATTCTGTTAGACGCAGGCGCCTCTTTGTGCCCAAACCGTTTCGGGCTGCCCCCTCATCCCAAGGAGTATGCGGCTCTGAGGGAGTGCCGGAGCAGGATACTCGAGCTAGCCCAGAAGGCGGATGTAGTCACCGTGAGCCACTACCACTTCGACCACCACACGCCCTCATTCACCGACTACGCGAGCCACTGGTCTACAGCTAAGGATGCAGAAAAAATCTACGGGGGCAAGGTTGTTTTGGCGAAGAGCTTCAGGTCGAATGTTAACCCGAGCCAAAGGCAGCGGGGGTGGATGTTCCACAAGACGTCCGGGAAGACGGCTTCGAGGCTCGAGTCTGCCGACGGCCGAACGTTCATTTTCGGGGAAACGTCCATCCGTTTTTCCGTCCCAGTCTGCCACGGCGATGAAGGCTCTGAGATGGGCTGGGTGCTGATGGCGGCAATCGAACGCGGAGAGGAGAGGGTGCTTTTCGCGCCCGACGTCCAAGGACCCATGTCAGACCGGACAGCCAACCTCGTCCTGAAAGAAAGGCCCGCGTTAGCCATCATCGGCGGCCCGCCCGTCTACCTCGCCCAGTACAGGGTTAGCCCGCAAAGAATCGAAGAGGCGATGTTGAATCTGGGAGCCGTCGCGGAGAGCGTGCCGACGACGGTTCTGGACCACCACATCCTCAGGGACGCGGACTGGAAGAAAACCGCGCAGCCCGCCTTCGACAGGTCGTCAAGCGCCGGACACACGATATTAACAGCTGCTGAGTACGCTAGACGGACAAGCAGCCTCTTGGAGGCTCACAGAAAAACCCTGTACGAAACCGAGCCGCCTTCCCCACAATTCATGGAGTGGACGAAGGCTCCGCTTCAGGAAAGGAAGAAGGTGCCGCCGCCGATTTGAAAGAAGAACCTAGCTCCTAGATGTTTTTTCGGACTTGAGCGTTTTTTCCGCGAAATCTAGTCCACGTAGAGCCTGAAGTCCTCGAGGGCTGCGGACGGCACTGGAAGGTCCTTCATGGTCTTGAGCCCGGGCTCGGAGTTGACGACCTTGGGGATGGAGTTGACGACCATGGCCGCCGTTGCGAGGTCGCCGTGCACGCACGGGCTGATCTTCTGCCGTATGGTGGGCGTGCCCTCGATTGTTACTGCGTCGTACTCTTCTTTGGCGCCGATGTACGCCTCGAACGACAACGTAATCACGGGCTTGCCACCCATTATGCCGCAGGCGGACTGCCTCAGCCCAGCGACCTTCCCAGCCTCGACCTTGACGGCCTTGCTTTCGACGGGCTTCTTGGCGACGACGGACTCGACGGCGCCGACCTCGACGGCCTGCAGCTTCCACTTCAGGGCATCAGCGACCATCGCCACCGATTGCTCCAGTCCGACGTGGCCCGTGATCTGCTTGTCCCTGATTTTCTGCGTGAACTCGTCAACCGACAAGCCAGCGCCGATCTTCTTCTGGAAGGGCGCCCTCCGACTCGCCGCGTCCATGACCCTTTCGACCTTGATGCTTTTAACTTCTTGGCAGACACTCGACAAGGTGATCGGCAGCGTGTCCATGACGAAGCCGGGGTTGATGCCCGTGCCCAGAACCGTGACATTGTGCTTCTTGGCCAGCTCGTCAAGTTTGTTCGCCAGTTCGCCGCTTGAGACGAACGGGTATGACAGTTCCTCACAAGTTGAGACCACGTTCGCGCCGTTCTCGACGATCTCCTTGAGCTGGGGGAAAACGTCCTTGAGAAAAGATGACGTTGCGTGGACGACCACGTCGGGCTTCGTCTCGTTCAGCAGCTTCGCCGCGTCGTTCGTTATCGTTACGCCCAAGGGCTTCTCGGTTCCCATGACGGCGCCCAAGTCCCGCCCGACCTTGGCTGGCGAGGAGTCGATTGCCCCCACGATTTCGACGCCCTTCTTCTTCAAGAGCAGTTGAACGATGCTGCATCCTATCCAGCCCGCGCCGAACAGGACGACCTTCAGCTTCGGTTTCCCGCTTATTTCAAAGTTTTTTGTCATTTAAGTTACGCTCCGATTCTAGCTTGTTTGAAAGCAAATTTGGCTTTCATATGAATGCAGCTTGGTACTAATAATGTTTGAGGAGGAGGACAGCGTTTTCGCCTAGAATTTCTTCGTCACGTAATCGACGATGGACTCGAAGATGAGCTTCCCGTCGCCGTACTCTGATGGCTTCCCACTTCTAGTCCAGTCCGGCAGCTGCCAGCCGTAGAAGGCCCTCTCGGGGTGAGGCATGAGCCCGAACACGGTTCCGCCGGGGTTGCAGATTCCCGCGATGCCGTAGAACGAGCCGTTCGGGTTGTACGGGTACTTTCCCACCGCGCCTTTTCCCTCCTCGTCGCAGTACCTGAAGACGATCTGGTCGTTCTCAATCAGCCTCTCGAGGCACCTGTCCTCAACGTCCTTCGGGAACATGAACCTGCCCTCGCCGTGGGCAACGGGCATCCTCAGGACCTTGCCCTTCGGGACCTTGCTCGTGAAGATGCAGTTGCCCGAGTTCTCGTGCTTAAGGTAAATCCACCTGCACCTGTAGCCGATCGGCACGTTCGTCGCGAGCGCCGCCTCGGGGTACGGGCTGATACCTTCGAACGCTGGCAGAAGTCCTGCTTCAACGAGGACCTGGAAGCCATTGCAGACTCCGAAGACGGCTTTGCCCTCATCGACGAAGGCTTTCAGGCTCCTGCCGAGATTCGCGGAGACGCCTTTCCCGAGGATGGCTCCCGCCCTCACGTAGTCGCCGTAGGAGAAGCCGCCGGGAACCACCAGAACTTGGTATTCAAGTATGCCATTTGCCTTGACAATCTCGTTCAGGTGCAGGACGTCCGCCCTAACTCCGAGCTCCTCGAAGGACCGCTTCGTCTCAGCGTCGCAGTTCGTCCCGCCAACCCTCACGATGCACACTTTAATGTCGCTTTTCTTCATCAGTCACCCTCCGAAGGTTCCCTTCCAAGCGCCCCTAAGCTCGTCCAAACCAGCCTCGACAACCGTCTTGCCGCCTAAGCCTTGAACCGACAAGCGTTTTTCGTCTATGACCCTGCCAATTATTGAGAAGTTCGCGCCCTTCATCGCTACCTCGAACTTTTCCCTTGCCTTTTCTGGCACCTCAACCAGGAACCTGCTGTTCGACTCAGAGAACAGGACGAAATCGTTCCTCGTTATGGGCTCCGACTGGGGGAATCTAGATAACGAAATCTCTAATCCCAAGCCGCCCGTGAACGCCATCTCGGCAGCTGCAACCGCCAAACCGCCTTCTGACAGGTCGTGGCAGGCGCTCACGCAGCCCGCTTCGACGGCTTTCGAGACGCAGTCCATCGTCCTCTTCGCCTCGCTCAGCCTGACCACGGGAACAGAGCGCCCGACGAACCCTTTCCGCCGATAGTACTCTGAGCCCCCGAGCTCGGCGTACGTCTGGCCGACGAGGTAGACGGGGTCTCCTGGGGCCTTCAGGTCCACTGTGACTGTCTTGCGAACGTCGGGGATGATGCCGACCGCCGTAATGAGGAGCGA
>CAZOKM010000035.1:4721-15238 GCA_964580405.1 uncultured Candidatus Bathyarchaeia archaeon | reverse complement strand
GTCCATGTTGTACGAGTAGTGCTGCCCCGTGTGCAGGATGAAGTAGTCCATCTTCTGCTTTTCGCATTCGCGAATTATGGGCGAAAACTTGATGATCTCAGGACGAGTCCCAAGAACAACAGAGACCTTCAAGGTGTTTCAGGTTAACTTTTGTTTAGGTTCGTCAGGTGTCCGCGATTAATGATCATTCTTTTAGTATTCTCATGCATAATTTGCCATCGATCCAAAAGCCCTGTTCGGTAAGTTTCCGACATAAATCCTCAGGTTTATCACTCACCAACCCCATCTCTGATAGAACCTTCAAGACACCTAATGTGCCCATTACCTCTATCCCAAGCCTTCTCGCCGTCTTACGAGCTCTCAAATCGTCAAGCAACGCAATACTGGTCTTAAACTCTAACGCCAACGCTATAGTTTCAGCCTCACCTTTTCCGAGACTTGACGAAAATGCGTCCAAAAGCCCTTTGTTTGAACTCTCAACAACATCACCCTCTCCCGCTTCAATCAATCCATTCACTTTCTCCGCTACTTCACTATCCCGAACCTCCTCAAAAACAGACTTAGCAACAACTATGCTATCGAACATTTCCCGAATCAAACCCAGAAAACCAAGTTTTCCAAGCGATATGAGAACTGAGGTGTCAACTACCGCCTTCAATCAAGCTGCCGCTTCTTCACTAGCTTTTTGCTGAAACCCACTTCTTCCCGCGCTTCATCTTCGTCCAAGTAGCTATAGCTGAAACCGATAGACCTCAACACAGCTGAAAACTCGAAACGAGACATACCCAGAACCTCAGCAGCCTTCGCCAAACTAATAGTTCGAGAAGCAACAAGACCCAAAACTAGCAGAAACCGCTCCTTCTCAGCCCTACCCCCAAACAAAGGAAACTCGTCTACAACGCTAGTCAGAGACATGTACCGACACTACTAAAAACGTAGCCGTAAACAAGATTTAAACGTTTGCTCCTTCGCCTTGCACGTTCAGCTGCAACATGACCATACTGCACGCAGTTCCCATCTAGCTAGCCAATGCCGCCTCTTTCGCCTTGAGAGCTATCGCTTCAACAGAAGAGACGACGAGCTCGCTAGCGTCCAAAATCTCAATCTCCACGGGCTCGCCGTCCTTGGAGTAATGAACCACAATGTTCTCCCCGATTTCCTCTCCGTACTCAGGCTTCTTGCCACTGACAGTGATGACTAAGGCATCCACGTCTGAACTGTACTCAACCTTCCTAAACCTTTCCTTCATACCTCTCACGCCTCGCAGGATAAACGGTCACCACAGTTAAGGAGCCATCCTCCTCATAAACCACTCTGACAACAAAGCCGTTCATAGACTTATGCGCAATCCTTCTGCCATGGTGACCCTCAACTAAACGGTCCGGATGCCTCAAAGCCTGAACCACCAACTCTTCATCCAGCCCATACCTCGCAATCCTTTTCCAAGCATGCCCAGAAATTCTTACAGGTTTCTGCACAATACATCTGCTTGCCAAAAACTTGAGACGGAACTTAATCCCAAACACACAAGTTTAGGAATGATGGGCGAAAACTTTATGATCTCAGGACGAGTCCCAAGAACAATAGACGCTTTCATTATTGGTCCTGAAAGAAAAAATTTGACCCGCAATTAGTGCACCGCAACCTCGCCCTTCGCCAAAACGCGGACAATAAGCGGCACTATCTCGCTGGCCCTCAATATCTCTAGGAATAATGGTTTCCCCTTCTCGTCAACATGCACAACCATGTCCCCCACCTCTTCAGCATAAGCGAGCTTCCCCTCTTCTTTGACAAAAACGGTCAAGACATCGGCGTCCTCATCATACTTCATCTTATACGCCAAACCTGCCCCTCCTAACAGGATAGAGAGTTACAGCAATCCATTGCCTTAAGGTCCTGAATGGAATAAATATCGGGTTCCTCGTCGAGGAAATTCTTCAAAGAGTTCTCAGCCAAACGCATAATCGAAACAGTTTCCCTAGATTCAAGGATCAAATCTACCTTTTCATTCAGCTCCATGAGAAGCCCCTTCATCTCCTTAATGTCCACTTCAATATTCATATAACTTACACACTAGACTTAATCCCGCAACAACCTGCTTTTCGTACTCCCGTATGATTGGCGAGAACTTAACGATCTTAAGACGAGCACCGAGAGCGATCGAGGCATCCAATGGTTTTCTAAACCTTTTGCGTTAACCGTTTTTAGGCTGATTGCTCTATGGTTCCTTGCAGCTCTTGAGCTATGTTTCTCGATAATGGCTGTATGGCGTTCTGCGAGGCTTTCCAGATCTCTATCCCGACGAAGGCTCCGTCTTCATCCAAATCCGCGTACAAGTCCTCACTTAACATGCGAGTGTCCACTATCTTCGAGTCCCTAAACTTGATGTACAGTATATCAGATTCCCTGTCGTACTCCACTCTCACTTGGTTCTCACCCAAACGTTACTTTCGAGCTTCTTCTTAATAATTTGCTTCGCATCAGAGGTAATAAACGTTGTTATCACTTTTACATCATTTCGAGCCCTAGAAAAAACAACAAGCAAGTTTCTTCCGTCAAGTTTCCTAAAAACAACAGTTGCACCAGTACTCAAATCATAAAATGAAAAGGTAGGTCTCGATATTGCCTTTAACACCATGTCTTCACTTATACCTCTCTCAACAGCCCTATGTTTTCCATGCCTCGTGAACTTAACGCTAATCAACTTAAAATTTCACTATGAGCCATCAGAATATCGAGGTCTCTGAGAAGCCTCTGAGTCTTGTCGCTCGTCATTTTTGCCTCACGCAACAGCGGCTCCGTAATTTCCGCGCCAGCATGAACAAAAGCTTCTTTTGGGAGCCCCTGCAAAGGCTCCAAAAGAACCCTTTTCCCCCTCAACTTCTTTAATCCCTTTAACGATTTCTCTGGCTTCATCTTTGACGTACCGCTTCTCATCCTTCAACGACTTCTGAACCAAGGAAAGCATGGAGATAAACGTCAGAGCTCACAAACCTCAACGCTAACGCGACTCCGACAACGCCTTCTTTACGGAATGCGGGTCAACGAAATCCACATCATCAGATACCTCGATCGAGTCGAACAGCTCCGAAGGAGGCACAAATTCGATCGGGCACAACTCGATTCTGTCTTCCCGCCTTATCAGCATCAACTTCCGAGACTTCCACCCTGTCCTCCAATGGATCGGGATGGATATGCGACCCTGAGAATCCACTTTCTTCACCGCTGCTTCCACCATTTTACTCAACAACACCAAAAAGTAGCATTAATCGGGAATATGAACTTTTCACCAATCAGTAAACCCTTACGACGAGAGAAAACTTGATGATTTCGGGACGGGTCCCAAGAACTATTGAAATCTTCAATACAACTCATCCTTTTTCGTATTTTGGAAGCAGGGTCGTTAACGCCGTCTTTTCGGATTCAAGTCTGTTCTCGTACTTTTCGAGTTTTTCAAGGACCGCTTCTCGCACGAAATCGGTCTTCGTCGGCCAGTACTTGAACTCCTTAATCGTCTTTTCTACCCGTTTAACCAGATGAGCAGGTAAAGAAACTGTCGAAAATTCAGCGCGGCATTTCTTTTCCTTTATCTAAAATCCCAATCCATAATTGTTCATGGTCTCGCGGTTAACGAATTGCAGTCATAGAGTTCCTGTTTCTTGGGAGGCTCATTACGACGAGGTACCTGAGAAACCCCTCGTCCAGCCATTCCTTCGCGGACTTGTTTCCCCACTTCTGGGCAACCGCGACAATCTTCTCGGCGACGCCCCTCATCATGTCGAAGGCGCCCTTCCCCATCAGAACCAACGCTCCGTTCCTAACGTTTCCGCCGATGGTTTCAAGTAGCCTTTTCACCAAGGGAGCCAAGACTTTGAGAAGGAGAGAGCTTCGGATCCTGTCCACCGTCCTCAACGTGATGTCTATGAGTCCTCGTTGTTTCCAGTTTATAGCCCTAAACCAAGCTCCGCTGCGTATCGAAAGACGCTTCAGCCTCTCAAGCGAACCGCGCTCTGGTGGGACAAGACTCCAGACCTCAGCTTCTTCCTCGGACTGGCTTCGAACATGCGATCCCGAATTTTCTGTAAAATTTTCCATGCAAAGATGCACCAGTCCCTTTTTTAAATCACCCATGACATAATGGTGAAGAATAGTTCTTCCCGCTCTGTGTATTTATAACTTTTGCCACTCATTTAGAAGCCTTCAAAGATACAATTACAAAAAGATTTATTAAGAATCCAAATTAACACAGCACAGAACGTTTATTGGGTACAATAAAGAAACTTTTTGAACACCTGTTTGAAGTAAGGTAGACTAAATGGACGCTGCTAAAACGATGGACGCCTCGGACGTGGCTTCAGGGTCAATTTACCTGACCGTCCAGAACGTGTTCACGAACCTGATCGGCGTCTTCGGCCTCACGTACCTGGCGAGGGCGATAACCCAAGAGCAGATGGGGATGCTGACCGCGCTGACCCTCGTCAGCTCGTTCATCGTTATGATCTCGGACTTCGGGTTAACCACCTCGCTGCCCAAGTTCGTCTCAGAACTGAAGGGCCGAGGCGAAGACTCCTCAGCGCACATCCTGGCAGCCATCGTTTTCAAGATACCAGTGATCCTTCTGCCATGCTTGGTTCTCCTAATTTTCTCAGCGGATACCTCGTCCGTTCTTTTTGGAACCGCAGACAAATTCGACCTCATAAGGCTAATAGTGCTTGATTCCCTCATCGTGGCCATCACACCCGCGCTGAACAGCATCCTCTTGGGAGCAGGGCGCATGAAAAGAATCGCGGTTTCAAACGTTTTCTCGGTCGTCGTCAGGTGGCTCGTCATCGTTCTTCTCTTGGTCACCGGCTTCGGATTCTACGGCGCAGTGATCGGATGGATAGTCGGCGACTCGGTGCTTCTACTCCTCTTCGTCGCCGCGTCCGTCAAACTCCTGAAACGCGAGGGACACCTTCTCCGCCGCAGCGTCAGCCTGATCCCGAACATCCTGAAATTCTCTTGGCCCCTCTTCGCCGCGGCGCTAGTCACGTTCCTGTACGCGTGGTACGACCGAGCCATCGTATTCGCCCTATTGCCATTGACTGACCTGGGAATCTACGACGTGAGCTACAAGGCATTTGGTGTCCTAGCCACGTTGGCCACGGCTCTCGGCACAGCCCTCTACCCCTACTACGGCATGGCCTACGGAAAAAAGGACCACGGGGCGATAGTCTCGGCGATCAAGAGGGCGACGAGGTACACCGCGATCATCGTTTTTCCGCTGGCGTTCGGGCTCCTCTCGATGGCTAACCCCGTGATAACGATCTTCGCGGGGCAGCAGTACGAGTCGGGATGGAGCATACTGGCGATATTCGCGGTCTTCGGGCTGACCTACGGACTGCTCCCGGCCTTCACCGGGCTTCTGGTCATCTACGAGAAGACGAAGACCGTTCTGCTCCTCAGCATCGTCCCAGTGGTCGCGAGCCTGGGCTTGCTGCCTCTGCTCTGGGTCATAGGCTTAGACGGGCTTGCGGTCATGAGGGGGGCTTCGCTGCTTGTCACCCTCTTGTTGACCGTCTATTTCCTCTCGAAGATCGTTAAAGTAGAAGTTGACAGGCAAGCCGTGACCAAGGCGCTCGTTTCTTCGGCGATAATGGCTGCGGCGGTCTTCGCTGCCCAGCAAATCCGTTACAGCATGACGCTCTTCCCGTTCTACGTCCTGATGGGGGCCGCGATATACTTTGGCTGCATGAGGCTCCTGAGGGTCATCGACAAGCAGGACGCCCAGCTCATGGAGCGAACAATCGGAAAGAAACTGACCGCAGTCTTCGTAAAAATCCTCGGCTCCAAAAACGTCTAGCAACCCCGAAAGAAAGCTTACGGCGTCCAAAAAAGTTGCGGGGAACGGTGCAGAAAAGTTGAGTATTTCTTTGTGGATTGCTTTGTAATCTGGAACGTTGTTCTGGAATTCTGCTATTTGGCGGAAATCTCTTTCCGGATTGCATGATTGAAACACCGTTTAGGGCTTAATAACCGATTTATGGCTTTACGCCTATTCCGTGAGTCCTCAGAGGGAAACTGATGAAGAAAAACGTGGAAGACGGCGCCGGAAGGTCCGCCTCGACAATGACCACGCTCATTGCTGATGAAATTGACAGAAGTGTTTTATCCCGAACGGAAGCCGAAGAAAGCCTGAAAGCGGACTCGCCGTTGCTCATGCAGGTGCTAAAAGCGCTCAACTTGACCAAAGAGAAGAACAGTACCGCGGCGGAAGCAGCATTCGAACAGGCGCGAACGGAATCTGAAGAAAGCGCCTCGACAGCTCACCCCTTTGTGCGAAGCGACGCGGCAGAGACGATGCGCAGACGACCCAGAGGCTTCGATATTAGAAGCTACGGAAGAGCAAAAACGGCGCGAATCATCTGCAGGAACGAGGGCCCCAAACTGACGCTTGAAACCTTGGCTGAGCTCGAGTGCGAGGGAGCGAGGCTTATCCCGTCCCTGGACCTTTAAAGCTTTCTAGACGAATAGAAAGTCAAGACTTGAAAGAGCCTTCGAACCACTTTTTTGGCGCTACGTATTCGTGCTTAGCGAAAAATAAATCAGTTTACACGCGGATTATATAGTGTTGCTCGAGGGTGACTGAACATGCTTGACTACAAAGGGTTTGTAAACGCGGGTGCGCCCGTCGGCAAGCTTGACAGGCGGTGCTACGGCCAGTTCATTGAACATTTGGGCCGATGCATCTACGGCGGAGTCTGGGTCGGAAAAGACTCGAAAATCCCAAACGTGGACGGCTTCCGCCTCGACGTGCTGGAGGCGGTGAAGGAGCTCAAGCCCGCAGTCGTGAGGTGGCCAGGCGGAAACTTCTCCTCAGGCTACCACTGGGAGGACGGCGTCGGACCGCGAAACAAGAGACCGCGGCGGTTCGACATGGCTTGGAGGGCAGAGGAACCCAACGCCTTCGGGACCGACGAGTTCATGCGGTGGTGCAGGCTCGTGAACGCGGAGCCCTTCGTCGTCGTCAACGCGGGAAACGGCACCCCAGAAGAGGCAGCCCACTGGGTCGAGTACTGCAACTCCCCCGCAAACACTTACCATACGTCTCTGAGGCGAAAATATGGTCAACCTGAGCCCTACGGAGTTAAGCTCTGGGGCGTGGGGAACGAGCTCTACGGCAAGTGGCAGATCGGCTACAACGTTGACGGCGCCGAGTGCGCCCGGAGGACGGCTGAGTTCGCGAACGAGATGCGTATGGTCGACTCGGGCATCAAGCTCGTCGCCGTCGGCTGCGAGGACCCTGAGTGGAACCTGAGCATGGTGAAGGACGCGGGCGATTGCTTCGACTACCTTTCGGTCCACATCTACGTCGGAGGCGTCAAACCGTACAAAGAGCTCGCCGCAATCCCAGTGAGCATCGAATGGAGACTGAATGGCATCTACAGCCTCGTGCAGTCAGCAAGGCAAAAGTATGGCGTGAAGCGCGAAATCAAGCTCGCCTTCGACGAGTGGAACGTCTGGTACCCCGAAGCCAAGGAACCACTGCTCAACCAGTTCACGAAGGTCAGCGACGCAGTCTTCACCGGCGGAGTCCTGAACGCGCTCCACAGGCTCTGCAATAAGGTGCCAGTAGGCAGCTTCGCGCAGACCGTGAACGTCCTGCCCCTGATTCTCACGGACGACGACGGCCGCATGGTCTTGTCTCCCCAGTACCTGGTTTTCAAGCTGTACGGAAACTACTCGGACGACACCGTGCTCAAGTCGGTTGCGGACTCGCCTTCTTATTTCTCCAGCGAACTCGGAGAACACGTTTCCCTCGTGGACCTCTCGGCCACCGCCACGGAGGACGGGAAGACCCTCTATCTGCACATCGTGAACAGGCACGAGACCGAACCCGCGGAGCTGAAGGTGTCCTTCAGGGGCTTCAAGCCGAAGAGCAGCTCTGCGCAGTGCGTCGCCGGCGGGTCTCCCGAAGACCGGAACACGTTTGACGCGCCGGACAAAGTTAAAATCGAGAAGGCTTCAGCTAAAGTCGAAAAAGGCGAAGTCGTCGTCGACCTTAAGTCTCATTCAGTGACTGTGGCAAAGCTTCAGGCGTGAAACCCTTTTGAGCCGAAAAATGTATAATTGAAGTGTTACTGGAGTGACCTTGAATGATAAAAATCGGTTTGCTGGGTTCGGGCTTCGTGGCAACCTTCTACATGAACGGGCTGAGAGACGTCCCAAACCAAGAGGTCATTGTGAATTATTCTCAGAGAGAAGACCATGCGAAATCCTTCGCCAAAGAATGGAAAATCCCCAAGTGGGCCGCCGACATGACCGAGGTAACGGAAAACCCCGACGTCGACTTGGTCGTCATAGCCTTGCCTAACTTCGTGCACAAGGAAGCCGCGCTGCTGGCCTGCGAGTCCGGGAAGAACGTGGTCTGCACCAAGCCCCTTGCTCGGAACGCGGAGGAAGCTAAGGTCATGTTGGACGCGGCTGAGAAGGCGGGCGTGCTCCACGGGTACGCGGAGACCGAGGTGTTCAGCCCAGCGGTCATGAAGGCGAGGGACGTCATCGAACGCGGGGGAATAGGCGACGTTTTCTGGGTCAGGTCCCGCGAAGCCCACTACGGACCCCACTCGGAGTGGTTCTGGGACCCCGCGTTGTCGGGCGGCGGAGCCCTGATGGATATGGGTTGCCACTGCGTCGAGGCCGCGCGGTACTTCGTCGGCAAGGACGTGAAGGCGGTTGAGGCTTTCGCCTGGGGAGAAACCGTAATCCACAAGGTGAAGTGCGAGGACAACGCGCTGCTCATGGTCAAGTTCGAAGGAAAACAGCTGGGCCAAGCTGAGGTGAGCTGGTCGTCGCGGGGCGGGCTGGACCTGAGGAACGAGGTTTATGGCTCGAAGGGCGTCGTCTTCACGGACGTGACCCGCGGGACGCCGATTAACGTGTTCACGCTCGAGAGCACGGGCTACGTGGTGGAGAAGGCTGAGATGGACAAGGGCTGGGTCATACCGTGCGTGGACGAGGCGCGGACCTACGGGTACCACGAGGAGATGCGGCACTTCGTCGAATGCGCACAGAAAGGCGTTATGCCTAGGGAGAACTTCAGAGACGGATACACCTGCAACGTCATCTTGGACGCAGGATATAAATCAATGAAAACAGGCAAATGGCAAAAAACAACATACTAAAAAACACTATTCACAAAAAAAATATGGAATCGCACTCCACAAACCAAATAGGAGCGTATCATAAAGAATATTGCAGGGAAAATATTCGAAAAAAGAGGTTGAGGACGATGTCCGAAAATGTTGTGGGAAGTGCTGTTGTGGGATTCTACCCGAAAGAAAAAATCGGGATGGGCCAAGCGTTAAAGGGTCAGATGATTCTCACTGACCGCAGGGTCGTCTACATAAGGTTCCTCGGCGGAAAATATCTTACGGCAAAAAATGAGGACTACTGCAATAGAATTGATGAAGGACTGAAGAATGAGGGAAGCTTCGCGGCTCCATTGAACGTAATCACTGAGGCGAAGGCAGACAAAACATGGGGTACACCATACTTTAGGTTACGCTACCAAACACCCGAAGGCGAAAAAGTCTGTTCGTTCACGCTTGTTTCATCCATGAACATGATGGCTGTTGGAGGCGTAATAGGACTGATCGGATTGAGGAGTTCGCCCTACGAGCAAATAGCCAAACTAATAGAGCAACTAAAGAGCAATTATAAGCCTTAACCAACTTGATGCGAATCGTTGTCTTAACTGCGCTATTATAATACTGAAGAGGTTGGTTACTACGAGTGCTTGTTCAAAGTGTCTTTGTAGTCTAAATCCTTTTACGATGTCAGTCAAAAAGTAGGTTGACTAGCTCAAGATGCACTTCCTTTAGCATTACTTCAGATATTGAGTAATGAGAGCAGTCATGAAAGGAGCTAAATAGAAATTTGTTTGAAGTTTGGTTATTACTTTCAATCGCTTTCATTGCTTCCGTAGTGTTTCTCATAACGAAAAACAGGAAGAACGCGGCAGTCAGGAGACGGAACGGGGCAATCCTGATCGCGAGCGCTCCAGTTCTCTTTGTACTTAGTGGTTTGTTCCTTGCGAACACCGTCATTAATCCTGCTGAGAGCCTCCTCTATGTCGTTGGAGAGGCACTTTGCTACGCCGTTGCTCCTGTGCTTCTGTCCTCGGGCATCGTTATTTTCTGGGTGGCTCCTCACGAGAAGAAAATCGTTCAGCCACAGCAATCTCCTGCGCCACGTCCTAAAAAGGAGCCTCGACCCTACTCTCGTCCCAGATTGCTTATTCAAAGAATGATGGGTTTGGCATATATTATTTCATTATTGGCTTTACCGTTTATTTTAGGGGGAGCGAAAGAAGAAGCGTTTATGATGCTCATAGTTCTGTTTGTGGCACTTCCCTTCCCCGTTTTTACAATACCCTATATGATTGCGGCTCTTTACTTGGTGTTTAACAAGAAAAGGCGAGTAATCGACATACCAGCAATCATTGTCTGTCCAATACTGCTGCTACTTTTATTGAT
>CAZOKM010000035.1:0-4621 GCA_964580405.1 uncultured Candidatus Bathyarchaeia archaeon | reverse complement strand
TAATCGACATACCAGCAATCATTGTCTGTCCAATACTGCTGCTACTTTTATTGATGCCAGGCTTCGCGACAATAATAATATTCTTCCTCCCGTTCATTTTGTTCTCCACACCCTTCGGCATCATAACCTTCGCGCTGGTTCTAGCGATTATTCTAATAATCATTCTTGTAAAAAGAAGAAAGAAGCACTTTCCTTGATTCAAATTAAAGGATGGTAGATTCTGGAATGATTATTTAATTGGATATCTGCCAAATTCTCGAACAGCATCATACATCGCCACGACGTTCTTAACAGGGATTCTTGGCTGAACGTTGTGGATGGTGTTGAAGACGAAGCCTCCCCCAGGCGCGAATGCACGAATACGTTGCTGAATGTCTTTCTTCACTTGATTGGGAGTACCGAACGGAAAAACGTCTTGTGTGCCAACCCCGCCGCCCCAGAAGATTATTTTGTCTCCGTACTTGGCTTTCAACTTGTGGGGGTTCATGTTCGCTGCTGAGGTTTGCACGGGGTTTAGGATGTCGAATCCTGCATCGATGAAGTCCGCGATTAACGGCTCCACGGAACCGCAGGAGTGCATGAACGTCTTCCAAGGCGTGTTCCCGTGGACCCAATCGTTGACTCGCTTGTGGAATGGCATGTAAAGCCTCCGATACGAAGCATTCGACATGAAAGGACCCCTCTGGGTTCCGAAGTCCGTGCCCGTGACGAAGACCGCCGCGACCCTGTTCCCCACGGCATTGTACAGTTTCCCGAAGTTTTCAAGGGCTATCTCACACTGGCGCTCAAAAACCTGAATCACGTAGTCGGGTTGCCTGACGTGGCACATGTACCACTCTTTGACGCCCCTGATTCCCTTAGGGTCCTTCAGCTGCAGGGCTGGCACAAGTGCGATGTCGCCAAAGCTCGTCCCGCCAAAGCTAGCCAGAATCGCCTTGTCCGTCTGTGCGTAAAGCCTTTCAGCTTCGTTCCTGTAGTAGTCCAATTCTTCGTCTGAGACGGCGCTGAACTCCTCCAAATTGTCGGCAACGTCCATTTGTTTCCAGTCAATCGGCTTCTGCCTGTCGAGGGCGTCGAAGTAGAACCCGTTCCTCGGCATTCTCGCGCACGGAGGCGCGGACCTGTCGCCTTGGGGGTACATCATGACGTTGCCTTCAGCGTCAGGCGCAGTGTTGAATCCTTCTGGAACTAGAACGGGGGTCCCGTCAGACATCTTCCAAGGCTTCCAGCCTTCGTTTCTGAACCCGAACATCGTCGCCCTGTTGCTCAACCCGACAACGTCGACTCCCAAAGCCTCAATCAGGTCGGGAGCAATCTCGCCCAGCATCTGGTAAGGCTCAACAACCTTCACGGGCGTTCCAGGCGGGTCCAGCTCCAGAGCCTGCCTCAAAACGTAGACCGTACCTACATGCATCCCTGTTACCGCACTCGCCCCCAAGTCAAGTGGGACGCGGTCGGGTTCCCGGTGGTTCAGCGCAAGCAACACGCGTTCTCTGGAGTCCAAGTTCAACACCGTCACAAAGCAGAGTCTAGTCATCCTCTACTTTTAAAAGAAACTAGAACAATTCTAGTAATAATATTAACCATAAATGGTGACCTTTATGGGAGCCTCAGGTAATTCTCCAAACTCGTCTTTGCCGCCAGTGCCGAAACCGAAAATCGATTTGTCGAAGGTGCCCCGGCTGGTCATGGCGTTCTACCACGACTGGTACGGAAGCCCCACTGGTCCGTCCGGGCAGTGGATGCACTGGAACCATCCGGTCTGGGTTACGAGCACTGGAGAGGTGATTAGGACGCATGACCCGAACAATTTCTTTGCTCCTAACCGAAGGGACATAGGGGCAACGAACTACCCCCTGAAAGGTCCTTATGATAGCAGAGACCCAGAACTAATCAGATGGCACATCGAGTTAGCTCGCGAAACGGGCATAGACGTTTTTGTCGTCGACTGGTGGGGAGACACGGGAGGCCAAGAAATCTCGGACGTGAACATGAAGGCTATTATGGACTTGAACGAAAAAGAGGGTCTTGGAATCAGATTCTGCATCCTTTTCGACGGGCTCTGGGGTCATCCGCAGCCGCCACCAATCGACACGGCGATTGCACGGTTGGAATACGCGATTAAGAAGTATGGAAACAGAACATCATACCTTAAATTGGAAGGTTCGCCTGCAATCTTCACCTATGCGACGCAGGTTTACCCCGCCAGCACTTGGAGCGAAATAATCAACAAAATCAGGCGCGACGGCTATTCCGCGCTCTTCTTCAGCGACGCCTTCAGCGAGGAGTACGCAGACGCGTTCGATGGACTGCAGACCTATTCGCCTCCCGGACTGTTTGACCCGAACCAGGACTTCGAGAAAGCCTACAAAAGCGCAGCGCAATTAGCCAAGAAACGAGGCGAACCATGCGGGTTCAACGTCATTCCCGGATACGACGACACCAAGGTCAGGCAGCCTGGTAGGGTGCTCCCCCGCGAAGACGGCGCAACGTACGAAAAGCTGTGGAAGGCTGTCCTGTCCAGCGGCTGCCAGTGGGCCTTGATCACCTCGTGGAACGAGTGGCACGAAGGAACCGAGATTGAGCCAAGCATGGAGCATGGGCGCCGCTATCTGGAGATGACGAAAACCTTCTCGAAAATGTTCAAAACCGGAAAGACAAGGTTGAAATGAGGCAAGCTCAACCATGAAGCTACGCGTCGCATGCGCCCAAATCCCAGTCGAAAAAAGCGTCAAAACCAATTTCGAAGTGATCAGCCGTGCAGTAGACTTTGCCATCAACGAAAGAGCGGACATTCTTCTGACGCCCGAAGGCTCCTTGAGCGGGTACACGCACGAATTCAGCCAAGAAGAGACGGACTATTATCTAAAAATTATTCTTGGAAACGTGAGGGGGAAGCTGGGGCTGGCGCTCGGAACGTGCTACTTCGAAGATGATGGTCGCTGCTACAATCAGGTTCGCTTCTACGACAAGGACGGCCGATTCTTGGGGTTCCACAGCAAGACCCTCCTCTGCAGCACGCTGACAGAGCCGCCAGAAGGAGAGCTACAACAATTCGCCGTGAAGCCACTTAGAACGTTCACGTTTCAAAAAGTCAGTATTGGCGGACTGATCTGCAACGACATGTGGGCCAACCCGTGCTGCACGTACATGCCGGACTCGCACCTTTCGCAGGAGCTGGCGAGGATGGGGGCTAAGATCATTTTTCACGCGGTCAACGGCGGAAGAGACGCAAGCGAGTTCTCTCAGGTCGTCACGAGAAACTTTCACGAGTCCAACCTGCGGATGCGGGCGAAGGCAGCGGGGGTCTGGATAGTGACGGTTGACAACTGCGTCCCCGAGGACATTCCGTGCTCGTCGCCCGGAGGGATCATTAATCCTGATGGAGATTGGGTGGCGCAGCTTCCACCAAAAGGTAAACAACTCCTTGCCTACACTGTAAATATATAATTTTGGGTTCTTCTACAAGTGGATTTTTTAATTAGTCAAAAGGTCAAATGACATCGTGAAATTCCCTCTTTCTACACCTTTCATACACACTAGAACAATTGATGGTTATTGCTTCAGAACAAATGTTTTAACATTCGAGAATGTCTATTGACTCAAAAGGTGTGAAACAAATGAAAAAGAAAGACGTTGATGAAAAAGACGTGGACGAGAAGCTCATCGGGTGGAACGACATCTTCGGTGAGCTGGCGATTGACGCTCAGACCCTAATCGAGGACCTTTCAGAAAGCATCAACTACATCGCAATCTCCGCACTAATAGTGATAGTGATGGGACTCGCAGCACTCATCATAGGGTTTGAAAGAGGAGAGGCAAAATACATCGCGGTTGGGTTCATAATCTTTAGCACTGTGGCCTCAAATGGAGCCATGGCTCTACGCAAATGGCACACGATGAGGAAAAGGTACGATCGCCTTCAGTCCATAAAGGAAGAGATGGAAAACAAGTAGGAGTGTTAAAAGTGGCTTCACGCAGATCCCCGAGTATAATAGCCTTGGAATTATTGGACTGCATCGAGCATAAGGGTGAAGCCACAAAATGGGACCTCATCAAGGTCCTCGGAAACGAAACGCAGTTCAGGATATGGATAGAGGAATTCTTCATCAAAGAGAAAGTCATCGTTGAACAACGCGAAAGCAGACATTACTTCTACAAGAAAACAGAGCGAGGTGAACTCTTCCACAAGCTACTAAAAAGCGGAAACCTGATTAAACTATTCATTAACGTTAGCGGAAGAAAATTAAGACATCATGAAACATGATGGACTAGATATATTTCAATAGAAATTCAACCTTTTTAGAATCTAAATTGTTTTGAAAAGCCTTAACCTTTTACGCCCTTCATTTCACTGAAGAGTTCATGCATGAATCGCGCAACTTCGTTGTTTAGACAAACCTGATGGACATGGTATTCGTCTGAACTCAGGTTTTTTCCCGCGCGAAAAGGGTCAAAAACCCCAACGGAGAATGGGCGGCGCGGCTTCCTCCACGAGGCGAACAACTCCTTGCTTACACTATATGTACAAAGTTTTTCAGAGTCCGCAATGAAGTATGCCGGTTTACCTAGTAGCTTGAATTTACTTTTTAGGCGCCACCACTACTGCTATATCTAAACC
>CAZOKM010000034.1:0-15725 GCA_964580405.1 uncultured Candidatus Bathyarchaeia archaeon | reverse complement strand
CTCTTCGTGTGCTGGGGCTTCCGCTTTTCTTGCCTAGCTTCGTGATCCAGCGCTGTACAGACTCGTAGTTTTCAATGTTCATTGTTTTTCTTTGTCTCCGTCGTCTTCTTTCTGATTTCTTCGAGTCTAGCTTCGACTGTTCCCTTTTCTTTTAGGGTCTCGAGAAACGTTATGAACAGATGCATGTTCTCCTTCGCTTCGCCCTTGGTGTGCCACTTCTCCAGCATCTGGGGCGTTAGCTCTGCGAGGTTGTTAAATGCTTCGAAGTCCAAGCCGAGATTCTTGGCGAAGTCCGCTAGGTCGTCGAACTTGCCTGTTCTCTCAAGATACTTAGAGAGCTTGTCGGCTTCCGCCACGAGTTTGATGTGCTGCCTCTTCAGGGCTTCGTAGTCGGTGGCACTTGCCTCCAAGTCCACGTTTGCCCCGCCTTCGTGCTCGTTTATGCGGACCTTCATATGGTCCTCAATCTCTCCACTTACGGACCTCTTCCGTGAGAGCATTACCTGTTTGAACCTTGTCTGGACATCGTCGTCGATGTAAAGGGTGAGGTTCTTTTTGGTCATGCTTTCTTCAAGAGAGAAATACATGTGATTGTGTGGAGTTGTGGAGTTACGGAGCCACCGCCAAGGAACACATAATTATACTCTTATTAGCGCCCGATTTTCCAGCCTTTTTCTGCATGCACATTCGGAGCTGGACGGCGGAAGCCCGTTTCAGGCGTATTTCGTTTGCGTTAATCTCTATTAACGCAAATCCTTTGGGTCACGTATATGTGGACACAAATTTTTTTGAACAACCGAAGGCAGGATAATAGGAAGCTTTTCAAGGTTCTTTTTCTGAAACAAGCGAAAAAAGAAGTGTTGATTTTAGTGCTTCTGATTCGTTGTTATGGGTTCGCGTCGGTAGTTCATCGGGGGCTCTTCAGCTTCACTGATTCTATCGTAGAGGTGCTGAGGCTTCCTCGTGTAGTCAGCATACCTTGAACCTTCAGGTTCAAGACGCAGGAGAGTCTTCGGGTTCTCCAAGACGCTTTGCCTATGTCCCATCGGGATCAGGGGCGGCACGCGGTACCCTATGCCTTTCTCCATCTGGTAAAATTCCTGCGCAACTTGGTGAAGGGTCCATGAGAAGTTAGCCCTACTGACTTCCACGTCGCCTGTTTTCGGAACGTAACGGAGTTTGAAGAAAGCTTCGTACTCGCGTTGGTAGCGGAGTGGCTGGATACTGTATCCGCGCCCGCTGAACCGGACCGTGAATTTTCCACGCCTGTGCCGTTCAAGGCTGACATCTGCTTCGGTCTTGCCGTAGTTCGCGTGGACCACTGCCATAGCTTCCGCTAGAAATTGCTTCAACTCAACCCAGTCAGAAGGTAACTCATCGAGCGCTGGTGGAACTGGAACCTTCGTTCTTCTCGAACCAAGATAGGCATAAAAGGTCAAGCGCTGTTGCGCAGACAATTTAACGCTTCCTTCTCCTCAGTAATTCCCCTGCGGTAGCCGTTTCCTTTTCGGTCGACTGCAGGACTGGAACCTGACTCCAGTTACGGAGTAGAACCTTTTTACCCGACTGCTTCTCGTAGAGCTTGAAAATTTCACGCGGCGTCTTCTTCGGGTCTTGAAGGCAGAAAGTGGGTGGACAAGGCTGGATAACTTCGATGCTGTAGGACGGCTGGTTATACCAGAACCACAACGGTACGTTCCTAAAGATGCCCCGGTTGTTTATTTCCCGAACCACGCTTCTTTCGCTTGGGTCCTCAAGCTGGAGACTGTCCAGCAGGAAGTCTATCTCGCTCCTCATTTTGTCCTTGCTTGAAGCCAGCCCGCGGAAGAAAACGTTTGTGGCAGCGTCTCGGATGTCTGGCTGAATCTCCAGAGGCCTCTGCGTAGCCAAACAGAGACCAAGCCTGTTTCTCCTAGACTCCTTGATGAAGTCGCTTATGGTCGCAGACGTCCTCAAAGCGTCTCTCGCGTACAGAACAACTTGGGCACTTGCTATATCATGGACCTCGTCTATTATGACGCGGGCTGGACGGCTGAGATGAGACTTCCTCCACTTGTCAAATTGAGTTAGCATGTTCGACGCTATTTGCGCGTCAACGTAGACGTTTGTCGCTGGGTCGAACCGCTGCAGGTTGCGGACATTCACCAAACCGACTGGCTGGCTGAACCCATACCTTTCAGATATCCCCTTCAACTCGTTCATAACTTGGTCGAAGTCCACGTCGAAGCCAGACGGGTCCTTAACCTCTATTGTTCGGTCGAAAACCGTAGGCGGATCCTTTTCTGGAGATGGCGGCTTCTCGCCCTTCCGAAGAACGGTTAGGGTCAATGTGGGCACGCCCTGCGGTTCTACATCCAGTTGGTTTTGAAGCGTCTGCGTCAAATCTTTCGTACGTTTATCATAGGGGAAAAGCGGAAGACCAGCAAGCGAGAACGAGTTGCTTTTGTCGTTCATCGGACTGAACACAATCTCGCGCTTAAACTGTATCACGTAGCTGGCTACGGCGCTCAGAAGGAGAGTTTTCCCTTTCCCTCTCGGGGCATACGCGATTTCGACGGGCCCGTAGTCGGCTTCGGGAAAAATCGGCAGTTTATAGTATGGCTCAAATGTGACGTCGCTGGACAGTTGCCCCGTTTCCCAGCAGTGCTTCTGCATCAGCAGGCACGGAGCATAGTAGCCTCCAAGAGACTTGGTTATCTGAATCTTTCGTTCTCTCTGTTCAGCGTAGAGTTCCGTCAGCGTCTTTCTGATGCGCACGTTTATCTCATCATGGAGAAAACCGTAGTTTGCCACAGCCTCGTCGTAAAGGCTGCCAGCGCCTGACACGCCCAAAACCTGGAAGATATAACCCCACTTCAACACTTCCGTATTAAGGCGGACCAGCTTCTCCGCGTCTTCTTTCGGGATTCCAGCCATGTTTCCGCGTACAAGAAATTGCAAAAGCTGCTTCTCTTCGCGTGGGATGTGTGTTTCGCCAGACAGCTGCCCAAGCCGGTACCTGTCCATGTAGCTTCGTATTTCAGGCTGGTCTATCCTGTACTTTGCCCAGCCCAAGACCTCCGCCGTCTTACTCATCACAAGCCTGACTCCCTCATAGCCCTCTACGTAGGCTTCCGCAACCCTATCGTAGGCCACGTGCATGAGGACGGCTTCAGGCGTCATCTCTAAGCCCCGCTTAAGCATGTCCATCTCTATAGACACATAGTACGGTGTCAGCTGCCCCTTGCATTTGGGACACCTCGACAGCGCAGTCATCCAAGACCCTGAACTCTCGTAGCCACATTTTTGGCACTTGAAACCGAGAAGTTCAGAAATCTCGTTATGACGTTTTTGAAGCGGCAGCTTCAAGCGTTCCTTGTCGCATTTGCCTAGGGCGGTTTCGAAGAAGATTGAGTGGCGTTTGATGCTACCGCGTATCGGCGCAAGCTCAGGAATAAAGTCCAAGGCCTCGAGGAATTGGAGGAGAACCTCTATTCCGCCGCGTCCAGCTGAAGCGTCTATCAGCCTTTTTGCCAGAGCATCAAGGAACACGCTTGGCGAACAGCCCAGCTCAGAAACTGCCTCTAGGCTCAACTTGGACCCTTCGTAAACGGCGTTTGCGCTGCCACTATGGCAGATATAATTATGCTCTTGCGCGTCCAGATGTTGGTGTTGCAGGCTGCCATTATCTCGCCTATCGTGCTTAGGAACTCGAAGGCTAGCCTCTTCTTGAAGTATTCTTTCTTGTCGTAGACGACTGGGTCTACGCTGAGAATTGTGTACTCTTCCAGCATCTCTTTTACAGGGTTCTCGCTTATTATCGCGTTCCAAGCCTTGAAGTGCCGTTCACGTATCCACCTCAGCCTAGTGTGGATCCACTCCTCAAGCTTCACGCCGGGCGCCTTCTCTTCCTCTTTTGGACCTCGCTGAATCAAAGCATGGATCACGCTGAGTATTCTCGGCAAAAACAACAACAGTATGGTTCCCGCTGTAGCCCACTGCAAGGTTTCGGCTGGAACGTACCCTTGGTGAACGGCTACCCCTACAATCAGCAGTGACAGGGTGGCGACAATGACCTTCTCCCAGAGGTGCCTCTCTTCCTGAGACTGGTTTTCTTGAGGCGGTTGCAGTTGAGTCTGAAGTGGTGTCTGTAGTGGTTGCGGCTGAGTTGGCTGATTCGATTGCACTGATGCTGGAGGCGGCGTTGAAATGGCTTCTACGAGCGTTACAATCTTTTCTTGGAATTCTCCAATCTTCTCCTCGAACTTGTTGTAGTCTTTGAGGAACTCGTCTGACAGGATGAACTCTCTGAGTTTCTTGTGGCTGTCCTTCAGCTCTTCGTGGCTACCGTTCAATTTTTCGAGTTCGTTGTTGAGGGTCCATGTGACGTAGCTACTCACTTCGTCTTCGCCACCATGCCAGAAACAGACCGATCCCAAAGCCGACTAAGGCGCCGATTAATGGGTCGTATTGGGGATAATACTGCTGTATTATGTAGTAGCTTGCGAGTGCTGGAACGCCTACTAGGACTACGTCCTTCCAGTCCCAGCGTTTGGGAGGCGAAGGCACAGGCGCAGGTGACAAGACTGGTTCTGTGCCAATCTTAGAAGCTAGACTGCGGTAGAAGTCTCTTTCAGTCGCTGTCGTAGAAGTGGCGGACAACACCTTCAGGTATTCGCGCCTAAGATCTCTATATTTCTCCTGCCAGCTCTTCAGCTGTTCCTTGAACTCCACGACCGCGGGAATGTTCAGTGCCACCTTCGCCAGAAAGGTTGGCGGTTCAACGAGTTTCTCGTTTTTTGATGAATCTTCAGGCGTGTCAGGCTTGAAAAGGTGAATCTGGCAGGTGCCCACGCCCTCTATTTCCCACCTGGTCGGAAACGAATGAAGCTGCCCCCTCACTGCGCCCCTGCTGACGAACAGGTTTGACAATGTGAACTTCGGCTTCTCCTCTTTAGTGGCGTACTCATTCAACGCGTCCAAACGTCCCCACTGAACGAATATGTGCTTGTCGAAGAGTTTCTCGCGGGTCACAAGAATCTTGCACATTTCATTGAGATGGCACTTTTTGAACTCGTCTTTTACCTTCTCAAGCTCGAGGATAGTCGGGTTCTTTTCCTTCAGCAAGTCCAAGTCTGCAAGAAGGCTTTCTTTGAACTCGTCTTCGAACTGCGTGTTGAGAAAAATGTTAGATGCATCGACTATGGTTCCCTCGAACCTTTTGAACAGTTTTCCGCCTGCATAGGTGCCAATAATCTCCAAGTAGCCCAAAACAACTCCGGGCGCGGCAGGTGCGATGTTGCTCCAGACGGACAGAACGATCAGTGCTACTATGACCGCGATAACGGCGAAGAAGATGATTAAGACGTATTGTGGCAGAATGTCAAGCACGCCAGCCATCCTAAAGAGGCCCCCTTTGCAGTCTCCTAAGATGCGGATAGACCCAGAACACGAGTATTATCACGAATGCAACGCTAACCGCCATCGTGAAGCCGACTAAAAGCCACTGCATTTCTATGTTTCGAGTTTGCGTGTCCACGATTTCCGTAGTCTGCGTCCTGAACTCGCTCAATTGGTTCGCCACTTGAAGAACAACTTGCTCAGCTACGTCTTGGGCTGAGGGGTAACTCGTCTCCTCTGTGACGGTTAAGGTGAACTTCAAGCGGACGTTGTCCTTCACGTTCAGCTGTATTCCTTCAGGCGCGTATCCGCTACTGAAAACAGCGATTTGGATGCTCTGCGTGACTGTGACGCCGTATTTGATTTCGACGGTGAAGGTGTACTGGTCAACGTCTTCCGCTTTGAACTCGATGCTGGTTGGACCTGACGTAATCGTGTAAAGGCTTTGTCCTATGCTGCTTACGTCGGTGACGCTGAAGTTGTTCGTGTAAGTGTACGAGATGATAATCTTTGATGGCGCATAGGATTGAAGGTTGAAGCTCGCGACCTCAGACTCGTCCCCACGCGCTAGCGTGACGGAAGAGAGGGAAGAGAAGAGAAGTAGCGAAAGCAGAAGTGCAACGTCACTTTTTGGTCTTTTCAAGCAGGTGCTCAACCTCATCCAGCTCCTCCCTTACGATTTCCGCCTGTATCTCGCAGAAGCGCTTTGTCTGCTTGTTGGCTTCGAGACGGTCGAGAAGCCGCCGCTGGTACTCTTCCAGCGAAACGTCCTTCCGCATGACTTTCACTTCGTCCTTTATCCAGTCGCGGTCTGTCTCCTTCCCCCGAAACATGGCTACAGCGTCCTGCCAGTCGTACTCTCCAAGAAACGCCTTGCCGAGGCGAATGAGTCCCAGAAGGTAGTGGCTGATTTTCGCGTTCTTGTCAACCGCTCCCTTTTGGAGTCTTCTGTATTCCTCCGGATTCATGTAGACGCTTGCTTTCGTGTGTTCTTCCTCTTCCTCTTTTCCGGGCATTCCGCCAGTTCCCTCAAAAGATAAATGTTAACTCCGCAACTCCGTAACTCCACATTTCTCTATTAGGAGGAAGTGGAACTGAACCGTACGCAGAAGAAATTGTTTCTTGCCCTTCTCGTCATGCTACCGTTTTTCAGTGCAGGGCCAGCGAATTGCGCAAACTTCAATCTTGAAAAGACGGAGTTCATGCCCCTAGAACAGGTTAACGTCCGAGTCAGCGTTTCAGGATGGTTCCGCCCCATAAACGTGACCTTCCTCTTGAACGGCTACCCAGTAGCAACACAGACCTATGATGCGGGGTCAAGCCTGTACGTATCGTTTCTTATGCCGAACGGAAAGCCTGAAACCATTTCCCTAAGAGTGATCGCATGGGACTGCAATCAGACCCACATCGTCGACTCAACAGCGACGGTCAGGAGAGTCGAGTCCAACGAAGCCGCTAACATCAAAATGCTGATGGGAAACCTCACTGCCGCCAGAACGGGGATAGAGGATTTTGCAACCATCTTAAACACGGTTGCTGCTAACATAAACACTGTAATCACAAGTTTAAACGCCATTTCTAAGTTAGAACGTGAAACCCAAGGGCTACTGACAAGCATCAACGGAAGCGTTATCACAGAAATCAGCAACACCGCTTCCAGCCTCAGCCTGAAACTCGGTGCCCTACAAGAGGCGCTGGCAACGCTGAAAACTGACACTGAGGACGTGAAGACGCTTGCCACAGGAACTAACGAAGCCACGAACAGCGGAAACGCAGCCATAACGAACGTTCAGACACAGGTGTACGAAGTCCATAGTAAAGTCGTGTTTACGTTTGTGCTCTCCGTTGCTTCCGTGATGATGTCAGGTTTTATTTTCCATCGCGTCTGCAAACTCTCAAAGGGTTCAGACGGCGCCAAGAAACCGGAACTGCAGAAGGAACAGAATGAGTCTCCTAAACCTCCATTTCAAGAAAAACCTAGACTGATAAGGAGAATTCCATAGAGTGTCAACAGAAAAAGAGTTTGATTATGCGAAGTCCACGAAGATTGTTGGCCAGCTTTATCCAGTTTTGAAAGCAAAGACTGGCGAGATTATTGACGGGTTCACTAGGAAAAACGCTATGGAGTCTTGGAGGGAGGAGATTCGAGAAGATATTGACACGAAAGAGAAGATTCTTGCAGCGCGACTGGTTGCTAACAAGTGCCGACGCATGGTCACGTTAAATGAGGTTAAAGAATGGATTAACCAGCTCGCTGAAATATATCTTCAACAAGGAAAGAAGCCAGGCGAAATAAGCAGCGTGATTGCAGAAAATACGGGATACAAAGAAGGAACAGTCCAAGCTTATCTAGATGCAAAATATAAGGATATTACAAAATCAGAAGCAGGGAAGACGGGGCGTTCAGCCCAATTGGATTGGGCACCAACTTTGCCTTTAACTGAAGTCCGGCAGGTTTTAGGCGAAGAAACCTTCCAGAAGGTCCGGGAAAAAATCGAAGAAGAAACAGCCAAGAAGCTCCTAACCGACAAGAACCACTTGGCAGAAGCCGCTAAGGGCATCATACCAACGGAATCCATAAGAAAGATACAGAAAGTTCTGTCTGAGCCATCCACACCCGCACCACCACCTCCCTCGCCACAAGAAGAAGAAAAGAAGCCTTGGACATGCGACATATGCCTAGGCCAGCAAAGTCCCTATTCGGCACCTGTGACCGTGCAGATGTGCCCAAGCTGCCGCGTGAAGTTCACGGTTTGGAAGGCAGAAAAGGACTACGCAGAGTTCACAAAGAAGTAAATTTTTCCTTCGAGAACCTATGGACGCAGAATTCAAGAGCAAGCTCGAAGAACTAGTCGACCACGTATTTGAGCTAAAGTTTCCGTCTTCAGCAGGCTTCAGACCTCTTTCAACATTTTTCTCTCCAGAGAGCGTGGCGCATCCAGCTAAGGCAAACCTGTTTCTGGTTTCTTTTTTAATCGAAAAATTCACAAAGGAAGGTGAGGTAGTAGCCGATGTCATGGCTGGTACTGGCAGTACGGGAATAGTGTCTAGCTACTTGGGTAGACGCTCAATCCTCGTCGAGCTGGAAGACAAATTTATTGAGTGGATAAAGAAAAACGTTGAGTGCTTAGAAAAACATGGCGGAAAGAAGGGCGAAATTAAAGTTTTAAAGGGAGACGCCAGAAAACTCACAGAACTCTTAGGTGTAAATGCTGACTCAATAATCACTAGTCCCCCCTATAGTGAAAGTATGAGTAAAAGAAGGAAGGGGCACTCAATCTATTTAGAACTTGAAAAGACTAGGGAGATGCCCCAAGACTCTAGAGACGACAACATTGCGAACCTATACCACGGAGATGTGGATGCTGTTATTACAAGTCCGCCATACTCGAACGCCATCTCAAAACAAGGTGGAAAGGAAAAAGTTACGGAAATAGGCGTCTCATGTAAAACCGCTAGAGAATACTCTAGCAATCCAGAAAACATAGGCAACTTGCCTTTGGGCGAAGTTGATGTCGTGATAACCAGTCCGCCCTATTCTAATATTGTCAAATCAAAAGAAGGAGCAATCAGCCCTCATATGCAAGGGTTAATCTCAAAACTTAGTGGAATCCCAATTAAAGAATTTGCCCATAACGTTGAAAAGTTGAAAGAAGCAGTTGCAATAGCACAATCACAGATTCCATTCAAATATTCAGACAATCCAGAAAATGTCGGGAACTTGCCTCATGGCGATATTGATGTTGTAATAACGAGTCCTCCTTATGCTGAGAGCGTGAACGCTTCAAACGATCCAGCCCGAAGGGCTGAGAGAATGCTTGAGGCTGGTCTAGACCCAGAGACGATTATAGGCGGAAAAGCAAGATGCGGAGAAGTGAATTGGAAGTATGGCGAGTCAAAAGAGCAGATAGGTAACCTTCCGCACGGAGAAATCTCAATAATCATAACCAGCCCGCCTTACGCTGATTCCAGGAAGCAACCTTCAAAAATTGATGTTGAACGTGAAGTTTCGAGTATGGAGACAGATACAAGGCCGGACACTAAGAACCGCCACACTCTTGGAAGAATAAGGGAATAGAGTCTATGCTGAATGGTTACGGAAAAAACGAAGAGAACATTGGTAATTTACCTTTTGTGGATAGTATTATTACAAGTCCGCCATACGGGGCTTCAGTTTCAGATGACAAAGAAGGTCCATCAGCAGGAGCTAACGAAAAGAAGTATGGTAGATGGCGGAATGGAACTGCAAAGAAGCACAGTTACACTCAACATGATGAACCGTGTAAAGTTGACGCAATAATTACTTCTCCACCTTATGAAGGTTCTCTTGAAGGAACAAGCAGACATACTAAAGGCGGAATAGCAAGCCGGGACCCAGCTCTAGCTCAGACAGGAAGCTACGCTACCGTTATGAGTTTCGGAGTTCCCGTAGGCTACTCGCCAAACAAAGACAACGTTGGAAACATGAAAAAAGAAACTTACCTTGAAGCTATGTTGAAATGTTATCAAGAATGTTTCCAAGTTTTGAAGCATGGTGGGCACATCATAATAATCGTCAAGGCTTTTGCTCGAAACAGGAAGACCGTGGACCTACCTTGGCATACCTGGTTGTTGCTTCAGAAAGTCGGCTTCAACCTTGTCGAAGTGTTGAAGTTCAGACTTCCGACTCAAAGCTTCTGGAGAGTCCTCCAGTACTCCAAGTGCGACCACTCCAAGGGAAACAATGAGTGCAGGCTGTTCGGTGAATGCAAGCCTAAACTAGAAAAGAAGAAACAGAGTGAATGCGCCTCATTCGTCAACTCTATAGAAAAGATAGGTCACGAATACATCATTGTCTGTCGGAAGCCTTCCGTGGCAAGGTGTTGTTGAATAGTTCTGTGACTTGGGCTACCATGTTGTAGTATTTGCTGTCGAATGGATACTTTCTGCTTGCTTCCTTCGCTTTCTTTGGGTTTCCTCGAAGCAAGTAGCACAGCGCCGCCCTCACCACCAAGTGTGGCTGCACGTCCACCCTGCTGACCTGAATGAAGCCTGCGATCTTCCGCAGCAACCGACCGTACTGATCAGCGAACAAGTGGCACTCGTCCGTGTCCCTGTCCAAACCGAGATCCTTCAACATCCTGCTTCCATACTCAAGCATTTTTTTAACCAAGGGCGGATCCACAGCGCTACTAATGACCTGGATTTGCGTGCTTCTTATCGGCAGGTCCAAGGTCCCAGCTGGCGCCTTCGCCAACACCTTAAACAGCTGCTGCCTTGGAAGCGTGCCACCCAAGCTTTTACCAAAGGACATGTTGCTGGTTAAGGCGTAAGTTGTGTCAAAAGGCAGCGTTTGAACCATGTCGGCTTCCTGTTCAATCACTAGACCACAACTCCTGCAAACACATTCGCCGTTTTCAGGATCGGTATAGACTTGTGCTTCGAGGCAGCTGGGACAAATAAGACTCAAACGGTCACGAGAAACGTGTCCCAGCTTCTGGACAAGTTTCTCCTCAAGCCGCCTTTCATACTTGTAAACAGACGTCAAGGAGATACCAAGCTTTTCTGCGAGGTTCTCTCTGTCACTATCTCCTTGGAGATACTTCAGTCTGAACAGCTCTGCCAACTTCTCTGGTGGAGGTCCTCTTTTTCCCAACACAACCGCTTCCCATTATTTTTTTAGTGATGGTGCGTAACCCAGCAAATCAGTGCAGGATTTGTAATAGGATGAACCGTTTCGACCTTTCTCCTAAGCTAGGAATTCTATCATACTCGGAGTTACCCACTTGATCACCTTGTATTTTTCAAAAAGCCTAATCCATTTCTTAACAGTCCTTTCATCTGTGCCCCTTAAAGACGAAATAGCCATTATCAAATGGTTTTTTGGGATTTTGTAAATCTGCTCGTATCCAAAAGTGCCACGCAAATATTCTTTGACCTGTTCCTTCACTTGGAAGACATTCGGAATAGGGTTCGGCGGCTTATGCATAAGCTCAGTTTGTGTGCCCTTGTGCGCGCTCATCCATGCCTGAAGCGCTTGAGAAACTTCGAACCCTAATAGTCCATGACTTATTTTTCCATACTGTTCAGCTACAAAACGCCTGAATTCTTCTATTAAAACAGCGTCAACCCATATCCCGAGCTTAACTTTCTTCCGCATTAAATGGGCCTCCAAAGAGAAAACGCAAGGTTTGGAAGAATGGTTCCAAACTTGGAAGAATTCTTCCAATTCGTGCATAAAATGTAATATAACGGTGCACAAGGAATGGTTCTAAAACGTGAAACAAGCCCAGAAAGGTCTTCTTCTGCCATTCTCTATGCACCCTCAGACTGTGGTGCACACACACAAACGCACACGGATTGGTTCCAATCCTTGCCCTATATGAAAGTGAAATCATCTTAACTGCAAACCTCTTACTTTTATGAAAACCTCTTAGAAACCAAAACAAAAAAAAGAAGGGGATTGCGGGAGATGTCGCCAGTTCTGGACGGGTTCGAATCCCGCCCCCGGCATTTTTGGATACGCCCCCAGTTTTTCGTCCTGTTTAAATTCATAACAGAAATGCAGCACGTTTTACAAAAGGTCCCCGATTACTACAGGTACATATCAAACCACGCTTGGGCGAGTTGCAGGAAGTTCGGCGTGTAGGCGTGTCCTTGGCCGTGTAGCTCAACGATTGCTCTCGTGTGGGGCAACACTTCGTACAACGAGCGTATCGTGTCAGGTGGGCACGCGTCGTCAAGTTGTCCCGCAGTGAGTAGCACCGGATACTTCATGCGCGGGGCATGCAGCATTGTGTCGACGAAACCTAACGTGTAGAAGCTTTTTCGGAAAGCCTTCCCGTTCTTCGGCAGGTGTGAAACGAAGATTCCGTACGCCCCCTTGTTCACGTTCGAGTATGCCATGCGGAAGTTGGTCAGGAAGGGAACGTCAGCAGTCACTGCTCCCACCACGTTTTCGTCTGAGAGGATGCTGGCTAGGATGAGTGAGGCTCCCCCGCCTTGGCTGCTGCCGAAGAACCCAAATTTCTTGGCGACTCGCGGTTGTTTTTGTAGCCAGCGGAAGGCCATGATGGCGTCTTGGAACCAGAAGCGGTACCCGTACTCTCTGGGCTTGTCGAGGTTCCTGAAGAGGACTTGAGGCGTACCGTCCGGTTCTCTCCAGTTTTGGGCTCCGGGTCCGTCTGGACCGTTGTAGCCTCTGGGGTTGATGTGGAGAACGTGGTATCCGGCTTGAACTAAGCTGGGGTGAGCCGACGTCTCCGTCCCATAACCGGGCACATGGACCAACGTTCTACGAACGCCGGGAATTGGGCACTCCTGCCACAGGCACCAGAAGGGCTGACTGTCGACACCTTTGAACTTAAACCACGTTCCCAGCCCAGCATGATAATCGTATGCTTCATTCGGTTTAGCGATACGTTCCCTCTTTTCAATTGGCTCTGGGTCCTTCGGTACCTCCGAAAGGGCTTCAAGCCAATACGCTTCTACTTCAGTTTCGGACGGATATTCGTCCGAAATACCCATGGACTTGTTCGAAGATTTGCCGTTGTGAGGCATTCTCGTCCGCCAAACCATTGGTGTACATGTGAATATATATAATACACGATATACAAGAAAAAAAGAGCAAATCAAATCCAAATTGATTAATGGCAGACAAACTTTTAGTGTATTGGGATAAAAACTATTTTTTGCCTCTGCCTCTCATGAACACGATTACGACGATTATAGCTACGGCAGCGGCTGAAGCTCCCGCGACTATGTATATAATTGGGAGTTCTCCGAGAGGAGTCAGCGTCACGTTGACAGCTACATCTACCGTTTGAACACTTGGTATCTGGACGCCGTCGTACGTGAGCCCCTGATACTCCGGGGTGTTCGGCCAGTTCAACGTTTCAATGACTACCTTTTTATTCGTCGTAATGATGTGCGTTCCAGGCGAAGATACCGTATAATATGTACCAGCTGGGATGGTCCAATCAAAGCCATCCAGTGTGATATCCGTGTCTTCTGATGCGAAGATGTAGGCTTCAACATACGAATCCTCAGGCATAAAAAACGGAGTCGCTTCGTCAGGCTTAACACCTATAAATGTAACGCCCGAACCATAAGCGTCGTAGGTCCCGTTTTTCCCTAACGAATTACTAAGAGAGCCATTATGGAGGTATTCGAGCGTGATTGGCTTATCAGCCTGCACGGCGATTGCGTTCGCCGGAGCTTGAAAGCTGATGCCACTGTTTGCTGGCGCATTTAACGTCATTAGTACTTGCGTTGTTTCGAGGTTGAACACCGTGACCGTCGCGTCCTGAGTTGATGATGCCCTGAACCCATAATGTTCTGCAGCGTCCCAGCCGGTTTGAGACCACGAATAAAAGGTCTTGCCTACGAATCCTCCTTCAGCAGAAGGCACGAAGAATGAATGGGCATCTCCCCAAATGTCTACAGGTCTTCCCGACTGTATCATTACGTAGCCCGTGGACTCAACTCTGTACGTCCTAAAGGGGTCCGTCATCATTGTCTTAAATCCGTTCGTTGTAATCGTAAGTTCTTCTTGTACGCTGTCGTTCCTCGTCACGGTAACTACAGCGTTTTCAAGAGCGAAGATTGCGATATCAATATCGTAATCGCTTCCAGTCCCCAACAAAACGAATTCCTTGCCTACGTAAGCCCCATTGACATCCTGGTAATACGAATCAGGCAAGGACGCAGAGGAAGCATTCCAAGCTGGGACTGACCCATAATTCAGGAGATAAACATTCGCAAGTTTGTCTGTCACAACTTTAAAGAAGGTACCATTTCGGAAGACAGCGTAGTGTTTCTGCAGGCTGTTTATCGTTGCTTGGGAAACCAATGAGCCATTATCTAGGCTGTAAACTCTTACGTGAGTATCATTTTCTATTCCTACAATCGCCACCAATCCAGCCCTTGTAATTCCAGATGTTCCCGTTGAATTTGTATCAAGCCTCCACCCAGAATTAAGGTCACTCCCACGGGTCAGATTGTACTGGTACTGTTTTGCGGGAACATAGCCATAATACTCATACTTTGTTTCCTGCGCATGCACACTAGAGACCTTCGGGGGGAGTGATACAATAGAAAAAAGGTTAATCATTAGTATGGCGATTATTATTGTATAAAATTCCCTCATGAAATTCAGTTTTGATTTCATGACCTATTCCTTCTTTCAGAATAAGTTTTGTATATCCATTTACAGCTATTTTCTATTATAATTTTCGCAAGAAACATTCTATCTTCAATATGCCCACCAAATTTATAGATAAAAAAATACATTGTAACATAATGAATTGAATTCTAACACTAAGAAAAGGACAAGTCCTCAATCGGTATAAATATCACAACATTTTAGAATAATGTTTCCATTATTTCACAATTTGTGAAAAGCCTTTTTTAACGGGATTCATGCTTTTCTAGCGCGTCCTCTATTAATAAGTAACACAGCGATACTACCAATGGCAGCTGCTGCGACTCCTACAGCCACGTACATGATTGGAAAGCTCTCCCCCAGAGGAGTCAACCTCACGTCAGGAACGGCGTCAACTGTCTGAACGCTCGGAACTTGAACCCCCTCAAACTTTAACCCTTGAAACTCTGGCTCGAATGGCCAGTTCAGAATCTCGATGACCAGTTTTCTATTTGCCCTCAGCACGTGCGTCCCGGGTTGAGTAATTAAATAGTGTGAATTTGCGCCAATGGTCCAGCCGTTGCCATTCAGGGTTATGTCTGTCTCTTCTGATGTGAAGATGTAGGCTTCCACGTACGAATCGACCGGGAGATAAAACGGGGTGTCCTCGTCCGGTTTGACGCCAATGTACGCTACGCCAGACCCGTACGCACCGTACATTCCGGTCCCCTCGAGGCTTTCAAGCGAACCATTATGGACGAACTCAAGCGTGACGGGCTTGTCGCTCTGAACCATAATCACTGGAGCCTGAGGTTTAAACCCGAACCCGCTTCCCGCCTGGACAGCTTCCGTCAAGATTTGTTGCTTTGTCTCGAGGTTCCAAACCGTTATTGTTGCGTCTTGGGCGGCTGATGCCCTGAACCCGTAGCTTTCCACGGCGTCCCAGCTTTTTTGAGCCCACGAATAGAAGGTTGTGCCCACGAATCCCCCCTCAACCGAAGGCACACACAGCGTTCTGACTTCCCCCCACGCGTCTGGAAGCCTGGTTGACTGAATCATGATGTTGCCCGTGGAAACAACCTTGTACACTCTGAAGGGTTGCCAAATGGGCTCTTCCCAAGCGTTGGCAGCAATCGGGAACTGCTGGATGTCGCCGTCGTCCCTCGTCACAGTAACCTCGGCATTTTCCAAAGCTATGATCAAATAATCCAAGTTGTAGACCAGC
>CAZOKM010000033.1:0-15946 GCA_964580405.1 uncultured Candidatus Bathyarchaeia archaeon | reverse complement strand
GATTTTTTGTTTTGAGTGACAAAACGAAATTGCATTAAGCTGACAGTTTCAAGGACTGTTTGTTTTTTGGCTTTGGAATAATTTGACCAGATTTGAGTGGGCTCCTTTGCCTCAGAAATCAATGTTCTATGGGCGGAATTTGTTTCGGTTGTTGAGAAAAGGTGAACTTCTTATCCTGTTAAGCTGTTCTGAATGGTGTCGAGGCTCGGAGTCATGATGGAAGAGTGGAGGCTTCTGGAAGACGCGGTTCCGAAAAAGGCATCGGCGAACCTAGCCGTCGACGAGGCCGTCTTCACGGAGAAAACCGCGAGCAAAGGTCCGCCTACGGTGCGCTTCTGGAGAAGCCACCCCGCGGTCGTGATAGGCCACTCCCAAGCCGTGGAGGCTGAGGTCAACCTAGGCTTCTGCGGGAAGAAGGGGATAGAGGTGGTCCGGAGGTTCAGCGGCGGAGGAGCCGTCTACCAGGACCCTGGAACCCTGAACTACAGCATAACAATCGACGCCGACCACCCACTCGTCAAGGGAAAAAACGTCGTACAGTCTCAGGAGGCGTTCTGCTCAGGCGTCATCGCATCACTGAAGGCGTTCAGCGTTCGTTCCGCCTTCGAAGCCCCTAGCAACATCCTGATAAACGGAAAAAAGGTCTCGGGGAACGCTCAGGCAAGAAGGAAAGGCGTCGTTCTGCACCACGGGACCCTCTTGGTCAGCGCGGACTTGGATTCGCTCGTTAGGTCTCTCGACATCCCGAACCCCCCGAAAAAAGCGAAGGGAGTCCGCAGTAAAAGAAGCCCCGTGACTAACCTTTCGGTTGAGCTGAGCAGGCCTATTCCGATAGGAGAGATTGTGGACGCCCTTAGACTGGGGTTCGAAGAAATATTCTCAGCGCGTTTCTTTAGAGGCAGTCTCAGCGGGACAGAAAAGAATCTTGCAGACAGATTCTACACTGAAAAATATTCGCAAGACGAGTGGAACTTTTGGCGTTGAACGGAAAACTTTTTCCTCATCGCCGCGTGTTTGAACTGTTATTTAGGACTTCAGCGCATTGCACTGTGAGCGTGGTTGCTTGAAGGGCAAGATGAAGGCTGTGAGGTTTTACGCCCCCGGAAAAATCGTGCTGGAGGACGTCGACATACCCCAAATCGGCTCAAACGAGCTCCTCGTCAAAGTGAAGGCAGCACTAACATGCGGTACGGACGTCAAAATGTACAAGCGCGGCCACCCGAAGGTCAAGCCGCCGATGACGATGGGACACGAGCTCTCCGGCACGGTCGCCGAGGCAGGGAAGGACGTGCCCAGCCGATTCAAGAAAGGCGACAGAGTAACGGTAGCCAACTCAGCGCCGTGCAACGAGTGCTTCTTCTGCAAGACGGGAAAGCCAAACCTCTGCGAGCACCTTGAGGAGACGCTCATCGGGTTCAGCGTCGACGGCGCCTACGCCGAGTACATCCGCGTGCCCGCGCCCATCGTCAGGCAGAACACGTACGTGGTGCCCGACGGCGTGTCATTCGAGGAAGCCGCGCTGCTTGAGCCCCTAGCCTGTGCAGTCAACGGGGATGACGCCGCAAACATCGGATTGGGGGACGTTGTCGCGATTATCGGCAGCGGGCCCATCGGGCTCATCCACCTCCAGCTGGCGAAGCTGAGGGGAGCTTCGAAAGTCATCGTCACGGACATGAAGACTGAAAGGCTCAGAATCGCGAGTAGCCTCGGAGCCGACGTTGTGGTTGACGCCCAGAAGGAGGACCAGCTGAGCCGCGTCAGGGAATTGACAAGCGGATTGGGAGCTGACAAGGTCATAGAGGCGGTGGGTCTCGCGCAGACTTGGGAGCTCGCGTTCCAGATGACGAGGAAGGCTGGGACGACGCTGTTCTTCGGCGGCTGCCCGTCGGGCGCGAAGGTCTCGTTGGACACTGAGAGGATTCACTACGAGGACTTGACGCTTAAGGGGATTTTCCACCACACGCCTTCGTCTGTCCTCAAGGCCTACAGGCTCATTGCGAGCGGGAGGTTCAACGGGAAACCCCTTGTCACGGAGAGGACTTCGCTTTCGGGCGTGGAAGACGCCTTGCTGAAGATGAGCAGGGGTGAATGCATCAAGACCGCCGTCCTGCCCTGACCTGAAAGTCGCGGCTGACGGAAAAGCAATTATACAAGCTCGTAGGTTAATTTGGAAAAACGTGGAAGGTAGAGCGGAATGCCGAGCGAAAAAGAAATCTTGTCGAAGCTGAAGGACGCCATCGTCAACTTGGACATTGAGGGAGTCCAGAAAGCGTCCAAGGAAGCTGTTGCCTCAGGAATCCCAGCCTACAAAGCCGTCGTCGAGGGCATGGCGAAGGGCATGGAGGTCGTGGGACAAAAGTACGAGGACGGCGAGTACTTCCTAGCCGAGCTGATCATGGCAGGGGAAACGATGAAGGAAGGCATGCTGGTCTTGGAGCCTTATCTTAAGACGGGAGACATTAAGTCCGCGGGCAAAATCGTCATAGGAACCGTCAAGGGCGACCTGCACGACATAGGCAAGAACGTCGTCATGACCCTCCTGAAGGCCGCGAACTTCGACATCGTCGACCTAGGCGTGGACGTTTCAGCAGAGCAGTTCGTGGAAGCCGTCAAGAAGGACTCTCCGGACATAATCGCGATGTCGGCCCTCCTGACGACGACCATGATAGAGATGGAAAGCGTGGTCAAGCTGCTCAAGAAGGAAGGGCTCAGGAAGAAGGTCAAAATCATCATAGGTGGCGCGCCCATAACCCCCGAATACGCCAAGAAAATCGGCGCAGACGCGGCGGCGAAAGACGCGGTCGAAGGAGTCCGCACCTGCACCCAATGGACAAAGAAAAAGTAAAATCCTAGAAACGGTTTATCGTCTAGTCTTCACAAAAACGAGCTTCATTAAAAGTTCATTTTTTCGGCTGTTCATTCAGTACTCGTTGTACTCGATTCTCGTCCGGTAGAGGATTTTGCCGTCGCCGACTAGGCTGTACTTGTAGCCGCCCAAGACTAGGGAGCCAGAGTTCCGTATGCGGCTGGTCAGGTAAGAGTCGTCCTCAGAGGGCATCCACTCGCCGTCGCTGTTCTTGGCCTGCTTCCAATGCGTCTTCAGGTGGAACTCGTAGTCGACTTGGCTGAAAAATTGGCAGGAGCAGTACCGACATTTGATGACCGTCACACGTCCACCCTCAACGCAGCCTCACAAAGCAGACTCTTCGAACCCAATACCGCTCTCCGTTTTTAACCCTTTTTATTATGCCCGAGACATGGACGACCCGAAGCGGCTAGGAAGCGGACGGCTTGCCCAGTCTCGTCAGTATGGACGCGAAAAAGATTGCGATTCCAGCCAGGACCACCAGCGGTCCAGGGGGCAAGTTCAGGTAGCTCGATATCAGAACGCCTGAAACCGCGCTGGCTCCGCCGAAAACCGAGCTAAGCACCGAATACTTGCGTAGGTTCGAGCTGATGGTCTTCGCTGCCGCGGCGGGTGTGACGACCAGGAAGCCGACTAGGAGGGTTCCCGTGATTTTAATGCCGATGGCGACCGCCATGGACACGAGCAGAAGGTAAAGCAGGTTGGTTCGAGCGACTTTCACGCCCTTCGAGATTGCGAGCTCCTCCGAGATCATGCTCAGGACGATTCCGTTGTAAATTGTCTTTGTGAGAAATATGGCGACGATTGAGACGACCACGGCTATCGCCACGTCCATCAGACCAACCGTGGTTATGTCGCCGAAAAGCGCCTCAAGCAGCTCCGGCTCAGGGATAATTAGTATACCGATGGCGAGGGAAAGCGTGAACACCGCGCCCACCAGCGTCTCGAAGGACAGCTTCGTGATCCTGCTCAGCTGCCAGATTAGGACAGCCGAAGTGAAGAGGAACGCGAACGCGCCGAAGAATGGGTTAAAGCCGTACAGTATCCCCAAGGCGAGTCCCGGCAGAGCCACGTGCGACAGCGCGTCGCCCACGAGCGCCATCTTCTCCAGCACCATGAGGGACCCGAGGTAGCCAGCTGCGACTCCGACGGCAGCTCCGACCACCACACTGAAAATCAGCGTCTCAATCATCTAGTCAGTCACCCGTCGGGGTTGAGTCGTGCTTGCACTCCGTCTCGCCGTAGATGACTTTCTGCAGGGACTGGTCGTTGATTTGCTTGGATTCGCCGAAGAAGTTCATGCACCTGTTGATGGCCAGCATGTGGTCCGAGTATTCCGAGACGATGTGGACGCTGTGCGAGATGATGATCGTCGTTATCCCGTTCTTCTCCGCAAGGTCCTTCAGCATCCTGTAGATGGCTTCCTCGCTGTCGAGGTCCACGCCCGTCGTCGGCTCGTCGAACAACAGAACGTCCGGTTTATCGATGATGGCCCATGCGATGAGGACCCTCCTGAGCTGCCCACCCGACAGGACGCCGAGCCTCTTCTCCGCGATGGTTTTACTGTCTAGCCCAACCGAGCTGAGGGCGCCTTCCACGTTCGACGGGTTCTTGAGGGACAAAAACTCCCTGACGGATATCGGCACGTCGCTTGCGGAGAGGCTCTGGGGCACATAACCAATTTTGGCTTTTCCGCGCCACTCGATTTTACCGCTGTGCGGGACGAGGTTCAGCAGCGCCCTGAAGAGCACCGTTTTGCCCGCGCCGTTCGGACCCACAACCGCCAAGATCGAGCCCTTTTTGACGTTGAAGCTAACATCGTCCAGAATCGGCTGGTCCTGGAGCGTGACGCTGAGGTTGGAGACCCTCAGAACGTAGTCGTCACGGCTGTCCATGACTAATGAATTCCCCCGAAAATATCTAAACACTTCTGCAACCAAAAAAAGGCTAATTTAAAGAAAAAGCCGCGCGTCACTTGAATCTTGCTTCGCCGTCAATGTCCTTGGCGAGCTCTCTCATCATCTCCTTCTGCTTCCTCGTTAGGTTCTTCGGGGTCTGAACGACGACCTTGACGAACTGGTCGCCCTTGCCCCAGCCGTGGAGGTGCGGTATGCCCTTGCCCTTCAGCCTGAAGGTGGTCCCCGTCTGGGTGCCCTCCGGAACCTTCAACTTAGCCTTCCCCTCCAACGTGGGCACGTCAATCTCCGTCCCCAAAGACGCCTGGAAAACGTTAACGTACGCGTCGCAGAGCACGTTGTCCCCTTCCCTCCTGAACAGCGGATGAGCCATAACGTCCACGACCACGTACAAGTCACCCCTCGGCGCCCCTCTGCCTCCCGGCTCCCCCTCGCCGTTTAACCTCAAGACGTGGCCCGAGTCCACCCCCGGCGGCACCTTCAGCTTCAGCCGCTTCCTGGTCGGCACGTACCCAGTTCCCCTGCAGCTCCTGCAAAGGCTCTCAGGCGGGATTCCCCTTCCGCTGCACACCGGGCAGGGTCTGGTTTCCGTGAAGTACATGAAGCCCGTCTGCCTGGTCTGCCTGAACTGCCCCGTCCCGTTGCACTTAGCGCACCTCGCGTTCCCAGCTTCGGGCCTAACACCGCTGCCGTGGCAGACGTTGCAGGCTTCGGAAGACGGCACCTCGATTTCCCTTTCCGCGCCGAAGGCTGCCTCGTTCAACGTGATTTCCATGTCGTACCTCAGGTCTGAACCCCTTCGGGGTCCGTATCTTCTTTGGCGTCCGCCGCCGAAGAGCACGTCGAAAATGTTGTCGAACCCGAAGCCCATGTCCCTGAAGATGCTTTCGAAGTCAGCGCCTCGGAAGATGTCCTCCGACGTGTACCTCTGGTCGATGCCCGCGTGGCCGAACTGGTCGTACTGCGCCCGCTTCTCGCCGTCGGAGAGTACTGCGTAGGCCTCGGAGATTTCCTTGAACTTTTCCTCAGCGTCGGGCGCCTTATTCCTGTCGGGGTGGTACTTCAGGGCCAGCTCGCGGTAGGCTTTCTTTATCTCGTCGTTCGTCGCCTTTTGGGGGACGCCTAGGACTTCGTAGTAGTCTCTTTTTTCACTCATCTAGAACCAGCCATTCAGGGCTCCTGTTTTTTGTCGTCCTTCACTTCCTCGAAGTCGGCGTCCACAACGTTCTCGTCCTTCCCCTGCTGCGGTTGCTCAGCCGTCCCCTCGGCCGCCTGTTGTTGCTGCTGTTGCTGCTGGGCGGTCTGCTGGTAAACGGCAGAACCAATCTCCTGCAGAGTCTTCGTCAACGCTTCGCTCTTCGCCTTGATCTGGTCAACAGCGTTGTCCGCCAGCGCCTTCCGCAGCTCGCCGACGGCGCCGTCGATCTTGTCGGTCTGCTCCTTCGTGAGCTTGCTCCCCAGGTCAGTTTTGGTCCTGTCGGCGGTGTAGATGAGGGACTCGGCGGTGTTCCGCAGCTCAGCCTCCTCCTTCCGCTTCTTGTCCTGCTCCGCGAACTGCTCAGCCTGCCGCATCATGCGGTCCTTCTCGTTCTGAGACAGCTTGGTCGAGGCCGATATGGTGATTTTCTGCTCCTTCCCCGTCGCCAGGTCCTTCGCTGAGACGCTGAGAATACCGTCGGCGTTGATGTCAAAGGTGACGTCTATCTGAGGCACGCCCCTAGGCGCTGGAGGAATGCCCGTCAGGTTGAACATGCCCAGCGAAAGGTTGTCTGCGGCCATCGACCGCTCCCCCTGCAGGACGTTGACGGTGACCGCGGTCTGGAAGTCGGCTGCCGTCGAGAAAATCTGGTTCTTCTTAGTCGGTATGGTCGTGTTCCTCTCGATCAGCTTGGTAAATATTCCACCCAACGTCTCGATGCCCAGCGACAAGGGGGTGACGTCCAAAAGCAGGAGGTCTCTGACTTCGCCCGCCAGCACGCCTCCCTGTATTGCAGCGCCGACCGCGACGCACTCCATCGGGTCGACTCCGCGCTCCGCGGGCTTGCCCATAAGGTCCTCGACGAACTTCCTCACGAGGGGCATCCTCGTCTGCCCACCGATTAGGATGATCTTGTCGACGTCCTTGGGCTCGAGCTTCGCGTCATGAAGAGTCTGCGTTATCGGAGCCCTGATCCTCTCTACGATCGGGAGAGATAGCTGCTCGAGCTTCGCCCGGTTCAGGGTGCTATGCAGGTGCTTCGGCCCGGTCTTGTCGGAGGCGATGAACGGCAGGTCGACGTCCGTAGTCGTCAGCGTCGAGAGCTCAATCTTCGCCTTCTCCGCCGCCTCCTTGAGCCGCCTCATGGCCATCTTGTCGTTGCTAATGTCTGTGCCCGTCTTTTCGCGGAACTCGTTGAGGAGGTGCTGGACGACGGCGTTGTCCAAGTCCGTTCCGCCGAGGCGCGTGTCGCCGCTCGTCGCGAGGACCTCGAAGACGCCGCCGCCGAACTCCATTATGGTGGTGTCGTTGGTTCCTCCGCCGAAGCTGAAGACCATGATCTTCATCTCCTTCTCCAGCTTGTCGAGTCCGTAAGCCAACGAAGCCGCCGTCGGCTCGTTAATGATTCGCGCGATCTCGAAGCCAGCGATTTCGCCAGCGTCCTTCGTGGCCTGCCTCTGGTTGTCGTTGAAGTGGGCGGGAACCGTGATCACGCATTTGCTGATTTTTTGGGCCAAGAAGGTCTCAGCGTCCCTCTTGATCTTTTGCAGGATGAAGGCTGAGATTTGCTGCGGAGTGTATTCTTTCCCGTAAATGTTAGCTTTGTAGTCTGTTCCCATCTTGCGCTTTATTTCGAAAATGGTTCCGTCGGGATTCACGGCTGCCTGCCTCACGGCTGGTTCGCCTACGAGGAGCTGGTTCTCCTTCGTGAAAGCCACGACTGACGGGAACATCTTCCCGGCTATGGTTTGTCCTTCGGCGCTGGGGATCGTGACGGGTCTCCCAGCCTCCATGATGGCTGCCGCGGAATTCGTGGTTCCGAGGTCAATACCCAAAATTCGCTCTCTCTTTTTGGTTTCACTCATCCTGTTTCACTTCTCCCTCTCTGCACGCAATCTTCACGACGCTTGGTCTAATCACTTTACCTTTAAAAACGTAGCCTTTTCTGGCTTCTTCGACGATTATTCCTTCTTCACGGTCTTTGGAAGGTATCTTTGCGAGGAGCTCGTGCATGTTCGGGTCAAAAGGCTTCCCGACCGCGTCGATTCTGGTCAGGCCTTCCTGCTCCAGCACCGAACTCAGCTTCTTTTGGACCATCTCGACCCCCTCCAGCAACGCCTTCGCGTTGTCCGTCGTTTGCCCGGTTTGGATGGCTCGCCCCAAGTCGTCCACAACGCCCAGAAGGTTGATGACCAGCCTTTCGTTGCTGCGCTGGGTTATCTCCTGGGTCTCCTTGTCCACCCGTTTTCGATAGTTCTCAAAGTCCGCTTGCAGGTACATCATCCGATCCAAGCATTCTTTGGATTTCACTTGCTCTGCGGTCAAAGCCTCCTCCAGTTTCTTGAGTTTCTCAGCGCGGGTGGTGTACTTCTTCATCGGACCACACTCTAAATGATTGAAAAAGCGTTTCTTTTAAGTCTTTTTTAAGAAATACAATTCGCCGAAACTAAGGAAAAAACGTTTCGGTCAACAATACTGAGTAACAAAATTTTCACTTGAAAACTTCATTGCTCATTCATAAATATTCAAGATATTGGCGGGCCCGCTGGGATTCGAACCCAGGGTCTCCGGCTTCCCTCAGCCATTCGAGTGGCTTTAGAGGGCCAGCGCGTTGTCCTGGCTACGCTTCCCGAACGATGCCTGTTTGGGCGCCGTTTCACGGGCCCTTTTCTCGTCCCAGCTGGGCTGTCCTAATTTGGTGGGCTCCGTGATTTAAGTTTGATGTTTAAAGTTCAATGGTATTGTGTGTCCTAATCTTCATTGTGGACGGTTTTGTGACGGAAAATCGTTGTTTCAGCTGTTGTTGGCGTTTTTTGGTTGACCAGTTAGACTTAAATCGACCTACAGCGTTTCTGTTTTTTACGTTCATTCAAAAATGGGGCACCGATTTGAAGAAATATATAGCTAGCTTCGTGGGCGGGCTCATCGTCCTGTGCGTCATGGGCTGGTTGATCATGACCAAGTCGTTGAACCCTGAGGCTGCGAATTTGCCCCTTTACACGTTCAGCACGATTTCTCGAATAGTCATAACATTGATTATTTCGATTGCTTGGGGAGTCTCATTCGGTATTCTGGCTGCGACGAACAGGATTGCCTCGATGGTGCTGACTCCGTTCATTGACCTTCTGCAGTCGATCCCTATACTCGGATATTTCCCTATGGTCATAGGGTTCCTGTTCCTGCTGGGTCCTTGGGGGATCGAGCTCTCGGTCATCATACTGCTCTTCACGTCGATGGCTTGGGCAATCTTCTTCGGCGTGCTGGGCGCAGTCAAAAGCATACCGACCAACGTCGTCGAATCAGCCAAGGGCTTCGGCGTGAGCGGCTGGCGGTACGTAAGGCACATCATTCTCCCCGCGATTGCGCCTACGGTGGTTGCGGGCGCAAACCTTGCGTGGTGCGACGGCTGGTTCTTCATGATTGCCGCTGAATACATCCAGTACGAGGGAAAGGTGGTGTCTCCGCCCTCGGGCGGGTTGGGTTATCTACTCGCGAGGGCTTCCTATTTCTATGAAGACATGCCTTTCGCGATAATGCTGTTAATCTTCATCACCTTCATCGTGGTGTACTTCAACATCCTGACTTGGCACCAGCTCATGGAAAGGGCGAACACGGGCACCTACAAACCCATCATCAGAATGGACCTTTCGGGAGTCGGAAAAATCGGCGTCGCAAGGTCAGTCCAATGGTTCCACTTCGGCAGCATACACTGGCCCAAGTCCTTCTCCATAGTTTCTCAAAGCCTAAGAAAGTACTCAAAGGTCGAAAAAGTCACCGCGGTAATTCTAGCTTTTGCGGCAGTATTCATTGTGTTGTATCTGCAGAGCGACCACCTGCCTTCGCTGGAAATGATACAACAGGGCTTTACCAGTCCGCCTGCGGATGAGCTTTCCCGCCTGCCCGTGCTGATCTTTTTGACCATGAGTCGACTCACAATTGCATATGTTATCTCTCTCGTGGTCGCAATCGGCTTGGGTGTTTTAGCGGCTGAGCACAAGCGTCTGGCGACCATCATTTATCCCATCTACGACATCGGTCAAGGGGTGCCGATTCTTGCCTTGTTCCCCGTGATGTTCCTCGGATTAAACGGAGTTTTCGGTTCACCACAAGTTGCTCTCGAGCTCACCTGCATAACGATGCTCGTTCTGGACATGATTTGGTACATGTTCCTCAACATCGTCAGCGCGACGAAGAACATTCCCACGGAGATTAACGAGATGGCGGAGCTCTTCGGGTTCAAGGGTTTCAAGCGGGTCACCCACATAGTCATCCCGTTCATCCTGCCCTCCATAGTAACGGGAAGCATACTTTCGTGGGGGACAGGCTGGAACACCATAATATTCGCCGAGTACATGCCTTCCTCGGACCCGTCCATTCCGCCACTCTCGATCCCGGGCATCGGCTCGCTGCTTGACAAGGCTGGATACCAGTTCGGGAACACCGTTGTGCTTGTCTTCATTTTGGGAGTAATCGCAACGATCGTTCTATCCATGGAAGGCTTCATTTGGCGGCGCCTGCTTAGAAAATTTGAAAGATACCACCTTGAGGTGTAAACAATGATATTGCTTACGATAGAAAATATAAAGAAAACCTTCGCAAACGGCAAATCCGAAATACTCGTCTTGGACGAAGTCAGCTTCTCAATCGGAGACGAAGAGTTCGTGTGCCTCGTCGGACCCTCGGGCTGCGGAAAATCGACCCTCCTGAGAATAATTTCTGGCTTGGAAAAAGCTGATTCGGGCAGAATACTATTTCAGGGTCAGCCTGTTACCCACCCGATTCCGCAAATCTCGATGGTCTTTCAGCTTTTCGGACTGCTGCCGTGGAAGACGGCGCTGGAGAACGTTGAGCTGCCGATGGAGGTGCTCGGGGTGAAGAAGGAGGACCGAGCTCGCACCGCTCAGGACTACCTGAAAATGGTTCAGCTCGACGGGTTCGAAAACACTTACCCGCACGACCTTTCAGGCGGCATGAAGCAGCGGGTGGGAATAGCGAGGGCGCTTGCCCTGCGTCCAGTGATTCTGCTCATGGATGAGCCTTTCTCTTCACTTGATGAGCTGACCGCTAAAACGCTTCGCGAGCTAACCCTAAACATCTGGCGCGACCCTTCCGCTCCACCCAACAGCACGATTATGGTAAGCCACAATGTTGAGGAAGCGGTTTACATGGCGGACAGGGTGCTGGTCATGGCGCCTCGTCCCGGAAGACTCGTCGGCGAAGTCAAAATCGACATCCCAAGACCACGCAGTCAGTACGTTAGAGAGTCCATTTACTTCAACCATGTTGACGAAGTCATGGCGATGCTGGAGAAAGGCAAAAAGCTATCAGACCAAGAAGCCAATCCATCATACAAGTAATGGTTGTTTATTGCGCCTTTTTTCTCAGAAACAAAGATATGACCATACCGAGAATGGCCAAGACAATCGAGATGTAGAAGGCGGGAAGGTACGACCCCTGATACGTCCTGAAGTAGCTTGCCATAATCGGTCCGAGGACGCTGCCTGCGCCGTAAGCGGTGAAGACGACGCCGTAGTTCACCCCCAAGTTCTTGCTCCCGTATCGGTCTGAGGTCAAGGCTGGGTAAGATGCGAGGAAACCGCCGAAGCACAGACCCATGAGGCACAGTCCAACGAGGAAGAGGGTAGACTCAGAAACCACGCTGATAATGGATAGAGCTGTGGCGCATCCCAGAAAACCCATCGTCAAGGCTTTTTCTCTACCGATTTTGTCTCCAACGAACCCCCACAGAATTCTGCCCACGGCGTTGAACCCTCCAAGTATCGAGACCGCCAACGAAGCCTGCAGGCTGTCCATCCCCGCGATCTCCATCGAAACCTGCTTGGCTTGGCTGATGATCATCAAGCCCGCGTTGGTGCCGAACCAGTAGCTCACCCAGATGAGAACGAACGGTAAAGTCTTGATCATGGCTGTTGGCTCAAAATCGGTCTTGGCTACTTTGGTTTTCTCGGGCGGGTTCCAACCTGACGGCTTGTAGTCCTTGGGCGGGTTCTTCATGATTTGGGCTGAGGTCACGGTTAGCGCCATGAAGAGCAAGCCCGAGACGAGGAAGTTGAACTGCCACGAATAGTTGGTGATGAAGAAGGTCCACAGCGGAGCGAACAGGATGGCTCCACCGCCGAACCCGAACACGACCAGCCCAGTGATGAGCCCCTTCCTGTCGGGGAACCACTTGCTGCAGGTCGCGATCGGCGCACCGTAAGCGAACCCGATACCGAGTCCGAGGAGAACCCCGTAGCTCACGTACAGCCACGGCAGAGAGCTCGTGTAGCTCGACAGGATCATCCCCACGCCGATAAGGACTCCGCCGATGGTTACGACGGTTCTCGGTCCCCTCCGGTCCTGCAGCCTCCCCGCTGGTATCATGGACAGGGCGAAAGTAAGCAGGGCGATTGTGAAGGCGGGCGAGGTTTCGATTCTCGTCCAGTGAAACTCCGCCTCAAGCGGGGGAACGAGGATGCTGAAGGCGTAGACTGCGCCCAAGCAAAGGTTGATTACGATGGCGGCGACGACGTATTTCCATCTCGCTAGCCCATCAGTGTTCAGCTTAATGTTTGCTTCAGCCACGTTGCCCACCTCACGAACTACAGGGTCTCTTTCAAGACGCGGATTTCCATATAAAGCTAGCTCAGCCATCCATGGCACTGAGCTCGACAATGAACATGTTATGCGGATATATCTCGGGACCCGAACGTTTCGGGTGGAAACGCGTCGCTGCAAGGTATAGGCTAATAAATCAACGAATGAAGATTGTTTTACGCACAAAGGAATTTGCTGGCGAGGAACGATGCAGGAACCGACTCGGGTCGTCCCCCTAGAGGACACGGATGAACGACTGTTCCTAAGCTACCTGAACAAGGATAAGGTTCGACACATCTTCACCCTCTGCGACCTCCAGAACGCGCGTGAAAAAACGAGAATCTGGGTCGCCCTCAGGGACGCCGAAGTCGTGGGCTACGTTTTCGAGTACGACAGAAGAATCGTCCACACGCACGGAGAACCAGAAACCATGCCAGAGCTCCTAGATAAAATTGACTTGGCTGAGCCTGGCCTCGTTGTACAGCCGGACCATCTGAGGGCGGTTAAAAAGGTCTTCGAGCCCGTTGAGCGCATGGACCCCTTGAGCAAGGGCGAGATTACGACTTTTTTCGTCATGAAAATGGACTCAGCGACCTTCATGCCTGCAATCAAACACGTTGTGAAGAAACTCGGAGCTGAAGACCTCGACGAGGTTTTTAAAAACCTAGGCCAAGATTTGAGGAGCATGGTGCAGAACGCCGTCAACAAGGGCTTCGCCTACGGCGGATACGCGGACGGGCAGTTGGCTTCGTGCGCCACCGTCTCGGAGCACATCGACGACGTGGCTCTCATCAGAGGCGTGTTCACCGCCCCGCACATGAGGAATCGGGGGCTGTCGACCTCCGTGTGCTCCGCTCTGGTCGAAGAATCGTTCAGGCTGGGCAAGACGCCGGTGCTGTGGGTCTCGAAGGACAACCACGCGGCGCTGAGAGTCTACAAAAAACTCGGATTCAAGGAAACGGGCATCGTCCTGAAATGCTTCAAGGCAAAAAGGAAGCGGACACAGTAAAAACGATAAAAGCCCGTCCGCAAATAGAAGTTGCCAACGTGAACTTTGTTCAGGACAGGAGGATTTAGGCACCAATGGAGCTCAGGTGGGACCCGATAATGGAGCAGTGGGTCATCGTTTCGGGCAAGAGGGGCGACCGCCCGGTGCTGCCCCAAGGCTATTGCCCGTTCTGTCCCGGCTCGAAGGAGGTCCCAAAGGAGGGTTGGACGGTCCTGAGCCTGCCGAACGCGTTTCCCGCCCTGCGGCCTGACCCTCCACCGCCCGACGTTGTGGGTGACAGGTTGTACCGTTCTCTGCCGTCCAAGGGCGTCTGCGAGGTCCTCATCTACACGCCAAGGCACGACGCGTGCCTTGCCGACCTGTCCGTGGCCAACATTCGCGCCGTGGTTGACCTGTGGACCCAGCGGTTCGAGGAGCTCGGCGCAAGAGACTACGTGAAGTACGTCTTCATCTTCGAGAACAAGGGCAGAATAATCGGCGTCACCCTCGACCACCCGCACGGCCAGCTCTACGCCTTCCCGTTCGTCCCGTCCACCATCCAGAAGGAGCTGACTTCGAGCCGTAAGTACATGAAAAGGACGGGGAGCTGCCTCTTCTGCACGATAATTGAGAAGGAATTGAAGGAAAGAGTCCGTGTTGTCTGCGAGAACGACGACTTCATCTGTTTCCTGCCATATTTTACCCACTGGCCTTACGGTGTCCAGGTGTACCCGAAGAGGCACGCGGCGGCACTGACCGACCTGACGGACAAAGAGAAGACGGCTTTCGCCTCAATCCTCAAAATCGTCCTCAGGAAGTTCGAGAACCTGTTTGGCGAGAGCTTCCCGTACATGATGGTTCTGCACCAGAGGCCCACGGACGGGAAGCCGTACCCGCACTACCACTTCCACGTCGAGTTCTACCCGCCATACCGCGAGAAGGGTAAGATAAAGTACTTCGCGAGCGTCGAAAGCGGCTCCGGAGCCATAACCTTCGACTACTCGCCCGAGGCGAAGGCCGAGGAGCTGCAGAACTCGTCATCAACCTGAAAAATCTGAGGACCTTGAAAATTAGGGAGGCTTCGGTTCATGAAAAGGACGGTTGAGGTTTCGTCGCCCGGAAGAGCGGACTTCCTTAACACGCATCAGGACTACAAGGGGTTGCCCGTCGTGCCCGTCGGTATCGACCTGAGAATGCACTTCAAAGGTGAACCCGCAGAAGACGACACTTTCACAATTACTTCTCTCGACCTGCAGAAGCTGAGCGAACGCTCAACGGACAGCTTCCGAGTCGGCGTCAACGAAATGCTTGAAGGCAGGTTCTTTGGCAACTACCTCCGCGGCGTCGTGAACGTGCTAGTAAAACAAGGACTGTCCGAGAAGCTCCGCGGCATGAACGTGACGATAAAGAGCGAAATCCCCGTCGGTTCTGGATTATCCAGTAGCGCAGCACTTGAGGTCGGCTTCGCTGAGCTGCTGAACCACACCTACGGGCTAGGGTTGTCGAAACACGACTTGGCTGAGGTCGCCTTCGCCGCGGAGAACAGGGAGGCGGGCATCCCGTGCGGCAGGCTGGACCAGTACGGCGTCGCCTTTGGCGGCATCATCAGGCTCGTGTGCGTGCCCCCCTACAATGTTGAGCCGCTTCCGTTCGAGGACCTGACTTTCGCCATCGTCGACTCGGGAATCAGGCACTCCACGGCGGACATCCACCCGCGGAGGCAGGAGGACATCAACAGGGGGCTCAGGGCGCTCATGGAAAGCGAGGTGGTCTCCGAATCATTGAAGAGAAAACTTGGCTTTTCATTCAACGAGCCGAAGTGGGAAAAAATGGACGAAGCCGAGATTGAGGATTACCTTTCGGTCCTGGACGAGAAGGCGAGGAGCCGAATCCTCTTCACCCTGAGGATGCAGCAGTCAACCGAGTTCGCCCTCAAAATTCTACGCCGCGAAAAAATAGGTAACACAGAAGCCAATCTCTACTTCGGGGAGGAAAGGTGGAAAAAGGTCAAAAACGGGCCGTCCTCGGAGCTGAACCACCGAATTCTGGGCGAGGTGATGAACGACCAGCAGGCTATGCTCAGGGACCTCTACGACGTCAGTCTGCCGAAGCTAGACGACATCTGCTGTGGAGCCCTCGACGCTGGCGCCTACGGCACGAAAATTTCGGGCGCGGGCATGGGCGGAAGCATAATCGCGCTGGTCAAGGACGAAGAAGTCGGAAAGAAAGTCATTGGCGCCTGCCTGAGTGTCGGCGCAAAGAACGGCTGGGTCTCCAAGGTTGATGAAGGTGTAAGTTTAGAACAAAAAAGAATTTGTTGTTTTTAATTAGGTCAAGGTAATCATTAATTGAAAGCGTATTTAAAAAAATCTAGTCTATAA
>CAZOKM010000032.1:0-16326 GCA_964580405.1 uncultured Candidatus Bathyarchaeia archaeon | reverse complement strand
AGGGCAAGGAGGGACGATTCAGAAGTAATTTATCAGGAAAGAGAGTTGACTTTTCAGCCCGCACCGTCATCAGCCCAGACCCGAACCTCGACATTGGCGAGGTCGGCGTGCCCCTTGCAATCGCGTCCAAGCTTTCGGTTCCTGAGAAGGTTACCCAGTGGAACCTGCAGTACATGCAGCAGCTCGTCAACAACGGTCCGGATAAGTACCCGGGCGCCCTGTACATCGTCAGGCCAGACGGGAAGCGTGTGCGGCTGGAGTTCGTGATTGACAGGGACAAAGTTGCCGAGGCGGTTGAGCCGGGATTCGTCGTCGAGCGGCACATCCGGGACGGCGACGTCGTGATTTTCAATAGGCAGCCTTCGCTTCACAGGATGTCCATAATGGCTCACTACGTCAAGGTACTCCCCTACAAGACGTTCCGCCTGCACCTGTGCGTTTGCCCGCCGTATAACGCGGACTTCGACGGGGACGAGATGAACCTCCACGTTCCCCAGAGCGAAGAGGCCCAGACCGAAGCAAGAATCCTCATGCAGGTCCAGGACCACATCCTGTCGCCGAGGTTCGGGGGACCGATAATCGGCGCAATCCGGGACTTCATCAGCGGCGCTTACCTGCTTACCCGCAGTAAACCCGAAGTAACGTACCTTACGAAGAAGGACGTATGCGAGCTTCTGGTCGCGGCTGGCTACAAAGGCCCATTACCTGACCCCGTGAAGACTAAGCCTCAGTCCTTGTGGAATGGGAAACAGATATTCAGCCTCTTCCTGCCCAAGGACCTGAACTACACCCTGAAAGCGAGCATCTGCCAAAACTGCAAGGAATGCCTACGCACTGAATGCAAGTACGACGCCTACGTCGTCATAAAGAACGGCGAGCTGATAAGCGGTGTAATCGACAGGAACTCGATAGGCGCGGAAAAATCCGAAGGCCTACTTCACAGGATTATCAAGGACTACGGAACGAACGAGGGGCGGGAATTCCTCAACAAGATAAGCCGCCTATTGGCGGAATTCGTGTCGCTTCGAGGCATGTCGTACTCCTACGACGAACTGGACCTCACGCCGAACGCCCGGCAAAAGATCCAGCGGACAATTAAACACGCAGAGAAGGAAGTGGACAAGTTAACCGAGGAGCTGCGTGAAGGAAAACTTGAGAGACTGCCCGGGCAAAGTCTTGACGAGTCGTTCGAGATTTACGTCATGGACGAGCTGTCGAAGGCGAGGGAGAAGGCGGGCGAGGCGGCTGACTTGGACTTCGACATGAACAACGCCGGAGTCATCATGACGAGAAGCGGCGCCCGAGGCTCAACCATGAACATCGGCCAGATGGCTGCTTGCCTCGGACAGCAGTCCGTGCGCGGAAAAAGGATCATGAGGGGCTACCTCGACAGGGCTCTGCCCCACTTCAACGCCGGCGACCCATCTCCGAAGGCCAGGGGATTCGTCAACTCCTCGTACAGGGACGGCTTGGACCCGGTTGAGTTCTTCTTCCACGCCATGGGCGGTCGCGAGGGTCTCGTGGATACCGCAGTCCGTACCCAGCAGAGCGGTTACATGCAGAGGCGACTGATTAACGCGATGGAGCACCTCCGCGTCGAGTACGATGATACCGTGAGGAACTCCATTGGGGACATCGTGCAGTTCAAGTACGGCGAGGACGGGGTTGACCCGGCTCGGAGTGACCACGGGAAGGCGGTGAACGTCAGCAGGCTCGTTGACCAGATCGAGCTTTCCGTGGAGAAAGGGACAGCAGCTTCAGTCGAATTCATCAACGAGCAGCTAGAAGGCGTGAAGGACCAGCTGACGCCCTTGCTCGTGAGGGAGCTCAGGGAAAACCTCGAGAGGGCGAAGCTGCCTAAGGAGGGTGTGAAACTCGCTGTCAAGCGTACGGTTGAACACTACAAGCAGGCTCTCGTCGAGCCGGGCGAAGCCATCGGCATAATCGCGGCGCAGTCAATCGGCGAACCCGGCACCCAGATGACCCTGAGAACGTTCCACTACGCGGGCGTCAAAGAGCAAAACGTTACGATTGGGCTACCCCGCCTGATCGAGATTGTCGACGCGAGGAGAGAGCCATCAACGCCGACCATGACGATCTACCTCGAGAAAGGGAGCGCCAAGAACCTTGAGAAGGCGAAGGAGGTCGCCCGCAGAATGCTTTACACCACGATCCAGGACGTCGCAGAGACGCTGTACCTGAACCCCGAATCCGAAGGCGTGGTCGTCGAGTTCGACCCGAACAAGCTGAAAGACCGCGGCACAACGATAGACGCGGTGTTCGAGTCCCTCAACCTGCCGAAGTACTCGGTAAGGCTCGAGGACAACAAGGTTTTCGTCGAGTCCAAGAAGCCAGTCGCTTCGAGAAGGCTGCTGGACCACGTTTCAGCGCATCACGTACTCGGTGTCTCAGGGATAAAGAGGGTCCTAGTCATGGAGGAGAAGGGCGAGTGGGTCATCAGGACTGACGGGTCAAACCTCACTAAGGTTCTCGAAATCCCTGGAGTCGACCCCACGCGGACCACGACGAACAACATTCACGAAATCTCCAAGACCCTAGGGGTGGAGGCTGCCCGGAACGCCCTCATTTCGGAGGCGGCAGGCGTCCTCGACGAGCAGGGGCTTGACGTGGACTTGAGGCACATCATGCTTGTGTCCGACATCATGGCTGCGACGGGCAACGTCCGGCAGATCGGAAGGCACGGAGTCAGCGGCGGGAAGTCCAGCGTCCTCGCGAAGGCGGCGTTCGAAATCACGGTTCCGAACATCGTCGACGCAGCGGTCAAGGGGCAAAACGACCTGCTTAAGGGAGTAACCGAAAACGTAATAGTCGGCCAGTCCATACCCATTGGGACTGGGCTTGTGGAAATTTACATGACCGCAGCGCAACCTGAAACCTCATCGGCACAACCTGAGACCAAGGAGGAGAAACCGAGTGGCTGACCTAAACACTTCGCTGGCAATCGCTGTTAAGACGGGTAAAGTCTTGTTTGGGGCAAACTCCACCATAAATAGCGCCATGAGCGGAAAGGTTCAACTCGTCATCGCGGCGTCCAACTGCCCCAAGAAGGTGCGCGAGGATCTCGAGCACTACTGCAAGCTCTCGAAGATACCGTTCCTAGCCTACCCCAAGACAAGCGTGGAGCTTGGGAGGGTGTGTGGCAAGCCGTTCGTTGTCTCGGCGATGGCGATCAGGGACCACGGCGACTCTGACATAGTCAAGATTGCGGAGGACCGCAATGTCTAAAGGCATAAAATTCACGAACCGAGAGATGAGGTTCATCGCCCTATTCGAAAGCATGACGGGCGCGACGGTCAGAGACTGCATCGTGGACGAGGACAACGAGCGAGTCATCTTCATAATCAAGGAGGGCGACGTCGGGATGGCGATCGGGAGGAGGGGAAAGAACATCTCGAACCTCGAAAGGATGACGGGCAAAAAGCACGAAATAATCGAGTTCTCGGAAGAGCCATCGCAGTTCATCAAGAACGCCCTGAAGCCTGCCAAGCTCAAGGAGATACGCATTTCCGAGAGGCCTGACGGCAAGAAAATAGCCGTAGTGTCGGTTGACCCCCACGACAAGGGGATAGCGATCGGCAAGAACGGCAAGAACGCCGAGAGGATAAGGTTCCTGGCGAAGCGTTACTTCGACATCAACAACGTCTCCATCATGTAGCGCCCTTCAGCCAGACCGCGGATGATAAAGTCACATGCCTATCAGAACGGTAACAGAAACGTTTAAAATGAAGAACCACGTTCGCTGTAATGCAAAACCGAAACAAGGATTGAAAGAAGCACCAAGGGTGGAACAATGGGAAAATCGCCTAAGGGCAAGTTCGCGGCGAGAAGTCTCCAGAGGAAAAGGAAGAAGCTCCGCTGGAGCAACATCAACTACTCCCGCCGCATACTCAGGCTGGACATCAAGTCTGACCCCCTCGAAGGCGCCCCCATGGCCCGCGGCATCGTGCTCGAGAAGGTCGGCCGCGAGAGCAAGCAACCCAACAGCGCGATCAGGAAGTGCGTCCGCACCCAGCTCATCAAGAATGGCAAGGTCATCACGGCCTTCCTACCCGGTGACGGCGCTCTGAACTCCGTGGACGAGCACGACGAGGTCGTCGTCGAGGGCATCGGCGGATCAAGGGGAGGGGCGATGGGCGACATCCCCGGAATCAGGTGGAAGGTCAGCACCGTCAACGGCGTCTCCCTGAACGAACTGGTACTGGGCAGAAAAGAAAAGCCCCTTCGCTAAAAATTTTCTAAGAATATTAGTAGACGGTTCAGTTTTTCTTTTTTTTATAGCGGGTTTAGGGTCCACGTCATCAGGGAGACTTTTGCGACGATTTTCGCCTTTTCCCTTTCGTTCGTGTATTCGATTGGGAAGTGCTTCTTGACGGGCACGATTATGAGGTGCAGTATCCTGCTGGCAGCGTCGTCCCAGATTTCGATCATGTCCTTCTTTATCTCGAGCTCGGACTTCGTTTTGATCACCTCGTAGACGTTGTCGAAGTCGGCGCTTGTTTTCGACAGTAGGATGCGGTCGTCGAGCTTAAGGGCGTAGACGTCCATCTTCTCTACCCCGATGTACTGCATTATCAGGTCGTAGATGCGGTTAATGTCGGACTTCACGTCCGTGATGGCGCCGTAGTTGCTGTCGGACCTGAGGAAGCTCTTCACCAGCGTCCTCACGAGGTTGGAGACGTCTACGGTTTGCTCTGAAAATTCGCCCTCGACCTTCTTCCTAAGCGACGAGTCGCCCTCAGCCGTCAATGGAGGCTCACTTTTTAGAACATTTGTCTCGCAGTCTAGTATAGACAATGCTTGTTTTCGGAATAAAACGTTTATCATGCCGAGGTTCCGACGGCAAATCCATCCGGAAGAAAAACTATCCGAACGAACACCAAGCCTCTGTCTTCGGCCAAGGCAAGACGCGACAGAAATGACATAAATATCAAAAACGAGCAATGACCTGAACAAGAAGCATCGCAGGTGAGGAAGGTGGCTCTGAAGGCGCCGTTCATGGGAACGTCGGGCGGAGTCTCGTCCGAGCATCCACTCGCCTCCATCGCGGGACAAAAAATCCTCTCGGAAGGCGGCAACGCGTTCGACGCAGCTGTCGCCACGAGCCTGACGCTGTCAGTTACACAACCGAGCCTTGGTTCGCTGGGCAGCGACCTCTTCGCCCTCCTCTACGAAGCGTCAACCGGGAAGGTGCACTGCGTCAACGCGAGCGGGTGGGCTCCGAAGAGGCTAAGCCTCGAAACCCTGAGGAGCGAAGGGCTGGACAGCATTCCAGCGGGGTCGCCCCACGCCGTCGTGGTCCCGGGCGTGGTCGACGGGTTGAACAAAATCCAGCGGAAATTCTGCACCTTCGAATTCAGAAGACTCGCGGAAGACCCCATCAGGATAGCGGAGGAAGGGTTCCCCGTTTCCTTCGGTCTGCACAGGGCGATACGGAACAGCACATCGAGGCTGACGGAGCCACTGGCGAAGCAGCTCCTCTTCAGAGGCGGAGAGCCGCTTGCGCCGGGCGAGCTGTTCGTTCAGAAGTCTTTGGCTGAGACCCTCAAGAGCGTCACTTCTGACCCTCGTGTCTTCTACGAGGGGTGGGTCGCTGAAAGAATGTGCGAGTACCTTGGAGCCAAGGGCGGCGTCCACGGCGTCGACGACTTCGCGGAGTACGAAGCCGAGTGGGTCGAACCCTTGAAGGCCGCGTACAGGGGCTTCGACGTGTACGAGGTTCCTCCGAACAGCCAAGGCGCGACGACCCTCATGCTTCTCAACGTCCTCGAAAACTTCGACGTTGCCGAGCTGGGAGCCTTCAGCGGCAGAAGGGTTCACCTGTTCGTGGAGGCGGCCAAAAAAGCGTACGCGGATAAGAACCTCTACCTCGCTGACCCCCGTTTCGTCGAGATACCGTTGGAAGAACTTCTTTCGAAAAGCCACGCTAAGGAGCTGTCTGAAAGCGTAAGGTTTGACGCCGTGTCCGAGGGTGGTCATTTGAGGCCTGGGGACACGACCAACTTCGTCGTCTTCGACAAGCTAGGGAACGTCGTCTCAGCCATCCAGAGCATCTACTACAGCTTCGGGTCAGCCCTCGTGGAGCCGAAGACGGGCGTCTTCCTCAACTGCAGGGGCACCCACTTCACCAAAACTGGGGCGAATAGGCTCAAGCCCAGGAAGAGACCTCTGCACACGCTGTCCTCGGTCATCGCCACATCCAAGGAGGACGGGGTGTTCGCGTTCGGAGCCAGCGGCGGAGACTACAGGCCCCAGCAGCACGTCCTGTTGTTGACGAACCTCGTGGACTACGGCATGAGCCTGCAGGAAGCCGTCGACTCTCCGAGGTTCCTGTGGGACGGAGGCAAAAAGGTAATCGTCGAAGAAGGATTCAAAGGTCTCCGCGGTTTAGAAAAAATGGGTCATGAAATTGTTCGTCAGAGGTATCCCGGCGGGACAGGCGTAGCCCACTGCGGCGCGAGAAAGGGCAAGGTGTCTGTGCTTTCTGCCGACGTGAGGGGGGACGGTGTTGCCGTGGGACCGAACACCTAGCCATGCACAGTCATTGAACAGACTTCGCAGAACAATGTTTTTAAACAATTTGCGCGTTTAGTTGCTGATGGTGGAACAGAAATGCACGTCGCAGTTTGTGGGGAACTGGGCTCCGGGTGCACCGAGGTCGGGCAGATTCTTTCGGAGATGCTGAGGATAAAGGTCATCAGCTCAGCCTCTGTCATTAAGAGCATAGTTATCGACTTCAGAGCCGTCGACCCCGACGAGTCCTTGGGCGAGTTCGAGAGGCACGTGGCCTCGGGCGAGGTTGACCTGGACAAGATGATTGCAGGCGAAATTGACGACCTGCTGGAGCAGGGCGACACCATCGTGGAGGGGCGGTCAGCGTTCATGCTTCTCAAGAAGCGTGGTGTCCTCAAGGTTCTGCTGGTCTCGCCGCTTGAGACGAGGGCGAAGCACATCGCGAAGACCCGCAAAATTTCAGTCGAAGAAGCCGAGGAAGCCATCCGGGTGAGTGACGGCGAAAGGCAGCACATGGTCGACAAGCTGTTTAAGAGCAACTGGCTCGACCCGCACAACTATGACTTGGTCATCAACACGGGTTCCAGAAGCCACAAGGAAGTGGCGGAGCAAATTTACGACGACCTCAAAAAGAGGCAGACAAACTCCTCCTAGGTCCTCCGCCTCGTCCAGTTCGTAACCTTTTTGGCAAAAAACGAATAAACAACCTCCATCATTGACCGAGCATGGTTTATTACGTGGCCTACAGACCGCCACTCAGCGCCGAGAACCGCAGGCAGGTAGAGGAACAGCTTAGAGCCTTGGGTTGTAGACAGATACGCGGATTTTTTTGGGCAATCAACAAGCAGGACCTGCCAGCGGCGAGGACCATCCTCCAAAAATGTTCGTCCGTGCTTCTGAGGAGGACGCGCGAGATAAGGAAGCCCGACCTCGCGAACGGCGGGGAGCAGAAGGAGCTCGGTAGCCTCATCGTCATAGCTTACAAAGCCGCGAGGGATATGAAGAAGGAGAAGGTGAGGAGCTGGCTTAGGAGGGCGCCTTGCCTCCGCTTGAGCCCCGGGGTATGCGCGTTTCCGCACAGGCGGTTCTTCGACAAGAAGGGGAGGCTTGTGAACGCGGGCGGCTTCTGGGAGCTGGTCCGCCAGTTCGACGAGAACGCGGCAATCGTCCCCCGTCTGGTCGTCGTGAATTCGAAGGCGGTGGACAGGCTCGTGGACGAAACTGGGAGACGAGTCGTTAAGGAAACCGCCAAAATCGTCGAAGGGTACAAGACCTTGTACAGGAAGGCAAGCCGCGACGGAATTGACAGGCAGCGTGCGCTGGAAATGGCGAGGAAGATTCGGAGGAGGTTCGTGACTGTGAAGAAGGTCTCCGCCATCTACGAGGAGTGGCTGAAACTGGACCTCGGCTCCACGGTGATGAAGCCCTACCCCGCTATGAGAAAGGCCCGGCAGCTGCTCGAAGACAAATACGGCGCAAACCGCTGGTGAAAATTAGCCCTCCTTGTTTCCGTCAGCACAATTCTACGAAACAAAAGACAACTGCCCGGTGATGGGGACCTTCATACTCGGTGTGTGCGGGCTTACTTTATGGTTTATATAGTCAATTTTTCAATTCAGTGTAAACAATACACCGAAACAAACTGCCAAAATCATCAAACATCGTGGAAGGGTTGCATCATGAAGCGTTACGACGTTGTCGTGGTAGGCGCGGGGACCGGAGGCTGCATGACAGCGAAGACAGCTGCCTCCGCGGGGCTCAAGGTCTGTCTGGTCGACAGGAAAAGCAAGGAGACTATTGGGCAGAAGGTGTGCGGCGACGCCCTCGGGAAGCACCACTTCGACAACTTGGGCTTGACGTATCCTACTGGTCGGGAAAAGGAAGGCGACATAACGGGAATTAACATTTTTTCTCCCGACTTGCAGACGGAGTTCCGAATCGCTGGGGAAGGGTTGACGGGCTTCATGATTAACCGCTACCTCTTCGGGCAGAGGCTTCTGAAGTACGCTTTGGACGCGGGGGCTGAGCTTGTCGACTCGACTCACGCTCTGGAGCCAATCGTCGAAGACGGGTTCGTAAAAGGCGTCGAGGCTAGAAGTCTGAAGGATGAAACGAAAACCAAACTGACGGGAGCGGTCACGGTTGACGCAAGCGGCGTCTCATCCGCGGTCCGAAGCAAGATGCCCTTGGAAATTGGGCTCCAAAACGAGGTGCAAAGCGAGGACACGGAAGTCTGCTACAGGGAAATACGCGAGCTGAAGACGAAGTTCGAAGAGCCCGACTACTGCCAGATTTACTTGGACCTCGAGAAGGCGCCCGGCGGCTACTACTGGATTTTCCCGGAGGGCGAAACGAGGGTCAACGTTGGACTCGGAGTCGCAGCCGCAAAAGGGCACCCGAACCCGAAGGACCTCCTGTACAACCATGTTCTGTCGATGCCCATGTTCGAAGGCTCAACGGTCGTCCACGGCGGGGGAGGCATAGTCCCGACGAGGCGACCCCTATATTCACTTGTCGGAAACGGCGTGGTCCTCGTCGGCGACGCGGGCTGTCAAGTCAATCCCATTCATGGCGGAGGCATCGGCCCGTCGATGATGGGCGGAAAAATAGCCGCTGAGGTTATCACCGAAGCTTTGGGGAAGGGTCTGCCCACGCGCGAGGCTCTGTGGCGGGTCAACGTCCGCTTCATGAATGGCTACGGCGGCAAGCAGGCGGGGCTGGACGTTTTCCGGCTGTTCCTCCAGCGGCTGTCCAACGACGACCTGAACTACGGGATGCGGTACCGCCTCATCAAGGAAGACGACGTACTCAGGACGAGCTTGGGCGAAGAAATCAGGCTGAACGTGACCGACGCGACCCGGCGTGCTTTCAGCGGATTAGGCAGATTGACGTTCCTGAAGGCGTTAGTCAGCATGGCGAAGACGGTCAAGAAGGCTAAGGCTCTGTACAGCGAGTACCCGAGTTCGCCCCAAGGTCTGCAGGAATGGAAGACGCAAGTCGAAAAATTAATCACGTAAACGAATTCCCAAAAAACACCTAATTAGAAATTCGTTGTTTGCGCTCCAAAACAACAGAAAACTTGCGCCACAAATCAGAATAGGTCTTTAGTGCTAAGTATTGTCACGCAAACGGAAAAAACTAATGTCACGCAAAGCAGATCAGACCTAGCGCCGATTGTTAGTCAAAATTTGAAAACTATTGTTGAACAAATCAGACCAGTCCAGAGCCAGTCTAAATTGTTGAAATCCCGGAAAAATGGGGCTTGCGCCAGTTTTAAATAGTTTTTTTGCGTCAGTCGTTGTGAGGCTTCCGCTTTGGACCCGCTGCCTGTGGACAGGGACGTTGAGGACTACTTCTTCACGCTGCTTAAGCTCGCGGAGATGGGGGCGCGGGGAAGAAAAATCAGGACGTCCACCAAGTTCCTCGCCGAGAAGATGGGGCTCTCGCAGCAGACCGTATCGCGGAAGCTCATCGAGCTCGAGAGGAAAGGCTGGATTCAACGCTCAGCCACGCGCGACGGCAGCCTAATCAGCATCTCGGAGCTCGGCGACGCCCAGCTAAGAAAGGTGCGGTCGGGACTCAACGCCGTCTTCGGGGAGAAGCACCCCGCGTCGATAACGCTCGAGGGCACAGTCTTCAGCGGGATAGGCGAAGGCGCGTACTATGTGACCCGCCCGTACTACAGGAGCCAGTTCATCCAGAAGCTCGGGTTCGACCCGTACCCCGGGACCCTCAACATCAAAATTGGCAGCGAATACGACGCCAAGGCGCTCAGCGAGCTGGAAACCTACCCGGGCGTCGAAATCTTGGGCTTCACGAACGAGGACCGGACGTACGGCTCGGGGAAATGCTTCAAGGCTCTGATAAACAACAGGGAGAGGGGCGCCGTGGTCTTGATTCAGAGGACCCATTATGACAGCTCAGTCGTCGAAATAATCGCCCCGACATTCCTGCGCGACCGCCTGAAGCTCAGGGACGGGCACAAAGTCAAGGTGGAAGTCTTCGTCGCCAAGCCCTAGAAAAACGGGTGCTTCACTGTTTCTTCACTAGCTGCACGAGTCGCTTGTCCTTCGCCAGCGATGAGACGTAGATAAGCCCCGTGACCTCCATCTGCATGAGCGTCTTGTTGAGGTCGTCGAACCCGATTTCCCTGTAGAAGGCCTTCAGCGCGTCGAATAGCTCGTCGTCCGCCATCGACCCCTTCTCCCGAAGAACCTCGAGCACCGTCGCGTAGACGGGCTGCATCTTCCAAGTGTTTCCAGACATTACACAAACCTTCCCTAATTACCTAAGCGATGAGGGGCGCAGGCTTCTGGACCCTCCTGACCTGCTTAACCAAGCCCTTGTACCAGTTTTCCATGTCCGCCGTGACGCTCGGGCCAATCCTCTTGAGCGCCTCCTCGAAGTCGCCAGCCGTGACTTCCTTCGAATTCATGTCCCGTCGAAGGGCGTACATGGCTGCCTCCCTGCACACGGACTGAATGTCGGCGCCTGAGTAGCCCTTGGTCTCCTGGGCGAGCTCCTGGAGGCTCACGCCCTTCGCCAGAGGCATACCGGTCGTGTGAATCTTGAAAATCTGTAGCCTGCTCTCCTCGCTGGGTTCGGGGACGTAGATTAGCCTATCAAATCTGCCTGGCCTCAGAACGGCGGGGTCAACGATGTCGGGACGGTTAGAGGCAGCGATGACGACGACGTCCTGCAGGGCCGTGATGCCGTCAATCTCCGTGAGCAGCTGGCTGATTACGCGGTCGGTCACGCCGCTGTCGCCGTACCCCGAGCCCCTTCGGGGCACGAGAGAGTCGATCTCGTCGAAGAAGATTATGGACGGCGCGGACATCCTCGCCTTCCTGAAGACTTCCCGGATGGCCTTCTCGGACTCCCCCACCCACTTGGAGAAAACCTCAGGACCCTTAATTGAAATGAAGTTCGCCTCGCTTTCCGTCGCCACCGCCCTAGCAAGCAGCGTCTTGCCGCAGCCTGGAGGACCAAAGAGAAGAATCCCCTTGGGCGGCTTAATCCCCATTCTCACGAAAACTTCCGCATTTTTCAGGGGCCACTCAACGGATTCCCTGAGCTCCTGCTTGACCACGTCCAAGCCTCCGACCTCGGTCCAGTGGACCGTTGGAACCTCGATGGCGACCTCCCTCATCGCCGTGGGCGTGATTTCCCTGTAGGCGTTCATGAAATCGTCCATCTTGACCTCCATCTTCTCCAAGACGCTGGGCGGAATCCTCTCCTGCTCAAGGTCAATCTCAGGCAGGTACCTCCGCAAAGCCTTCATCCCAGCTTCCCGGCTTAGGGCGGCAAGGTCCGCACCCGTGTACCCGTGCGCCACCTCAGCCAACGTCTTAAGGTCAACGTCCTCGGCGAGGTGCATGCCCCGCGTGTGAACCTGAATAACCTCGTGGCGTTCCTGCTTGTCGGGTATGCCGATCTCTATTTCGCGGTCGAACCTGCCAGGCCGCCTCAGGGCTGGGTCAAGGGCGTTCGGGCGGTTGGTTGCGCCAATTACAATCACGTTTCCTCGGCTGGTCAAGCCGTCCAGCAGAGCCAGAAGCTGAGCTACGACTCGCCTTTCGACCTCTCCCGTGACTTCCTCGCGTTTCGGAGCTAAGGAGTCCAGCTCGTCGATGAAGATGATGGCGGGAGCGTTCTTCTCGGCCTGCTGGAAGATTTCGCGGAGCCTCGCTTCGGACTCGCCGTAGAACTTGCTCATTATTTCGGGGCCGTTAATCGAGAAGAAGTTCGCCTCAGACTCGTTCGCCACCGCCCTGGCAAGCAGAGTCTTTCCGCAGCCTGGGGGACCATGAAGCAGAACGCCCTTTGGCGGGTCTATGCCGAGTCTTTGGAAGATTTCGGGGTGCCGCATCGGCAGCTCAACCATCTCCCTGAGCCTCTGGATTTCATCTTTTAGTCCGCCGATGTCCTCGTACGTGGTCCGCGGGACGCCGAGCTTGGCTTCGGGGGCGGGCTCGGTGAGTATCTGGAGCTTCGTATCATACGTAAGTCGTAAAATTCCGTGGGGTCTGGTCTTCATGACGGTGAACTGGACGGGGTGTCCGAGCATCATGACGAGGGTTGTGTCGCCCTCGATGAACGTTCTTTCCATGAGCCTGTTCTTGACGAAGTTCGTGAAGTCCTCGTCCACGTTGAGGCGCATGTCGATTGGAGCCAAGACGATGCTCAGGGCGTCCTTGACCTCGGCTTTGGAAACGACAACGTACTCGTTGATGGACGCGCCCGCGTTCTTGCGCGTGAACCCGTCTATCCTGATTATGTCTCTGCCTTGGTCCTCGGAGTAGGCTGGCCAGGCAATGGCTGAGGTGCGCCGTTTGCCGAGGATTTCGATGACGTCGCCTGCTGAAACGGTCAGTTTCTCCATCGTCTTCTGGTCGATCCGGGCGATTCCTCGGGCGACGTCTCTTTGCTTGGCGTCTCCGACCCTTAGAGAGATTTCAGCCACGTGAGTCACCGTCTAAAAATTTTTAACGTTCATTACTTGAAAGGCAAAAATCCTATATAAACGTAGTGAACCCTAGACTCTCCGCACCATCAGGGTCTGGAAGTCGCTTATCTTGTCCATTTTCTTCAGGCGCGACTCAACCTCGTCGATGGCTCCCTCCCTGTCCTCGGGCACGAGCATGTGGGCGATGATCGCGACGAGCCCGTAGGCTATGGGCTCCTCCTCGAACTTGTAGACCGAAGCGTACTCCGGTATTGTCTTCTCGATCTCCTTCTTTATGACTTCGCGGTCGAGGTTGATGTCCGAGGGGAAAATCTTCAGCGAAACCAGGACTCTCTTAGCCAACGCTTTCTCACCTTTGATGGCTCAATAGAAAACACACGCCTATTTTAGAATTATGTTCTGAGCCCACTAGTCATTTCATGAAGAATATGGAGAGACGAGGGAGATGTTAGTCACCGTTTTGGTTCCATTAACAACGCGCAGTAGTTTTTCTGGATAACTTCCTTTAAGACAACCAATGGTTTCCTGGCCAACAGTGCCCGTATGACGCCTTTTTCTCCGTAGACCAGCATGGTTTTACCACATTCGAGGAGAACTTCGAGGCTCTGGGCGTTGGGCGCAAAATCCCTTTTACGAGAGACGTTCCAGACCGTGAGCTCCTGTTCAGGCGGGTCTTTAAGAAATGGAACGTGCATTGCTACTGGTTCGAAGCCAAAGTTGTCCTCTACGTTCTGCCTCGCGAAGGTCAACGACAACAAGTCTCGGGAGGCAAGCACCAACTCTTTAGGTCCTAATAAATCCATGACCGCGACGGCGGCGTGCCCTTGCCCCGGCTCCAGCACGAGGACCGAGCTGTAGCCCTTCATGCCCTCCATGACGGACAGCAGGCACCTTGTCCCGTAGCTTAGGGTGTCGAACTCGGGCAGACCATAAGCTGTCTTTAGCGTGTGGGTTTTTTTTAGTTTGAGATTCATCGTGTGTCTTTCGTACTTGTCGGTTGGTGGCGGAATCTTCTCGTCGAAGGCGATGTGGCGTATGCTGTATCCCTTCTTGTCCTCCCGGTAGAGTACGCGGATTACTTCGTTGCCGAGGATGCTGTCGAGCTCTTCGGCAAGTTCGCGGACGACGACCACAGCGAAGACTCCGTCCTCGGACAGGCGATTCGAAGCGCCGTAGACGAACGCCGCCAGCCCCTTGGGCGCCATCTTCGCGGGAAAATTCGTGACAATCAGTGAAAAAAGTCCTTCAGCCTGCTCGTAGTCGAGGCTCGGATAGACGCTGACCTCCAGACGGTTCAGGGCTGCGTTGTGCGACGCGAACTCCACGGCCAGGGCGTCCCTGTCGACCATGTGGACCTCGCGGGATGGGTTTTGCGCCTTGAGGAAGAGGCCCACCGGCCCGCAGCCGCAGCCAAGGTCAAGGGTCCTAGAGTAGTCTATCGCCTCGTCCTTTCGGAGGCTGTTAAGCAGCGCCTGAGTCCCCAAGTCGACGGCGAACGAGCTGAACAGCGACTCGCACAGGTCGAGGCGCAGCGAAACACTGCTGAAGTTGAAGTTTACACGTTTCTTGACCAGCGTCTTTAGAATTTCATGTTCAGCTGACAATCTTGCTACCTTACATTGAGTTGTGGATTGCTGAAATAAGCATTTTCGATTTAAACGATTCCCCCCTTTTCTATATATACAGAATTTAACTTATGGTTGTTGAGTGCCGAAACATGCGCGACGCAGCGAAGACCGAGGAGGCAGACATCGTCGTGGTTGGCGCGGGGCCAGCTGGGCTAATCGCCGCCCGCGAAGCTGCAAACAGGGGGGCTAACGTTGTTGTCCTTGAGGAGCACGGCGAAGTCGGGAAGCCGTGCCACTGCGCGGGACTGCTGAGCCTTAAGGGCTTGGACCGCTTGGGCGTGCCTACTAACGGAGCTTACGTACAGAACAAGGTCAGGGGCGCAAGGTTCTTTTCGCCGTCAGCGCTGACGTTTTCCGTCGAAAAAAGCGAGCCTGTGGCGTGCGTCGTCGACCGCAGCGCCTTCGACAAGTACTTGGCTCAAAAGGCAACGGAAGCAGGCGCCCGAATAATCCTGAACGAGCGAGTAAAAGGCTTGAAACGCGGGGAAGAGGGAGTCTATTTACAATCCGAGAACGGGGAAATCCGAGGAAAGGTAGTTGTTGACGCTGAGGGCACGTCCTCAAGGATTCTGAAAGCCATCGGTCTCAAGCCGATAAACCGCGAGGAAATGGTAGTAGGCGTACAGTGCGACCTCGAAGAAGTCAACGTGGACCCGAATTACGTTGAGCTCCACTTCGGCAGCAGGACGGCACCCAAGTTCTTCGCTTGGGTCATCCCGTTAAGCGTAAACAAGGCAAGGGTCGGCTTGGGGTGCAAAGTCGGAAACCCCAAGGAGTGCCTCGACGGGTTCGTCAAGAAACGTTTCGAAATCGATAAAAGTTTAAGACGCGAGGACGTCCGCTCTGGCCTAATCATAACAGGCGGTCCTGTTGAAAGGAGCTTCAGCGACCGTTTCCTCGTCGTTGGCGACGCAGCGGGTCAGGTGAAGCCTACGACGGGTGGCGGTGTCATCCTCGGGGGAATGTGCGCCTCGACTGCTGGGGGAGTTGCTGCCGAAGCCGTGGGAAGCGGGGACTGTTCTTCGCATTTTCTCGTCCGGTACGAGGACGCTTGGAGGGGCGAGCTCAGCGGGGACTTCAGGTCGATGCTGCTGGCTAGGAGGGTCGCGGACCGCCTTTCAGACAAAGCCTTGGATAAACTTTTCAGCGCCGTAATCAAGGAGAATCTTCAGGGGCTCTTCTCGGCGGAGGGCGACATGGACTTCCAAAGCTCCGTCATCCTGAAGCTGCTCAAGAAAAGGGAGGTTCTCGGAGTTCTACCGTCCTTCCTCAGGGCTCTCATCGCCGTTTAGCCCAGCCATTCCTTAGTTTCGGCGTTTCTCTCTTGGGGAGCTGTTACAGAATAGCATATATATGGAGGGTTTCTGTAATATTGCCGTCTCGTTTGAGGTGCAACCGATGAGCGAAGCCAAGACCGTCGCAATGCCCAAGTGCACATCGTGCAACAGGATAGTCGGCCCAGGAGCGGAAGCGACCAAGTTCCCGTGCCCCAACTGCGGCGAAATCACCATCTGGCGCTGCGCCAAATGCCGAGAGTTCAGGCGAACCTACAAGTGCCCCAAATGCGGCTTCACAGGACCTTAAAGACATTTTAGAGGTTTTATCATTTCCTTTCAAAAAAAGTTTTAAGCAATATGTCCATCTGAATTAATGAGCTAATTTATTCAAAGAACAGGTTTAATTGTAAGAGACCATTACCTT
>CAZOKM010000031.1:0-16706 GCA_964580405.1 uncultured Candidatus Bathyarchaeia archaeon | reverse complement strand
GAGCTGGGATAACGAGACGAAGATTGCTGCTGGATTAATCGGCTGCGGCGCCATCGGAACCGTTATAGCTGAAGCGATTGATGCGGGGAAGGCTGGTGACATTGAGCTTTTGGCTGTTTACGACCTTGTCGAAGAACACGCGGAAAAACTCGTAAACAGGCTGAAGAAGAAACCCAAAATAGCCCGCGAAGCTGACGACCTCACCTCAGACGACAAAATCCAAATCGTCATAGAAGCCGCCTCGCCCAAAGCAGTGAAACAGTACGCCGTGAAACTACTCTCCGCAAACAAAGACCTGATGGTCATGAGCGCGGCAGCCCTCATCGACGAACAACTTTTCACCGAAATATCAAGTATAGCCAAGGAGAAAGGGCGTAAGATCTACGTACCTTCAGGCGCAATCGTGGGACTGGACAACATCAAATCGGCGTCCATAGGCAACATCAGCGAGGTCACGCTCACGACGAGGAAGCCACCTCAGAGCTTCGAGGGCGCCCCGCTGGTCGAAAAGAACCACATCGACCTCTACTCGCTGAAAAACCCCCTCGTACTGTTCGAAGGACCAGCCAAAGAAGCCGTGAAACTTTTCCCCCAGAACGTCAACGTTTCAGCCACGTTGAGCCTAGCTGGAATCGGACCCGAAAAGACGAAGGTCAGAATCATAACGGACCCAGATACGAAGGTAATCTCGCACGAGATACACGTGAAGGGCGACTTCGGAGAGTTCGAGACCAAGACCATCAACCGGCCCTTCCCCACGAACCCGAAGACGAGCTTCATCGCCGCCCTGTCGGCCATAGCGACCTTACGGAAGATAAGCCAGAACATCATCATCGGAACCTGAGAAGACAAGCCTCCCAAACGCAGCCTTTGTCGAACCCAAGAATTTATACCAAGTTTTCACCTAATCATACAGGACAGGAGCAACACTCATGTCGATGCCGAAAAAAGCCCTGCAGCGGGAACTGAAGAGGTTCTTGGACGAGGATGTGGGCACAGGCGACATCACGACGGACGCGATAGTGCCGAAAGACGCTCACGTATACGTAAAGATAATCGTCAAGGAACCCGCCGTACTCTGCGGCATCTACGAAGCGAAAGTCTTCTTCGAAATGCTCGGGGCGAGTTTTTCGGAAAAGGTTCAGGACGGAGACGACGTTGCCGCTGGAACAGTCGTTGCCGAAGTGGAAGGCAGCGGGCGCCCAATTCTTACGGCGGAAAGGACGGTTCTGAACATTCTCATGCGGATGAGCGGGATAGCCACTGAAACCAGGAAACTGGTAAGACAGGTAAGGAAAATAAGCCCCAAGGTTCGGGTTGCTGCGACTAGGAAGACTGCTCCAGGGCTCCGCTACTTCGACAAGCGGGCCGTCGTCGTCGGCGGAGGAGACCCACATCGGATGAGGCTTGACGACGCCGTCCTGATTAAGGATAACCACATTGCGGTCGCAGGCGGAACCGTCGAAGCAGTGAAGAGGACGCGGGCGTCCGTGGGTTCGACTAAAAGAGTTGAGGTGGAAGCCAAAACTCTGGAGCAGGCGGTCCAAGCAGCGGAGTTAGGGGTAGACGTTGTGATGCTTGACAACATGAGCCTGAGAGAAGCTGGAGACACGCTGAAGGAGCTGACTGCTAGGAACCTGAGGCAGAAGGTCCTCGTCGAGATTTCGGGCGGCATCACGCCGAAAAACATTGTTTCCTACGCGAAGCTTGAGCCCGACCTCATTTCCTTGGGTTGGCTGACGCATTCGGTGAAAGCCGTCGACATGAGCCTAGAAGTGGTTTAGGTAGAAACTCCGTAATCAGTTCTTTAATGCTTCCTTAACTGCTTCAGTAACCTTCTTTGCGGGAGCTTCAGTCTTCAGTCCCCGCGTGTGGAAATGCGTTGGGCACGTCTTGTAGCCTTTTTCTTTTAGAATGCTGATGACATGTGACACGGACGGAATAGGCATGTTTAGCTTGTCGCACACGTGGTCAACGACGAAGAAGGTCGGAGGAGCGTCGGATTCCGCCTTGAGGAGGGCGAGGGTTTTAAGGATTTGCCCCTTCTCTTCCAGCACCTTTTTGGCTGCTTCGGCTTCGACGAGTCCGCAGAAATCCTCGTCTATTATCCTGCCAAGCCACAACGGTCCGGCGATTCTCAGGGGCGAACCGCATTCGTCGCACGTCGCCTTAAAAGGTGGGAACATGCCCTTCGCCGTCTCCCTGTGGAGGCACGAGAAACAGTGCAGGACGTAGCCCATTTTCTGCAGGCTCAGGCTGGCTTTCTGCGCCCCCTGCCTCAGCACGGCGTAGACTCGGACGTAGTGGCTGTTTTTGTAGCTGAAGACGACGTTGACTCCGGCGTCATGCTTTGCCGCGGTTGTCGCGAGGCAGCCCCCAAGCAGCCTTAAAGCGAGTTCGGTCGAGTACTCGGTCCTTAGCGCCAGCCCGCCATATTTTCTCAAAGCCACCTTTGGATACACGCCGCACAACGGCGCGAGGTCTGTCGCCGTGAGAGCCAACAGTCCATCGCTTCTCAGGGCTCTGATTGTCGAGTCCATGTACGGGACGGGCGTTCCGAAGGGGTCCAAGTCTGTGTAGCTGAACCTCTTGTGCGGCGCATCGTACTGGCTGAGGAACAGGTTCGCGTCCAAGTTAAACAATTTGACGACTTTGCTGACAGCGTTGAGCTCGACGTTGTGTTTCGCCATCCTGTAGGCTTCCGGGTTGATGTCGTTGAGGTATACTTCGCTGACGCCTTCCACTTCCTTGGCGAACCGTATGCCCCTCACGCCGCAGCCAGCCAAGGGCTCGGAAACAACGAGCTCACTGTTGACCATTCTCTGGTACGCCTGAAGAACCAAAACTGCGAAATCCCGGTTCAGCTTCATGACCGGATTAAAGAAGACTGGAGCCTTCGACGGGGCGTAGTCCCAAACGTTCTTCTTGTACTCCCGAAGGTTCGGCACGACAACCTCTGCCTGCCCCTCTCTGATTTTCGAAACGGGGAAGCTGAACTCCATTCCCTAATCGACCAGCCTAGCTAAATGGTAGTGACTGCATTAATAAAAAGACGTTTTGCACCTAATCGATGTGTTCCTCGCTTCTTTCACGTAAATTGTTTTATTAAGCCGTTCACATTCTATTCTGGAACAACGCTGACCCTAAAGGAGAAACCAAGGATTGGATTTCACGGAATTCGGGTGGAACGGTCTATTCTTCGAGGCTCCCGAGGAGGGACGCTTCACGCGCTACGGTGGCAACGCGAAAAAGGGATCTTTCATGCTTGAGGCCGAAGATTACCTCATCGAGGGAAGGTGGGAGCCCATACCGAAGAGGCGAAGGCCAATATCCATGATTGCGTCTAGCCTCGTCGACAAGATGGGAGACCAATACGGCAAGAGCAAGAGGCGCCCCAGGAAACAAAGCGCCACGATTCTCGAGAAGAAAGACGCCCGCGTTTATTCGCACGAGGCTCTCTACATCGTCGTGAAGGCGCAGTCTGAGGAGAGGCTGTACCTGTGGTATTGCGACGAAAGCAGCCGCGTAATCATCCTTCGGTTCATCTTTAAAACCTTCGACGAGTCAGCCAAGAATATAATCAAGCAGGTCCTCGAGAGCTTCAAGTGCCACAGAGAGAACACTAACATATGGTCTCTCCTCAACCTCCGGTTCGAGGCACCTCAGGAGCTTCTTTTAACCGGCACGAAGATTGCAGTCGGCAGAGCCCGATTCATCCTCACAGGCACGAAGGTAACTTCATTTACGGAGAGAACCTCGACCCTCATCGTTGACTATTACTCCATGGCAAACGTTGTCTTCAAGAACACGCTTGACGATTTGGACGGATGGTTCAAGAAAAACTACGAGAAAGAACTCTGCAAACAACTGAAGAAGCGCGGCATAAAATTCAAACTCGCCGAACCGAGGAATCTGCGGAAGCACAAGCTGGTAGTGAAAGTGGCTGAAGAAAAATCCGGTCTGTCGTGGAGGGGGACGACCCATTACACGAACTTGACGTGGTACTGCCCAGAGTCAAACCGCATCTACATCGTCACGTTCTTGCACACCGTCTCCCGACCGATAATCCTTAAAAGGCAAATCCCGGAGTCGGAATACACGGACCCCGTGGACAACCTACTCTCATTATTCAAGTGCCACTAAAACCAACAGTTACTTTGAAATACTGAGATTTTTATCTCACTTTAAAGGACGTAGTGCTTCGGCAGTTCGCTCTTGGCCTGCGTGAACGATTCCCTCGGTCTTTTTAGGGACCTGAGTTCCTTCCTGATTTTACGCCACGCAAGGTATTTTAGCACGAGGCGCGTGACCGTCTCGCCGTGAGAATGGTAGACGTCGAACTTTGGCTCCACGATTAGCGTGTGTCCCCTCGCAAGCATTTCGAGGCTCCAGTCGTAATCCTCGCCTCCGAACTTGTCCGTCTCGCGAATAATGCTTGGCAGTTTCTCGTCGAAGGGGTACTCCTCCCAAAGCCGCTTCCTGAAGACGCAGTTGGTCGTCGAAAAGTACGTGTCTCTCCTGTAGGCTTTACTAGATTCATTAAGTTTCCTCCACCCCCAGTCGAAGGCGAGCTTCTCCCACACCGTCCCCTGCTTGTGTGGAGTCGTGTACCCTGCAACACCCGCAACCTTCCCGTCCTTAAAATAGGCAACAGCGCTTTCAAGCCACTTTTTCGAGGTCGGAAGGCAATGACCGTTGATAACGCAGATGAGGTTTCCCGAAGCCACGGCGACGCCTGCGTTCGCTGAGTACGCGTATGAAAATTCGTCGTCGGTTAACGGCACAACGACTATTCTTGCTTTATTTTGATAGAATTCGGCTTTTGCCTTTCTTAGGAGAGTCGTTATTTCTTCCAGTTTGTCTTCGCTTGAATAATTGTCCACGACGACGAGTTCGTTGGGACGCACGGTTTGGCATGAAAGGTTCTGCAGAAGCTCGCGGAAATGGCTCTCTACGTCCCTTGTTCGAACCAAAACTGAGACGGAATTTGTTTCTCTTGGCATTCTAAACTCTGAAATGATGTTGTTAACTTAAAAAACTACCGTGAGCACTGAAAGGAAAAAAAGCATCTTTTTTTATTATTGAATACCTTATTGTTTCGTTGACTGCTTCTTTTGTTCTTCTTTCTTGGCTTCCTTTTGTTTGGATAACCTGGAAGCTACGTCGTCCGGGACGAGGAACGCTATGAGCCCGCGGTTGGCGAGATTGTTGAAGTACGAGTTCAGCGAGATTTCGGCTTCGCTCGGAAGCATCTTGTATTTGTCGCGCATTTGCTGAGCCAGTTCCTTAACTGTCTTTTGGCCGTCGCACATTTCCCAGACGATTGAGCCGATTGTGTCCAAGTGGAACTTCTTCTGTCTTTGTGGGGGAGTAGTGGATGAGAAGATTCCTTTCCGCCGTGGTCTTCGACTCGGCTTCTCCTTTTCAGGCTCCTCCTCCTTCTTCTTCTCTTCCTCGGGCTCCTTCTTTTCCTCCTTGGGCTTCTCGAGCTTTAGAACTAAGGTGATTTTTCCGTCTTCGTCCTTCTCAACCTCAACGGCGGGATTGCGGACCGGTCTGATGTTTAGGAAGTCGCTTCGGGCGATGCCTGTGGACTCAACTTTCTTTTTCCGTCTCAGCCTGTCGAGTATCATCTTCGTTTCTTCCAGAATACAAATGATGGTGCAGCATAAAAGTTTATTTCGACACACCGCGGGAAACACAGAAAAGACGCGGAAAACGCCATAAAAAGATGAAATGAGTAGTCGAAAATGAGATTTCGCAAAGACTTTTTATTCAGCTGAGCATATTTCGGTTGAGTCAAAGTCTTGGCGTATGGAAAATGTCGAACCTGGGTCCCCGATTCACTAAAAAATATCTCCAAAAAGACGCTTGACGAAATCCTTCAGTCATAAAGAAGTGATGAGCACGATGTCCAAACTGAGAATCGTCTTTCAGCCAATCGGCAAGAGGGCAGAAGTTTCTGCTGGCTCAACCGTCCTCGAGGCAGCCAGAGGCTCAGGCGTGAACCTGAGTTCGATATGCGGGGGCGAGGGGCACTGTGGTAAATGCAGGGTTATAATACGCTCGGGGAACGAGCTTTTATCGCCACCCTCCGAGCTCGAAAGGCGTGTGTTCTCCGAGGGAGACCTGAGCAACGGGTTCAGACTAGCCTGCCAGGCAACAACTCAACGCGGAGGCTCAGTTACCGTGGAGGTTCCAGCTGAAAGCCGCCTCGACCAGTATAAGCTACTGCTGATGGGTTCGGAAAAGGAGGTTAAGCTGGCGCCCGCTGTAAGAAAAATCATTGTCACTCTTGACAAGCCTTCGCTTTCAGACACCCGGTCGGACGTCAACAGGTTACTTGACGCCATAAAGGCAAAATCTGGTTTAAGACCAATCATTGATTACGATGCCCTCAAAAAGGTCCCGAGCGTCATTCGGAAAAAGAATTGGGTAGTCACTGCCACGGTCTGGAACAGTCGGGAAATAATCGCAGTCCAGCCCGGGCAGGCTTCCGACTGCTACGGGTTCGCGGTCGACGTTGGGACGACTAAACTCGCTGGATACCTGCTGGACTTCAACAGTGGCAAGACTGTAGCCTCCGCTTCAGCGACGAACCCCCAAATTCCATATGGAGAGGACGTGATTTCGAGGATACGGTTCGCGACCGAAAACCCAGAGAACCTCGCGAAGCTCCAGCGGACGGTAATTGAGGGGGTGAACCAGCTAGTCAAGGAAGCCTGTAGGGACTCCGAGGTCTCTCCTGACGACGTTTACGAGATGACGGTCTCTGGGAACACCGCGATGCACCACATTTTCTTGGGTATTCCCCCGGATAACGTGGCTTTGATGCCTTATCCGGCAGCTTTACAGTCCCCTGTGGACGTGAAGGCGAAGGAGCTGCAGCTGGATTTGAACCGCGGGGCCTACGTTCACGTCTTGCCTACAATCGCGGGCTTCGTCGGAGGGGACGCTGTGGCTGACATCCTCGCAACAGGCATTCACGAGGCTGACGAGCTTTCGATGCTTGTCGACATCGGGACGAACACTGAAATAGTACTCGGCAGCAAGGACAGGCTTGCGTCTTGTTCTTGCGCCTCCGGTCCCGCCTTCGAAGGCGCCCATATTAAGCACGGGATGAGGGCGTCAACAGGCGCCATTGAGCAGATTTGGATAGACCCTAACACTTTTAATGTCGGGTATAAGACAGTTGACGGCGGCAAACCTCGCGGACTCTGCGGGTCAGCAATCGTTGACGTCGTGGCGGAGCTCTTCAAGACCAAGCTGATCGACAAAAGCGGAAGGTTCAACAAAGCGATAAGCACATCGAGGCTGAGAGTCAACGAAAAGTCAACCGAGTTCGTGGTCGCGTGGAAAAATGAAGACTCAGCTGAATCAGACATCGTCGTAACGCAGGGGGACATCCGAGTAGTGCAACTGGCTAAAGCTGCAATTTACACTGGTGCTTCTATCTTGATGAAGCATTTAGGAGTTAAACCCCACGAGATTCAGAAAGTTTTCTTAGCCGGAGCCTTCGGGACGTACGTTGACCCGTTGAACGCGAAGGTCATCGGCATGTACCCGGACGTGGCTCTCGAAGGGGTCCGGTTCGTTGGGAACACGTCCGGCTCGGGAGCGAGGATGACGCTTCTTTCGCTTAAAGCTCGCGAAGAAGCTGAAAGAATAGCCAAGTTCGTCGAGTACGTTGAGCTGGGCGCTGACCCGAGCTTCCAGGACGAGTTTCTGAAGGCAACCTACCTCCCGCACAAAGAGTTGGAGCGGTTCTCAAACATATCCAAACTGGTTGGCTAAAGAATTATGAATTGCCTACTTTACATGAACCCATTTTTATAAGCCTCTTGAACATACATAGCCCATTCCGTTGACGAGGATGATGCGCCATGAAGATTGCGGAGAGGATGCAGGCGATTAAGCCCTCCGGCACGATAGCCATGGCTGAGAAGGCCCGCGAACTGCAGCGGGCAGGCAGGAAAATCCTCAACTTGGACGTCGGTGAACCCGACTTCGACACGCCCGAACACGTCAAGCAGGCGGCAATCGACGCCATAAAGGATGGGTTCACCCACTACACCTCCAGCAAGGGAACCATCGAGCTCAGGCAGGCCATCGCCGACGACCTCGCGACAAGAAGCATTAAAGCCGACCCAGAAAATGAGCTAATCGTAACTCCAGGAGGCAAACACGCCCTCTACTGCGCCTGCATGGCGACCCTCGACCCAGAGGACGAGGTCCTAGTTCTGGCTCCGACGTGGCCGACCCACTTCCAGTGCATCGAAGTTACTGGGGCACGGGCAATCGAGGTTCCCTGTGGACCTTCATACACCCTAGATGTGGAGGCTTTGAAGAAATCTATTACACGCAAGTCCAAGATGATTCTGGTAGGTTCGCCGAACAACCCGACTGGCGGGGTCATGGGCGTGGACGACGTCAGGGCGATTGTTGACCTCGCTGTTGACCACGACCTCCTAATCATATCTGACGAGATTTACGACCGCATAATCTACGACAGCTTCAAGATTCGGAGCCCAGCCTCCTTCAATAAAGCTAGAGGAAGGTGCATCGTCCTGAACGGATTCAGCAAAGCCTACGCGATGACCGGGTGGCGGATGGGCTATGCCTTCGCGGACGAGGAAATCGTCGAGGCCATGGTCAGGATTCAGCAGTCGACAACGACCTGCCCAGCGAGCTTCGTGCAGAAGGCGGGCGTCGCTGCACTCAGAGGACCACAGGACTCAATCCGGATGATGGTTCAGGAGTATGACCGCAGGAGAAGGTTCATCGTCGAACAACTCAACAAGAAAAAGGGAATAAGCTGCAACATGCCGAGGGGCGCTTTCTACGTCTTCCCCGACATAAAAAGCCTCGGAATCTCGAGTCTAGAGTTCTGCAGCGGGCTGCTTGAAGAGGGGGTCTCGACCACGCCGGGAAGCGTCTTCGGGGAAAGCGGGGAGGGATACGTCCGCATGTCCTACGCGACGAACCTCGAAGTCATCGGCGAAGCCGTAAAAAAGATTAAGGCATACGTAGATAAATGCTCTATAAAGTGAAAGGTGAATGACCATGTTTGACAAAAAGGCAATCGAGTTCCTCAAGAATTTGACGGAATCATTCGGGCCATCTGGGTTCGAGAGGGAGCCCGCTGGAATAGTGAAGGAGTACATGAAATCCTATTCCGACGATGTGGTTATGGACAAGCTCGGCTCAATCGTCTTCGTCGCCAAGGGGCAAGCTGAGAAGCCGCGCGTCTTGCTGGCTGGGCACATCGACGAGGTCGGCTTCGTCGTCTCAGGGATAGACGAGAACTCGGGGTTCCTCACGTTCAACCCAGTAGGCGGCTGGTGGGACCAAGTCCTTCTCTCCCAAAAAGTCGTCATCAGAACAGCCAAGGGCGACGTCCAAGGGGTCATCGCGTCCAAGCCTCCGCACCTTCTGACCGACGAGGAACGCGCGAAGGTCTTCACGTTGGACAAGATGCTCATCGACATCGGTGCAACATGCAAGAAAGAGGCTGAAGAGGCAGGGGTTAAAGTCGGCGACCCAGTTGTGCCCCTGTCTCCATTCGGTCTAGTACGCGGCGGAAAGGTCGCTATGGGAAAAGCCTTCGACGACAGGCTGGGCGCCTTCGTGATCATGGAAGCAATCAAGCGCATCAAAGAGAACAGCATACCCCATCCCAACACTGTTTACGGGGCTGCCACGGTTCAGGAGGAAATCGGCTTGAGGGGAGCCCAAACCGTAGCCCACCTCGTTGACCCCGACGTAGGCATCGTTCTAGAGGTCGACATCTCAGGCGACATTCCGGGCATCAAGCCTTCTGAGGCGCCTGCGAAGATGGGTAAGGGTCCGAGCCTGTTAACTTATGACCGAAGCATGATTCCGAACCAGCCTCTGAAGGAACTCGTTTGGCAAACGGCCAAAGAAGCGAAGATTCCGCTCCAACTTTCGCAGGTGGCCAAGGGAGGAACGGACGCGGGTAGGATTCACCTCGATAGGGTGGGCTGCCCAAGCGTCGTTATAAGCGTCCCGACGAGGCACATCCACAGCCACGTCGGCTTCTTCAGCCTCGAGGACGCGGAGAACGCGGTGAAACTCATCGTTGAGCTCCTGAAGAGACTGGATAAGAAGACTGTTGAAGGCTTCACTAAAATCTAGGCGAACGTTCTAGGCTGACGGCAAATTCGGGCTCAGTCCTTCTTCTCTTTTCTGCCTGAAGAAGTACCTAGTCTGCCCCATGGTTTGGACGTTCATCGGCTTGACCTTGACCACGATGGGGAAGTCCTTGACGACATTCCCGAGGACTAGGCACTGGTGCGGTGGCAGGTCCCGTACGATGGATGTCGCGGTTTCAGCGTCGACCCTCGCAGCCCGTGACACTATTTCGAGGTCGTGCTCGTTGACGAAATTCAGCAGGAAAACGTTGTCGGCTTGGCGGTAAATGTTCTCGTTTATCGTGTTCGGCTGGTTCGTCACGAACGTCGTGAACAGCCCGAAGTGCCTCATCCTCGTGACAGCATCGTCCCAGTAGGTTTCCCTCAGGTAAAGGTGCGCCTCCTCAGCGAACAGGAAAACCGCCCTGATTTTCTGGTCGGACAGGACCTCTTGGAGCTTGGCAAGGACGAACTCGACGACCATCTGCCTGTCAGACGGCGACGTGTCGCTCAGGTTGATGATTATGGCTCCGCCGCCGCTGCCTTCGGACCTCTTTAAAAGAGCCTCCAAGTCCACGGCTTCAGCCATATTGTCCGTGAAGAACCCCGAATGAACGAGAGAGTAATAGCGCGAATATAGTGCATCCCGGACGTGCTGGTTGCACTTCCACCTATTAATGGCTCCGCCCAGCTCGTGAAGCGTCACCGTCCCGCTTTCTTCCAACGCCTTCCAGATGTGGCGGAACTCCCGCGCCGAGGTCCCGGGTAAGCCCAACGCATAGGTCAGGATTCTCATGACGACGTACAGGTTCGTCTGATAGAGGGTCACCTTGAAGTTCTGCCCTGGGGACAGAACGTGGATTTTTTCGCTGTGCTCGTTTTTGGCTCCGTTCGCTGCGAGTCCGAGGTTCGTGTACTCGCCGTTGATGTCTAGGACGACAACGGTGGCTCCGTGCTGGACGAGTCCGAGGGCAAGTAGCTTCGAAAGGTGCGACTTCCCCGTGCCCTTTTTACCCGTGATGATGTTGAGCCGCCCGTCCATCTCGCAGGCGTCTATGCTCAGGGGCGTCATGTCGTGGGTCGTGCCGAGGTCTATCCGCAGTCCCTTGGAGATGTTTGCCAGCTTTAGGAGAGACGCTGTTGGCAGCTTGTGTATGCTTGACTGGGTGCGCGAGGGAAGCCAGTTGTTCTCCGGGTCGATTTTCCCTTCGAACACCGTGCCGTAAATCTTGCACACGAGCAGCCTCGCGTCTTGAATGTAGAGAATGTGCGACATGATATCCAGCGGGTCAGCGTCTTCGGTGGGGGACGAATCGTCGGCGTCGGGGGAGCGCAGGAGCTCCTCCATCACTCCCGGCACGTTGGCGAACTGGACGTCGATGACTTGGGCGATCAGCGACTTTTCGAGCTTCCTGTCCTCGACGAGTAAATATTCGCCCTTCTCGACGTCCTCCCCCGGAAAGCTCAGGACATGTAAAGTGTTGCCGACTTTCCTGAAAAGCCGCATCTCATCAGTCCTCGAATCCCGTTCCGTACGGTCCGAACAGGGCCTTCCGCATGCTGCACCGAGGCATGATTCTCAGCCCGTAGTTGTGAGTCAGGAAGCTCTGGATGCCTATGACGTCGTTCGCCGTGAAGGTCGAGTAGATGTGTGCGAGGCGGAGGCACTCGGGGTACCCCTGGTACATGAGCTCGTTGCCGAGGAGCCTCTGAACCGTCCTCACCCCATCCTCCCTCACGAGCGCCCTGTCAACGTCCAAGCGGAAGGCGGACCCGTTAACCGCCAGTTTGGCCACGTAAATCCTTCCGAGGCGATTCGAGCTCTGGGTCATCGACAGCGGCAGGTCCTCAACTTCGAATAGGCACGGTCCCTCGCGCTTCGCGACTAAATCGGTGATTCTCCACCCTAGGAACCTGATGGACGTGACCTTGGAGAAGGCGAGGACCGAGTTGCGCTGGTTCCTAGCCGCCTTCAGGACGCAGGACACGTCGTTCAACGCGCTTCCTGGGAACCCCGCTGTCAGGGAACCGTCCCAGAGTATGATGCTGTCGCTCGTTGAGTGCGAAATACTTGCCTGAATCCATCTTTCGGTCATGCCGCACAGTCTGCTGACAGTTTCGGACAACGGCATGTGGACGAAATTCAGCTCTGACGAAAAGCCGCTGCTGAGGTTGCTGAGGAGCTCGCGCTTGTTTTCCTCGGTTATGTGGAACGGGAAAGGGCCTATCCTGAGCCTCCTATAGCGGCGGTTGAGGTTCCACACGACTGCCCCCCTCACCGCGCAGAGGACGCCCGTTTCGGTTTCGCCAATTTTAATGCTGGACACGTCTATACCGACGACTTGTGTGCCGTCTTGGATGGGTGTGAGGGGCGTCAGAAGCATCGAAACCGTTTTTCCTCCTATGTCTGGTGAGCTGGTGGCTTGCAGCTTCTGCGCCACGGCTTCGATTAGTTCGGCGCTGAAGGGCTGGAACGCCTTTTCTTTCACGTCGTTCATCGTCCTGAGGCTTGCTTCAAGCAGTTTTTTGTGGAGTTCGTCGTCGTGTGTGGCTTGCGGAAAGTTATATCTTGGTGTTGTTGCATACTGTAGTTGCTCAATCACCAACATTCACCAATTTGCAATTAATGCTTCGTGTTGGTATATAAATGTTGCGCATGTTCAACTTGAGCAATACAATAAACAATATAAAGACTGTCGAAAAAGACTAACAATGCACGTGAGCGACGCATGACGACCGAAACAGCCGAAAAAGCCGAAGCGCCCAAACCATTGGTCCACATCAAGATGAAGGTCGGGGGCGTAGAATTCGAGCTGGACTGCAGGGAGGACCAGGTCCAAGACATGGTTCAGAAGGTCCTCGCTAGCGTCACAGAATACGCGAGCAAAACCGTGAACATTCCGGCTGAGCGGCCTTCTCTTCCGGCGAGGGCGGACACGTGCAGGAACATCGCGGAGAGGCTTTGGAAGGAGGGTTTCTTCGCTGAGTCCAAGCTGCTGGGCGACGTGCACGAGGAGATGACGAGGATCGGCTACCACTTCGACAGGACTGCGGTCTCGCACGTCCTCCGCGACATGGTCAGGGACGGTGTCATAACCCGGGAGGGAAACCCCCGAGGCTACCTCTACGTGCAGAAGCGCCCCCCGACCCCAGCAGCCACCAGCCAGTGACATCAAGAAGGTCTGCATTGTTCAACAACCAGTTTTCCATTTTGACTAATAATTAGTATCTGCAGACCCCGTCTGTTTTGTGTGACATCCAATTTTTTGTTTTGTGTGACATTTAGTCGTCTGCAAAAACCTGTCTGATTTGAGTGGCATAATTTTTTTGCGTTTGAGTGGCAAATTTCTGGTTTATGACCGTGTCTGATTTGATCAACATTAGGTTTTTTTGTTTAATCAACATGCGCTTATGCTGTTTTGACCAGCCTGTTTTGTTCAACAATGGTTCCGCAACTTTGACTAACAATGCGCTGTCTAAAACCTGCCTGATTTGTGTAACATCGGCTTTCAGATTTTGTCTAACATTCCTGAGCCTGAGACCCCTTCTGATTCGATCATTAAAAAATTTTCAATTATCATCATCAAACAGCGTCGCCGCGGACCCGCCCTGATTCGCAGCGCATTTTTTATGTTGTTTTGATACGTAAATGCTAGCCGTGTCCTGTAAATGTGAGGGTTTCTAATGGTCCGTTCCTTTTCTCAGTTTTTTGACCGTTTCGACGTATTTGGCTGTTCCGTGCTTTTTCCTGTACGCCAGCAGCCCAGCCCTGAAGAATGCGCTTTGTGGTCCCGCCTCGGGGTCAAATTGGCCAACGAGCAGTTCGCACGGGAATTCGGCGCACAACCCGCAGTGTTCGACGTTGTGCTTTTCTGCGCAGAAGTAGACTCTGCAGTCGCCATGGAACAGGTGGCCCTTCTGGTTTCCGCAGCCGCTGCACCGCGGGGTTCTTTCACCTTTATAGTACGGGCAGATTTCGCACAGTTCGCCGCAGGGTCCAAGTAGATTTTTGTCCATTTCCGTTCGCGTTCGGACACTATGCCTTTATGGACTAATAATAATTTACGGGTTCAAAGCTTAAGATTGTTCAGAAACTCAGTTCACTACATCCTTTTCATAGTCCAGTTTCACAAGCCATTAAAGTGTACGCCGCAGACTCGGTTCTTGAACGCGATGAAGAATCCATTAACAAACAAGAAGGCTCTAAGCCAGCCAGTCACCGCCATGATTCTGCTAGTTGTACCTGTGATGCTTACAGGGAGCGTTGTCATGTACGCCTACCAGATCGTCGGTACGCAGCTGCAGGTTGACGCGGTGGTGGTTTCGAACCATCACGTCTGGATATACGACGACGCCTCGTCGTTCGCTGGGTTCGAACTTGACAACATAGGCGGGCGGGACATCGTCATCGACAAAATCGAGGTCAGAGGCACAGAAGTGCTCTGGGCAACCGTCCACTACTACAAAACCGAGCTCATAATCACTGACCTGCTTAACTGCCCAAGCCACGACGGCCAAAGATGGGTCAACTTCGAATACACCCCTGGCACAGCAGCGAACTTCACCCAAGCCACAGGCGACATTCCCCTGCCATCGGGCTACACAATCGTCGTGTTCATAGAGAACCCTGACAACCTCCGCGTGGGAGACACGGGGGCTTCCATAAGCATCACCGTCTACACCGACCGCGCACAATACCAAGTCCTGTGTAACGCGGAATCCGCTGAAGACGCCTAAGTAATAAAAAAAGTTCTCCGCTTATTTTCTCTAGACATTGGAAGAATCGGCTGGATTTCGTATAAAGAAAAAAGGGGTTTGATTTTTTGCTGCTTGTGGAAGTAATCCAAAATCACTTCCACTCCTCAACTGCTGTGCGCTTTAGAAAAGAGCTTCAGCGGTCTCGGTTACTTGCCAGCTGTGACGAACGGGTAGCGCTCTGCGTATTGTTCTGGGTTCTGAGCCACGTCTAGACCTACCGGCGTAATCTTTGCCCACAGCCAGTCGGCGCCGTGCACCTGAACGAGCTTAACGAGCCCGTTCCTAGCGAGGTAGGCGATGTTGACGTCTATGGCTCGTTCTGGCACGGGTATCGCCTCTTTGATGATGCTTCTGTGGGTTCCCCAGAGTGAGGTTCCCTTTCTCGGCGGTTTGGCCAGCAAATGCAATATGCGCAGCCGAATCTCTTCTTCTGTAAGTGGAGGCATGGTTATAGAAACACACTATCTAGACTTAAATCTTCCCATGACATAACCGCGTTTTAAGTCAATTGCTGGACCAGCGTTCATGATTTTTACCATTATTGAATTCGTGGATGCTTTATTAGATGCGAAACCATCATCCGTAAAAATTCATAAAATAAGCGATCTCATGGACGATTTGGAAAAAAATAAGGTAATGTGTCATATGATGAAGGTTCCGTCCCTTTTTCCTTAACCCTTCGTTCCTCCCTATGTTTACGTTTGGTCACTCTGATTACATCTCCTTCCTCAATTACCCTGTAAGCCTCTGATAAGCCTCTTTGATGCAGAAACCTTTTCACAAATGTTTTTACATTCTTTACTAACAATTTCTCTTCTCCTGCATCTAGAACCAGAGATTCGCCCCTAACAGCAACCGAACCCCGAATTTTTGACTTAAGAAAGTCAGTAAGATAATCCCGTTCCTCTTTTATTTCGCTCAGGTCAATCGCTATCAATGTGAATCTACCCCGTAATAATAAGATTCTAAATATGTTAATATTTACCTAGCTAGCTATTTTTGAATTGTTAAAGAAATTAACGTAAAATTGAAAATAAGGCAAACAATCCAACTTTGATAAAGGTAGCATCTCTCAAAACTTTTAACCAATATATAAAGCCTCAAAATAGCTCAAATAAATTTCATAGATACATGCAAAGTGTTTGTTTGCAGGATACGAGAGAGAAAAAGCCTGAAGTCTAGCTAATATCCGTATCAAACGGTTGATGGACCCAAAAAAAGTCCAAAACGTGGCATCTACGGCTTTTTTCGGAACCCAAACTCGGGATTGACTTAAATTTTCATTCAACCATAATTCGTGAATAAGGTGAATAGATTATGGAAGCACTCAATAGTCTTACACTCGGAAAGGGCGAAGTTGGAATCCTCTGGCTGGGGCAAAACTCGTACGTCCTAAAATCGCCCAAGGGGACAACCGTAGCCATCGATCCCTATCTTTCGAGGGACAAACGCATCAGCCACATCCGTAAGGAATCGCCCGTCAAACCCGAAGAGTTCAAGGTTGACTACGTCTTCTGCACGCATGACCACTGGGACCACACGGACCCGATTGCCCTCCCAATCGTCGCTGAAAAGTCTCCCAGCGCGGTTTTCCTTGGTCCCCAGGAATCGTGCAGCCGCCTCAAGGAGTTGGGCGTGGAACCGGCTCAGCTGAAGGCGCTGAAAGCGAAGGCAGTCTACAGCTTTAATGACTTCACGGTGACGCCGCATAATTCTGCTCTTCCGGAAGAGGAGGACACGACGCACTTTGGTTACGTCTTCGACTTCGAGGGCGTGAAGGTCTACAATATGGGGGAC
>CAZOKM010000030.1:11451-16770 GCA_964580405.1 uncultured Candidatus Bathyarchaeia archaeon | reverse complement strand
ATCAGGCTTGACCGAATCATGAAGAGGGATACCGGGAGGACCGTCATCATCCCCATGGACCACGGGCTGACCAACGGTCCAATCCGCGGCATCGAAGACATGAAGACCATCGTGAACAAGGTCGCAGATGGCGGAGCGAACGCCGTCCTTTTACATAAGGGAATTATCAGGGCGGGGTACAGGGGCTACGGCAAGGACATCGGGCTCATCATGCACCTCTCGGGAAGCACCTCGCTTGGTCCCGACCCGAACGACAAGGTCTTGGTCGCAGACGTCCTAGAGGCGGTCAAGATGGGCGCCGACGCCGTGTCGATACACATAAACGTCGGCTCGAAAACCGAGCCCGCGCAGCTGCGGATACTCGGTGACGTCGCAAAAATTTGCGAAGACTGGGGCATGCCGCTTTTAGCGATGGTTTACCCGAGGGGAGACAAGATCAAAGACCAGTACGACGTCGAGGTCGTCAAGCACGCCGCGCGCATAGGCGCCGAGCTCGGAGCCGACATCGTCAAAACCAACTACACGGGAACCCTGGACACGTTCAAGGAAGTCGTACAGGGCTGCCCCGTTCCAGTCATCATGGCGGGCGGACCCAAAACCGAGACCGAAGCGGAGTTCTGCCAGATGGTTTACGACTCGGTGAAGGCAGGCGGGTCAGGCGCGGCGACCGGAAGGAACGTCTTCCAGCACAAGGACCCCGCAAGCATGGTCCGCGTCATCTGCGGCATCGTCCACGAAGGCCTAGACGTCAAGGCGTCCCTCAAGAAATACATGAAGTAGCATAAAGGCGCCTTTTCGGGGTTCTTTCGCAGCGAAAGCGGTTTCGTGAAAGAACCTTTATCTCGTTTCTGCGATTATGTTAACTTGTTATGAAGCTGATTGAGGACTTCGCCCGCAAGCAGCCAGCCTTCGTCGCCCAGCTCGTAGCCGTCATTCGGGGGAGGAAGCCTGCTGTCAGGGTCGAGTTTGAGCTCAACCGCGGAGAATACGCTAACTTCATTGACCTTTTAACAAAGCTGGACCTCGTCTGGTTCGAGTACTCTCCCAACCCCGTGAGAATCTGTTACCCCACGTCCGTCCAGAAAAGCGTGAAAGCCAAGGTCAAGTCCCTTCCGTGGTACGTCGAGACCAAAAACTACGCCTTCCAGCGCCTGTCCGCAGACGTAAGCGAATATAAAAAATTCTGGGACGCAATGAGTGAGGGCGAGACGATTCCCCTGAAGCTCGAAGGCGGCACGCTGAACCCGTCATCAGAAATCATCGTAGCGAAAGACTACGAAGGGTTAACGAACTTCCTCACCCAATACGCCCTAGCAAAAACTCAGTATTCCCAGCCAAAACAGTCCATGGAGACGTTCGACAGAATCCTCGGAACAGCCTTCGGGTACCCTGAATGCTGCACATCGAGATTCACTAAGGAGAGGGAAAGGCGGAAGTCGCGGGAGGACTACATGCTCTACGAGTCGATAATCGAGAGGGGCTTAGAGAAGTCCGTTCCCGTCGAGCTGAAAGTGGTCGCCCACGTACCCTGCAGCGCCCAGTGCCAGCCATCAATCCGTCTGGGCAGGGAATACTTGAACTCGCTGAAGGAGTACAACCCCGTGGTCTACAAAATCGTCGTAGAGGAGATTGCTAAACCGACTCTCTTCATCGACCTATGGCACCAGTTCACAGTAGACGAAATTGACCCTGAAACAGCAGAAAAAACAGTTAGAATCAAGAAAGGCGACTTCCTCGAAGCTGCAAAAGGCGAACCCGTGGAACTAAAAGAGGTGACGCTTGGGAGAATACGGAGCGTCCCGTTCCAGTACCTAGCGGACTTCGTCGGGTTGTGGTGGATTGGGGTGAACCCTGGGAACGCCGTTCTGCTGCGTAACGCGGAAACGGGCGAGACGAGGCTCTATAGAAGACATAGCGATTCGAACCTCGCCGATTATAGAATCTTCAGATACGCTCATCATTAAATTAGGGTTCATCAAAGAAATTCCGAAAAATTTCCATCCTCAACAGTCACGGAAAGATTTATATGAGGAAACCGTGTGCGTATCTCTGCGAGTGGTGCAAAGTGAGGGATCAAGTTCACGCGAGGCGGTTGCGTTCATCCCTAGCCTCAGTGACCTTACTCTAGGTTCCGCTTCATCGTTTGTTTATTTTGTCCTCTGCACTGTTTTTGGCACACTCGTTCTCGTTTCAACGCTAAAGCTATTTTATGAAGGTTACATACGTGAGTTGATTAGTTATGGAGAAAGTTAGGTTAGCCATCCCGAAAGGGCACTTGGCGGAAGCCACACTCAGGACGCTCGAACGCGCGGGATACGTAGTTTCGGGCGGGGACGCGACGTACCGCCCAACAATCAACGACCCGATGATTGAATTGAAGGTCCTCAGACCCCAAGAAATCCCCGTCTACGTAAGCGAAGGATTACAGGACCTGGGCGTCACTGGAAAAGACTGGTTGCGGGAAACCAGCGCGGATGTTGAGGTGCTGCTTGACCTCGAATATTCGTGGGTCAAACTCGTCCTAGCCATCCCGAAGCCCTGGACGGACATAAATTCCCTTTCGGAACTGCTTGAAGACTTTTCAAAACAGGGAAAGACGCTGAGGATTTCGACTGAGTACCTCAACATCGCAGCGGAGTACCTGAAAAAGGACCTTGCCTACAAAGCGTTGTACGGCAATGAGAACCCTTTCATGATTACGCCGTGGTGGAAGAAGGGCGAGAACGAGAAGGTTGCGCTTTTCCTTTCCTTCGGGGCGACTGAGGCCAAGCCGCCAGAGAACGCTGACGCCATCATCGACGTTGCCGACACCGGGTCCACGCTGGAGCGGAACGACCTTAAGGCCGTTGAGACCGTGATGGAGTCAACCGCGATTCTGATATCTAATAAGGAGACACTCAGGGACTCCGCGAAGCAGGAGAAAATCTACGACATCCTCACGCTCCTGAGGGGCGTCGTGGACGGCAGGAAGAAGCTCCACATCTTCGTGAACGTCAACAAGAAAAACCTCGAGAAGCTGCTGACGAGTCTGCCCGCGCTGAAGCGACCCACAATTTCGCCCCTTTCGGACAAGGACTGGTTCTCAGTCAACACGGTAATCGAGAGGGACCGCTTCCTCGAGATACTTCCAGCGCTGAGAAAGCTCGCACAAGGGCTGGTCGTCTACGAGCCCCGCCAAGTCCTGCCGCTGGACGAGATGAACTTTGGGGGAAACAGCGAGAAATGAGCGACCGACTCAGAATAAGGGTGCTTGATTGCTCTTCCGCGAAGAACGCAGTTCTTAAGAATAGGTGGCCGAACAAAAAGCGCCTCGACCCCGAAGTAGTGAGTAAAGCAGAATCCATAATTGAAGATGTCAAGAAACGGGGCGACTCAGCCCTCGTCGACTTCGCCCAAAAATTCGACAGCGTCAAACTGTCAAAAGACGAGATTAGGGTGGACGACGAAGACATCCAGAAAGCGTACGAGAAAGTCGGCAAAGCGCAGGTCAAAGCCATTAAGCTCGTAAAAAAACGGGTCGAAGCGTACCAGAGGAGACTCCTTGAAAGGCTCAGCTTCCAGTACAGGGCGAACGGCGTCACAATCCAGAGTAGAACAGCCCCGATACGCAGGCTAGGATGCTACGTTCCAGGGGGAGAAGCGGCGTACCCAAGCAGCCTAGTCATGACGATTACCCCAGCTAAGGTTGCGGGAGTGCCCGAAATCGCGGTTTGTTCGCCACCCCGAAGCGGAGGCGACGTCAATCCCTTAATTCTGGTGGCTGCGGACATCTGCGGAGTCAACGAAGTTTATAGAATAGGCGGAGCCCAGGCGGTCGCGGCGATGGCGTACGGGACCGAAACCGTCAAGCCCGTCGACAAGCTCGTCGGCCCGGGCAACAGATACGTCGTAGCGGCGAAGATGCTGGCATCGCAGGATTTACCTATCGACATCCCCGCGGGTCCAAGCGAAATCGTCGTGCTGGCCGACGAATCGACGAACCCGCGCATGGCGGCTTTGGACATGGTTTCTCAAGCGGAACACGTGGACGGCGTGGCTGTTCTCGTGACGACTTCGCGAAAGGTTTCAGAGTCCGTGGAAAAGGAGCTGCAGAAGGTCGTCGAGAATATCCCAAACCGCGAGATGGTTACTCAGAACCTCTCAAAAAATGGCTGCTTTATAGTCTGCAAGGACATCCGAGAGGCTGTTGGGTTCGTGAACGAGTTTGCCCCCGAGCACCTCGAAGTGCCATCCGCTGATGGCTGGGAAATTACTGAGAAGGTCAGGTCCGCGGGGCTGGTCTTGGTTGGTGGTTATACTCCTGTTGCCGCGAGCGACTACTGCCTCGGGACGGACCACGTTCTCCCCACCGAGGGCTTCAGCCAAGTCTACTCTGGGCTTTCGGTCTTCGACTTCGTCAAGCGGTTCAACGTTGTCGAGTGCTCGCGGCAAGGGCTGCTCAAAGCGCGAAGAGCAGCTAAGGTTATGGCCGAGTCCGAGGGTCTCGTCAACCACGCTTTGGCTGTGGAGGGACGGTTCAAAGATGCGTAGACAGGACGCAGCAGTCGTTAAGAGAGCTATCTTAGAAGCTCAAAGCCTAGGCGTCTACAACGTGGGCGAAACAGTGGAGGGTTTAGCCCGAAAACTGGGAAAGAAGCCTGAGCAGATTCTGAAGCTGAATTCGAACGAGAACTTTTTTGTTCCCCTCAGCTTCCTCCGAAATATCCTTACAAAATCCGTGGCTGAAGTCGACCCTCGCATATACCCGAGAGACGAGTACGCGGAGTTCAAGAATGCCCTTGGCAGGTACCTTAAGGTTTCGTCCGACCAGATTGTGGTGGGCACGGGAAGCGACGACCTCATAGGTCTGGTCTCGAAGATGATGCTCGGGAAGGGCGACGAGGCGCTGTCCATTTCGCCGACGTTCTCGATTTACGAGCGGTGCGCCAGAATTCAGGGAGCAACCTACAAGCCCGTTCCCCTCAAGGAAGACTTTTCGCTCGATACAGAGGGATTGCTGGACGCAGTTTCAGACAAGTCAAAAGTTATCTTCCTCTGCTCCCCGAACAACCCGACAGCCAACAGCCTTGCCCGCCGAGACATTGAGTACTTGGCGGAGAATTTTGGCGGAGTCGTTGCGGTGGATGAGGCATACGCTGACTTTTCGGGTGGCTCCGTCGTCGAAGCGGTCAATAACTACGAGAACCTCGTCGTCTTCAGGACCTTCTCGAAGGTCTTCGGCTTGGCTGGACTGAGGTTGGGGTGCGCAGTTTCGAATCCCGTCTTGGCGAGGGTTTTGGACGAGAGGTTCCAGATGCCGTACACGGTGACGCTTGTCAC
>CAZOKM010000030.1:0-11351 GCA_964580405.1 uncultured Candidatus Bathyarchaeia archaeon | reverse complement strand
TGGCGAGGGTTTTGGACGAGAGGTTCCAGATGCCGTACACGGTGACGCTTGTCACTCTGAGGGCGTCCTCGAAGATTCTGCAAAGGACGGACGTCATCGGCAAAGCCGTGGACGAGGTCAAGACTCAACGCAGCGTGCTCATAAAGGCATTAAATAAAATAAAGGGAGTCCGGGCTTTCGACTCTGAGACGAACTTCGTCCTCTTCCAGACCCCTCAGAATTCGGGGACAGTCTACAGGAAGCTCCTCGACAAGGGCGTTATCGTGAGGAACATCGGGCAGGTTCTGGGATACAAAAACTGTTTGAGGGTCACGGTTGCGCCGCAGCCGATGATGGACGGGTTCCTTGAAGTCCTGAAGGAGGTTTTGGGCTGAGTGCGGACAGAAGAATATCTCGTCTTCGACGTCGACGGTCAAAAGGCGTACGTGAGGAGAGACAGACTTCCTCAACTAAGCTGTGTTGATGGCGTTATTTTCGACTGCGACGGCGTGCTCGTCGACATTCGGGAGTCGTACAATAAGGCTATCGCCCAAACGGTCTCCTACATTCTTAAAGCGCTGACGAACTCCGAGGTTCCCGAGTGGCTGGTCTCCAACGAGCTCATCCACCTCTTCCGGAGGACCGGCGGGTTCAACAACGACTGGGACACGGTCTACGGAATACTCATGTTCACCCTCAGCAGAATGCCCAAAGAAAAAAGGGACGCCCTTAAAAATCTGGTCACGGAAATCGACGATAATCAGACTCCTTTTCAACAACTATCGTCAGCAAAGAAGGCAGTTGAAAAAATTTTTCAGAAAGACTGTTTCGAGGAAAGCTTTTTCTTGGAATCTACCCGCAGCTTAAAGGAGTTCACGAAGTTTCTCGACGCTTCGGGCACGGTGTCCGTTGACAAAGCCTTGGTTGACAAGACTGGCTCTAGCGCGGGTTTCAAGGATTTTTTCAGAGTTCTAGGCAGTTTCCTTTACCTTCCCGCTAAAGTCGGCAAAGGCATAATCGCCACAGCCCAGGAGGAGTTCTTCTGCGGAGCGGAGCTCTTTAAACAGACCTTCGGGGCTGAGCCAGCCTTCAACAAAGGCTTGGGGATGGTGGAAAACGAGGAGCTCATCATCCAGAAGACGGCTCTCGAAAAACTAACCTTACTCCTAGGCGGGAAAAAGATTGGCATCGCTTCGGGCAGCTGGGCTACGCCCGCAAAGTACGCTCTGGGGGATTTGGTGAAGCAGTTCAAGCCTGAAGCCTGCGTTTTTATAAATGACGCGGTTGAGGCTGAACGTCGATTATTTGAAGAGAAGGGAGTGACGGTTAATTTGAAGAAGCCGAACCCTTTCACGCTTATTAGGGCAGCAGAGGGACTCGGTGAACAGGGTTTGGTGCTTTACGTGGGAGACTCCATGGAGGACGCTTTCATGGCTAGGGACGCCTCGAAGGCTGGCAAGGACTTCGTCTTCGTCGGCGTCTACCTTTTCTCGGGTCTCGACGACGTAGTCAGGGACTGCTTCTTGAAGTCCAAATGCGACATAGTTATACCTTCAGTCAACGATTTACCTGCGGTATTGGAAGTTGTGAGGAGAGGATGAAGTTGCGCGTGGGCGAAGTATCGAGAAAGACGAACGAGACAGACGTATACGTGAAAGTGAACCTCGACGGACAAGGGGTAGCTGAGGTTGAGACCGGAGTCGAGTTTCTGAACCACATGCTTAGATCCCTCGCCACCCACAGCCTAATCGACGTAACAGCCAAAGCAAGAGGAGACCTTGTGCACCACACGGTCGAGGACGTTGCCATCTGCCTCGGCGAAGCCGTCCTGAAGGCTCTCGACTCAGCGTCCGGCATAACGAGGTTCGGCTACGCGATTGTGCCCATGGACTGCTCGCTGGCGTTGGCTGCCGTTGACCTCGCCAAAAGGCCCTACGTCGTGGTCGACCTGAAGCTTAGGGGCAAGAAGGTTGAAGACATGCCCTGCGAGAACATTATGCACTTCCTCGAAACGGTGGCAATGGCTCTACGGGCGAACGTCCACGTTACGGTCCTGTACGGCTCGAACGACCACCACAAGGTCGAAGCCGCCTTCAAGGCTCTGGCTTTATCACTACGGCAAGCTGTCTCGCTCGATTCCAGAAGGGGCGGAGTCCCGAGCTCGAAAGGGGTGATTTAGGTTCCCGAAGGTCGCCATCATCGACTGCGGAGTCGGCAACCTCTTCAGCATTACGTGCGCCCTGCGGAAGACGGGCTTGGAAGCTAGCCTCGTCGAAAAGTCAGCGGACCTTAAAGATATTGACGCGGTTGTTCTGCCAGGCGTCGGCAACTTCAAAACAGGTTCCCAAAACATTCGGGCGATGAGACAACAAATTTCTAGGCTCGTCAAAGGAGGAGTTCCGCTTTTGGGCGTCTGTTTGGGTATGCAGCTCCTTTTCGAGTCAAGCGAGGAAAGCCGAGGCGAAGGCTTGGGGATGCTGAAGGGAAAAGTTGTGAAGCTGCCCTCGTCCACGAAGATTCCGCACATGGGCTGGAACACGCTCAAGGTAGTGAAACCAAATGAGCTGCTTGAGGGAGTCAGCGGAGACGATTACTTCTACTTCGTCCACAGCTACTACGGCAGCCCAGATGACAGGAACGTCGTTGTCGCGGAAACTGACTACGGCTTGGACTTCGCCTCGGTCGTCGCCAGCGGCAACGTTTGGGGCACTCAGTTTCACCCCGAGAAGTCGGGCAAGCCAGGCAGCGGCGTCCTCCGCAACTTCGCCGAGATTGTGAAGAGATGAGGAGACACTAGGCATGGACGTTATTCCGGCAGTTGACCTGATGGGCGGCAAGGTTGTCAGACTCGTCAGGGGAGACCCTGCGCTGGCGACCTCTTACGAGCGTCTGGGCGACCCCGTTTCTGTGGCCAAGATGTGGGAGGCTGGGGGAGCCCGCTTCGTCCACGTCGTCGATTTGGACGCCGCTTTGGGGTCGGGGAGCAACCTCGAAGTCGTTGAAGCAATCGCCAGAGCCGTTGAGGTCCCGCTTCAGGTCGGGGGCGGAATCCGGTCCTTGGAGGCTGCCCGCCGTATATTTTCGGTCGGCGTCAAACGGGCGGTCTTGGGGTCGGTTGCCTTCTCCTCCCCTTCGGTCGTTAACGAGATTCTGGAAGAGTTCGGATGCAACCGCGTAGTCATCGCATTGGACAACCTCGGAGGTCAGGTCATGGTTCGAGGGTGGAAAGCCTCCACGAAAGTTTCGGTCCCTCAGGCGGTGAAACGGTTTTCCGAGATGGGCATAAAGCTATTCCTAGTAACTTCTGTGGCTCGGGACGGGACCTTGTCGGGTCCAGACCTTGACGTTTTGTCTCAGCTCCGCCGGAAGGAATTCGAGGTGATTGCCGCGGGGGGCATCGGTAGATTGAAGGACTTGGTGGCCCTGAAAAAGGCGGGTGCCAGCGCGGTCGTCGTCGGGAAGGCGCTTTACGAGGGGAAGTTCAGCCTCAGTGAAGCCTTAAGAACCGTTGGTGACCCATAGTAGGGAGGTTGGCTGAGGATGGTTTTAGCTAAGAGGATTATCCCGTGCCTCGACGTGAACCACGGCAAGGTCGTCAAGGGCGTCCGCTTTCTGGGCCACAGAAGCGCAGGCGACCCCGTTGAGCTGGGCAGGCGCTACAGCGAGGATGGCGCCGACGAGCTCGTCTTCCTAGACATCACGGCTTCCCCCGAGAAGCGCGACATCCTCAAGGACGTCGTGCGGTCCGTGGCTGCCGAGGTAGGCATCCCCTTCACGGTCGGGGGCGGAATCCGAAGCGTCGAAGACGCGCGCGTCGTCCTCTGCAACGGCGCGGACAAGGTTTCGATTAACACGGCTCCCGTCGAGAACCCCGCGTTGGTCACCGAGCTGGCTGAGATTTTCGGGCGGCAGTGCGTGGTGGTGGCGATTGACGCGAAGAGGCGGTTCGAGGAACGCGCCGACAAGGTCACGGTCAAGACGCCTGACGGGTCGTGCTGGTTCGAAGTCCACACGTACGGCGGCACAGGCGGCAAGCCTACGGGCATCGACGCGCTTCGCTGGGCTAAGCAGGTTGAGGAGCTGGGCGCGGGGGAGCTCTTGGTGACCTCGATGGACCGCGACGGAACCGAGGACGGCTACGACCTCGAGCTGACCCGGAGCATGGCGGAGAGGGTCAACGTTCCAGTGATTGCGAGCGGCGGAGCCGGAAAGCCTGAGCACTTCCTCGACGCCTTCACCGTCGGTAAGGCTGACGCGGCTTTGGCTGCCTCGGTTTTCCACTACGACAAGTTTCCTGTACCCGTCGTGAAGCGGTTTTTGGCTGATAAAGGAGTGACTGTTCGAAATTGAAGCCCAAGAAACTGTTCGACATCGACGAGTTGGACTTCCACAAGGAAGGCGGATTACTACCCGTCGTCGTTCAAGACTTCGAGTCAGGGCAAGTTCTGACTTTGGCTTACGTCGACCGCGAAGCCCTGAAGCGGACAGTAGAGTCCGGGTTCGCCCACGTCTACCGGCGTTCCCATGGCCGCGTGATGAAGAAGGGCGAGACGTCCGGGAACGTTCAGGAAGTCGTCGACATTCTGGTCGACTGCGACGGCGACGCGGTCCTGTATCTGGTCAAGCCTAAGGGTCCAGCGTGCCACCTTGGCGAGGAGACGTGCTTCCACAATAAGCTGAAGCGCGAACAAAAGAAAACGGAAATGGACGAGGTGCCGTAGGATTTGTCCCTGAAGGTTGCTGAGGTCGTTGCCAGAGAATACTGCCTCGTCGAGCCCTTCAAGTTCGTCAAACGGGAGCGAGTAATCGACGCCGTTCCAGAAGGCTGGCTTCTGCTCAAGCCCGTAGTGGCTGGAATATGCGGCAGCGAGATGCTTTACTACAAGGGCCAGAAGGAGCCGGAGAAGCTCAAAAAGCGACTCCCTATGTGCCTGCTACACGAGGGCGTCGCTGAGGTCGTCGAGGCTGGGCACGGCGCGAATCTACAGAAGGGAACGAGAGTCGTCGTTGACCCACTGGTCCCGTGCGGAAAGTGCCGCGAGTGCCTGAACCATCGCGAAAACCTTTGCCGCGGGGGGCGATACATGGCTGCGACCGCGGACGGCTTGGCTCGGACCTTCTTCGTTTACCCCGAGTCCCGCGTGGTTCCCGTCCCGGAGGGCGTCAGCCCTGAGGTTGCGGCTTTGGCTGAGCCCGTTTCGGTCGCTTTGAACGCTGTCGAGTCCGCGGGCATCGGTCGAGGCGAAAGGGTCGCGGTCATTGGCGACGGCACGGTTGGCTACCTCGTGGCTTCTGTGGCTTCTTCGGTGGCGAAGGTTCCCGCTGAGGACCTGTTTTTCGTCGGTGTAGTCGACGAGAAGCTGGCTTTGGCCAAAGATTTCGCTTCCCCCCTGAACTCAATCAAGGAAAAGGCGAGGCTGGATAATTTGGCGGACGGCTTGGACGTTGTTTTTGAGGCTGCCGGCGGAGGCGCCCACAGGATTACTGTCGCTCAGGCGGTTCGGCTTCTGAGACCGGGAGGAAGGGGCGTCCTGCTCGGGATTTCGCTGGGCGAGGTTCCCGTCGCGGTCACCGACGTAGTCAATAAGGGTTTGACCCTCATTGGGTCTACGCGCAGCCGAATTGAGCACTATGTTAGGGTTCTGGATTTGTTGAAGGAGGACACTGTTTTTGGTTCCCGCATCGGTAGGGCAATCTCAAGCAAACGGTTCACCATTTGGTCGCCTGATAATTTAAACGCGGCCTTCAGATACGCAGACACCGAGGAGGGCGAGGCGAGGATGAAGCCCGGTCGTGTCCTCGTCTATTTCCCCTAATGGCGCAAGCGGTTATCGTCGTCTGGAGCTAAAAATGGTTTAAATAGGTTGTTTGCATTCCGTATTAGGCTGTTGGTGGTCGAGTGGGTTGCGGCTGAAGAAGAGAGCAATCATGTTTCTGACGCTGGTGGCGATTGCTATCATCGCTGGCTCAACAGCGATTTATGTTTTCTTCTTTCTCCCGCAGCAACTGACAAGCGCGGAGACCGCTCGAAGGATGGAAGGTATTTACTCTCGGGCAACGATAATCATGGGTCAAATGAGAAGCGACATACAGGAGTGGGGCGCTCGTAATATTACGAACACGGTGTTTTCGACGCGCATGGATGACCTTAAAGCTGATATAGTCACTGTGAGGGCTGACTTAACGGAGCTAAAGAAAGTTGCGTTCCCTACCTACGTTGAAAGCATCGACTTTCTAAACCTTGGACTATTAGCTTACATCAGTGCTCTTGATTATGCTCACGACCTGAATTTTAACCAGACCTTGACTTACTTGGATCAGGGCACGGAATACGTCAACAGGTCAATGGCCGCCCTTCCGGAATCATAGATTCATGGCGGCATCAGATCCTCATTTCTTAATGATTACCCCTTGGACAGTACCCCTTAGTTCATTATTGTCTCTAGGTTGTCTGATTTGTTCAACAATGATTCAGCAATTTTGACTAACAATCCGCAGCCTAAGACCCTGTCTGATTTGTGTGACATTAGAATTTTTGTTTTGTGTGACATTGCTGGAGCTTACGAAAAACATACTATTTTATGGCATGTTTATTTTTTAGCTTCAGAATGTTTTGACCAAATTTGCATTCAGTCTTTTGGCTGAATGGGCTGTGAAATTAGTTCCTCTTTGGGTTTTATGTTTTTAATTGGGTTTGTTTGTATTTGAGTTTCCTGTAGTGCTCCTTCACGAAGTAGTAGGGGTCGTATTGCCGTTGGGGGTCGAGCTCGCCCGCCTTCTCCGTGCCTGTCTTGCCGTCGTACTCGTAGAGGAAGGTGGGCTTCCCGAGCCTCTTGAGGAGCTCAAGGTTCTCGGCTATGACGCCGCTGCTGTTCACCCAGATGATGACGGCGGAGTCGCAGTCCTCAATCATCCTCCTCTCCCGTTCCTTAAGGTTCTTGCCGTACTGGGAGTCTTTCCAGTTCCCAGCGTTGTACCTCAGCCTGACGGCGTGCCCAACAACCACGTTCCTATAATCCTTGGAAGCCAGATAGTCCTGGAAAGCCCTGCACGCCCCTAAAGCCTCGCCGACGATGACTGCCATGCCTCGGGTGATGGCTGCGTCAATCCTCGTTTTCACTTCAGCGGGCAGTTCCTTGGCTTTGAAAGCGCTGCTCCCCATCAGAAGCAGCTTCTTTTCCCCAGTCCTCGCTTCTAGGTTCATCAAAATTCACTGTGTTCTCCACCATAGACAACGCTGGCTTCGGCTAAAAATTTTTGGTTCTTCGTTGCGCCAACTTAAAGACTTTTTATTGAAGAAGCTTAGTTTTCGGCGTGCGGGATTCCCCTCAAAGCCAAGGCGTTCATCAGCGCAACGCCTATTGCTCCGCCCAAGACTCCGCCTACCGCGTGCAGCCCCGCCCAGCCCGCTACGCCGCCCCAGTTCTGCAGGGCAGCCGGCGTCATGAAGAAGGTTGCTATCAGTAAGCCCGCGACTGCCGCGGACAGCACGGAGATTGCGAACAGGCTGATTGAGCCCAAGAGCCGCTTAGCGAACATACGCTTGTAACCCACTAAGAAGGTGAGGACGTCGAACGCGATTGAGGCGGCTGTGAAGCCGAGGAAATGAATCGCGGTGGGCACGAAGATGAAATTTATAATCGTAGCGATGAACCCGACCACGGTGGCTGTCCCAAGCCTCCTGACATACCAAGTGGCGACGATTATCGCGGCGAACCCGATCAGGTCGCACAAGAACGGAAGGTGAAACAGCTGGAAAAAAACCGGCGAGATCAGTGAGTTCAGGACCCCCCAGAGGGCGGCGAAGATCGTTATCGCGGCTACGTCTTTCGTTTTGAAGTATGGCATGCTCAACCACTTGAAATAGTGTTACGAATTCATTAAAACGTAATACCTTGTTTATAAATCTTTTGCGTATAAATAATTAACTGTGAACGAAATGGAAACGCAATCAAAGGGCGTAGTCAGGTTCAGCGTCTCCCTCCCACCTCAGCTGGTCAAAGACTTCGACGAGGTCTGGAAGGCCAAGGGCTACGACAACCGGTCCAGAGCCGCCCACGACGCCTTCCGTAGCTTCGTAAGTGAATATAAATGGGCTTTCAGCGACACGGAAGAAATCGCTGGAGCCATCATGTTGATTTATTATTTGGATAAGCCAGGTTTGCTGAACCAGATTGTAGAGATTCAACACAATTTCGAAGGCATAGTCTCTTCCACCATGCACATTCATCTGGCAAAGAACAAATGCTTAGAAATAATAGCGGTTAAAGGAGAAGCCAAAGACATACGAGAACTGGGACAAAAGCTCAGCATACAAAAAGGCGTGAAAGAACTAAAACTAGCAGTCGCAACGCCCTAATTTATTTTTATTAACCTTATTTTCATGAACATTATTTTATAGCAAATGAAGAGGGATGTTCTAATGAAAGGGAAAAGAGTTAAGGTTCCTAAGGGTCCTTTTCAGCCAAGTTGGACGTCGCTGGAGCATTACAATGTTCCAGATTGGTATTTGGACGCAAAGTTTGGTATCTTCATCCATTGGGGTCTTTACTCGGTTCCAGCGTTCAGAAACGAGTGGTACCCGAGAAACATGTACCTTCAGGATCAGCCTGAATACAAACATCACTTGGAAACTTATGGTCCACAAAAGCACTTTGGCTACAAGGGCTTCATACCCGAATTTACAGCGGAAAAATGGAACCCCGAAAAATGGGCTGAACTCTTCAGAATGTCAGGCGCAAGGTATGTTGTAGAGGTTGCTGAACACCACGATGGCTTCGCGTTATATGATTGTTCCTACAGCAAGTGGAACACCGTCAAGATGGGACCTAAACGCGATATTATCGGTGAGTTGTCGTTAGCAGTCCGCAAGAAGGGATTGGTGTTCGGGGTCTCCTACCATAGAGCTGAGCACTGGTGGTTCTTTGAAGGAGGCATGCAGTTCGACTCCGACGTGAAAAACCCGAAGTACGCCAGCTTTTACGGTCCAGCGGAACCACAGAACACGCAGCCTAACGATGAGTTTCTTAATAATTGGTTGAGACGCGCCTGCGAGATAGTGGACAAGTATAAGCCACAAATATTCTATTTCGACTGGTGGATTGAGCAACCAGTATTCCAACCATACCTACAAAAGTTCGCTGCTTACTACTACAACCGCGGCAAACAGTGGAACCTCGGCGTCGCCATCAACTACAAGAACAATCTCTTCCCAGAACGAGCTGCCGTATTGGACATCGAACGCGGAAAACTGGGCATACTACGACCATTGTTCTGGCAAACTGACACCTCTATTTGTAAAAAGTCTTGGGGGTACATTCGAGATCACGATTACAAGTCAGCAGGCTCAATAATAGCCGACCTTATCGACATCGTCAGCAAGAACGGGTGCATGCTTTTGAACATTGCCCCTAGACCCGACGGCACAATCCCCGAGGAGCAACAGCGGATTCTTTTGGAAATCGGGCAGTGGCTGTTAATTAACGGCGAAGCTATTTATGGAACCCGACCTTGGGTCGTTTATGGCGAAGGACCAACGCAGGCACTGGTTGGTGGCTTTAAAGATTCAGTCAGCGAGTCGTACACTGGGCAGGATATACGGTTCACAACTAAAGGCGATGTTCTATACGCTATAGCCCTAGCTTGGCCAGGAGAAGAGATGATCATCCAGTCGCTTAGCACGAACCTTAGATTATGTACGGAAGAAATAGCCAACGTGCAGTTGCTGGGCTCCGAAAAGCCAATAGAGTGGACTCGCGACAAAACAGGATTAAAGGTAAAAATGCCTAAACAGAAACCATGTAACTACGCTTTCACATTGAAAATCACTAAAAAATCCTCTTGAATCCAAGTCATTAACACAATTGACAATGGATAATTTATAAGAAAATAAAATTTCAAAGTAACTGTCATTCGATGCAAAGAACAATTGTTCAATACAAAAATCACCATTAACAGCTTAATCAGCAATCATAGAACATAATGGCTACAATATAGTGGACGAGGAGGGATTTGAACCCTCGACCTCCTTTAATGTCATACTAAAATAATGGTTGAAGACTTTTGAAAATGTTTTTTTAAGTTACTTTCGACGTTTTATAAAGTATCCCAAACCCACAGCACAAGCAGCAATTACTACCCCTATTATTATGTATATTGTTTGGGAGGTCTCTTCCAAGGGGGTTAAGGTCACATTTGGAATCACATTCACTAATTGAATACAAGGTATCTCGACTCCTCCAAAATTAAGACCCTGAAAATTCGGGTAAAGTGGCCAGCTTAGAATTTCAATAACAATATTCTGGTCGGAACTGATTATGTGGGCTCCTGGGGTAGTTAAAACAAAATATGATCCCGCATCTATCGATACCGAACTATCATCTATAGAGACCGTTGTCTGTTTATAGGCGAAGATGTAAGCTTCAATAGTAGAGTTTGTTGAAAGGAAAAATGGAGTTTCCTCGTTTGGTTTAACACCAATGTAAGCAATCCCTCCTCCGTATGCGTCTCCCCCTAGTCTAGTTGTGGTTCCATTAGCCAGCCACTCTAAAGTGATTGGTTCAGTACTTTGCACCAAAATCGCATTTCCTTTTGGCTGAACGACTATTCCTTCTCCACCTTTAACCGAGGAATCTATAATTTTTCCCTTTGCATCCAAGTCCCAAATTGTAATTTTAGAATCTTGTGTTACAGAGATATGGAACCCATAATCTTCTATTGAGTCCCAATCAGTTGTAGAAGTTGTAAAGAATATTTTTCCTACAAATCCTCCTTCAGCAGAAGGCACAAAATAGTAAATACGAGAGTTTCCTCTCCCTTGACTCTCTTTAGCTTGAATCATAATGTTACCCGTTGACTCAACCCGGTAGGATACATAGGTGTCTACCGAAATGTCTTTGTATGAATTGGCATCAAGCGAATAGTTTTGTTCGTTACCGTTTTCATCTGTTACTTTTATGTCTGCTTTTTCTACTGCAAAAATTCTGTAGGATTCCCATTGATATGATCCCGGATCCCATGAAGCCATAAAAATAAATTCTTTACCAACGTATGTGCCATTTATGCTGGCTTGATAGGTGTTCGGCATTGCATCTCTCACGTTTGGACTTGAATTAGGCGGTATGTTTGGAAAATTAAGAATCATGACAGACGCGTACTTGTCTGTTACAACTTTGAACATTGATCCGTTAGGAAAAAGCACAAAGAATTTCTCCATAGCATTTATAATGGTTTGGTTAACCAGATTAACATTATTTTTGTCAAAAAAACGGTAGACGCGCACGTTCGTATCATCTTCAGTCGCTGTAATTGATACTAAAATTTTTGTTCTCACTGTGTCTACAGCCTGCTGTAAAATATACCCTAATTCAGGT
>CAZOKM010000029.1:0-17156 GCA_964580405.1 uncultured Candidatus Bathyarchaeia archaeon | reverse complement strand
GTATAAAAGAAGGAGTGAAGAATAGACAATAAGGATGCAAAAGGAGAACAACACGCCATGACGTCGTTTGAGCATTATTTTTCGTCTCTGAAGGAAGCCATGAAGCAGGACAACATTTACGGTTTGTGGCCAGACTTCGAACCCGAGTTTGACGAAAGGGAGTACGCTTGGACCGATCTTAAAGGACTTGGGGAGACTTTGCTTCTTAACTGCGGTAAGTGCGATGGGCCGTCCGACATGAGGCACGAAAGATGCCGCAGCTGTGCAGAAAAGAGGAAGGAAATCGCCAAGAGCACCTACAGGAGGACGATGGGGCGAGCAATAGAGAAGTGGCCCACAACGATCCTTTGCAGGATTCACACGGAGTAAAAATTTTTTATTCAACCTCTATGCATACTTTTATTGAAAATGTTTAGAGACTCCTATCACCCAAGAGCTTTTCTGTCGAAAACAAAGAACGTAAAAAAAGGGCTTGTTGCAAGAACAAAGATAGTTTCGACCCTTGACCAGCTCCAGTGCACGGCAAGAACAATCAATCAAAGGACGGGAATTCATTACTCCTCGGTTCTTCACCATTTGCACCTGATGGAGAACGAACACATAATCGTGAGGAATAACAAAAGACCATACATCTGGAAATTGACTGGCCTAGGCCAAAGAAAGCTAACAGAAACTTAAATACAATATAATATAAACTATTTCAGAACCAGAAACAACTTCGAAAATGCAGACAGCGTGATTTTTACGTCTTTAGAGCCTTAGCTAATATTGGTGCGACGGAAACTTTCGCGAAACTGTTAGCCACGCTGTCCGTTCCGATGATTTCGTCTACCCCTGAAGCGGTTAAAAGCTCCAAAGCGTTTCCTAGGAGTAACGCGTGAGAGACTCCGATGAAGACCCTTCGCGCTCCTTGCTGCTTGAGTATTTTTGCGACGTTGGCTGAGGTTCTTCCGGTGCTGATGATGTCGTCAATTATAATCGCGTCTCTCCCCCTTGCGTTGACCTTCTTTGGCTGCGTGGTGATATCACCAGTGTGACGATCCCTGTGCTTTTCGAAGAAATCGTACTCGGCGCCAAGTCTTTCCGCGGCGATCTCAGCCCTCCTAAGAGCCATCTCCTCGTCGTCTGGAGCCACCACAAAAGGATCTTTAAGGTTCTTCGACGTGAAGTATTCTGCGAGTTCCCCTGACGCTGAAAGGGTATGAGCGGGGATTTTGTACATGTTCAGAACATTCTGGTTGTGCACGTCGACCGTATAAAGAGAGTTCGCCCCCAAATGCTGCAGTAGTTCAGAAACCAAGCTGGCGCTCAGGCATTCCCCCTCCAGATACCGTTCATCCTGCCGGCTGTAAGCAAGGTACGGGATGAAGACGGTTATGGATTTGGCTTTGAGGTCCCTTGCCGTTTGGAGCATTAAAAGGAGTTCAACCAGATGGGCGTCTTGAGGCGGATAAAGGCTTTGGACAACAAGTAGGTCTTGCCCAGAAACTTTCTCTTCAAACCGGAAATAAAATTCTCCGTCTGGAAACCGTTTAGTGTTGATTGTGACAGTCGGCCAGGAAGTGGATTTGCTGATTTTACTCGCCAGTTCCTGAGATCCGGGGCATCCCACTATTCTCATAGGCAATCCTCCAAGACGGAATGACATTTTAAAAGCTAGGAATAAAACCTTTACTGTCCATTAATAAGGAATTGGTACTTCCATTCTGAAAAAGAGGTAACAACGCCTATTATTTTACAATAACTTCGTACCAAATAGTTTTGTACTCCGGTCCCGTCGAGAAAACTTTGTAGTCGCCGTCAGTTGAAACAGGAACGGTTTGAGTTCTTTCGCCCCTACTGTTCAGCGCCCAAACCTCGATTTCGTTCGAGGTCCGAATCTTGATTATGCCCGTGATTCCCTCAACCAGCGTCGGGGCTTGTCCCCAGCTGCCTGCGCACGTGATCTCACCATTGTACTCTGTGATTTGTGATGTGTTCACGGATCCCGTCACCAGAACATCACCGGTCTGGTATTCGCGTATCACGGAGCCATTGTTTATCGAGAAGCCAGCCATCACGAGGAGAAGCGAGTTCCAGTTGTCGAAGCCTTCGCCGTCGACCACCGAAAGCGTCGTAACGCCCCAGGTCCCAAGTAACGTTGCCCCTGGTTCGATGATAACAGTATTGAAATCGAATTGTTTTCCGCCCCCAAACCCTATGACTGCGACGCTTTTCGAGGTGTTGACAAGTAATACACCGCGGTTCGAGGTTGTTGCGTCCCAAATGATTTCGCCCGTGTCTGAATTGTACACTGAACCAGTCATTTCCGCTTCTTGTGGCGTCAAGTAACTCTCCGGTTCATTGGTTCCTTCGGTAAGAATGGCGGTTCTGTATAAGAGTGGCACGTACAATTGTGTTCCAAGGGTGCTGCCGTCGATGAGGGTCCAGGCGGTCGCTTTCCCCTTCGCCACAAAATCAATTTCTTGGCGTTCGGTCAAAGTCTCAGCAACCAGATTGTTGGCGGGTCTGATGTCTCCCCTCACGAAAATCATGTACGCAGGAATCAACGTCGCCATCTTAGTCGGGTGCTGGTCGCAGTCGAAGTAGCTCCTCGCCATCTCTGAGTCCCAATTGCCTCGACTGCCATAATCAAACAAGAAGATTCCGTCCCAGTCCTGAAGCGCAGCATAAGTTGCTAATGTTACGACTGTTTCAGCGTCGTACATGTTAGGCGACGGATGGTTGTACTCGGTAACAAACAGAGGTTTACCGTAAACCTTTTTCAAAGCTAACCCGGGGATTGTGCTCGAGTTTAAGTAGTTGACCATCGGCTCGTTCACGACGTACCAGTTGCTTGAGTCCCACGCCACACCCGGAAACGACGGATGCTCCCAGTAGGAATGCGTGTCGACAACGTCGAGCTGAGCCATAATGTTGGGGGTGCTGCAGCCGACGATCGTTCCTATGATGAGGGCTTTTACGCCAAGCTCCTCTTTCAGGTACTTTCGTATCCCAGAAAAGTATTCTTCCTCAAGCCCGTAGAGGAATTCCGCCCAGTCCCTTCGGGCGTTCAGCGTCCTGCTTCCGAAAACGTCAAGGGTGAAGATTCTGACCGAGGCTGACTCGAAGGACTCGTCCTCCTTCAAGCCGTAGCCTTTGAAGGGCTTCATGGAAAAGCATGAGAATTGATACGTTGTATTCGTCGTCCCCAGGTTTGAAATGCTGAGTCTCGCATTGTCGTCGGACCCTGAAGCTATAAGGGGAACCTCATAATCCTTCCACTCGGTCGTCAAATCGACAGAAACCGTACTGGACAGTGACGACCAAGGGTCGTACGCTTGGCCGAGACCGACACTTATCGTCACAGGCTGGTCAGCTCTAACCCTAAACCGGACAAAGTAGCTTTCCTCAGCCGCCACTCCCAAACCTGGGTAATTGAACTGTACGTGCCACCCCGCTGTTCTAGGGTGAGTGACCGTTATTTCAAGAACGTTATTCCCATCGTCCCCAGACGTGACTCCGTATTGCGCGGTTGCCTGCTCGTGCGTCTCAATGTTCCATCCGTCCAAGTCCTGCAGGAAATACCCGTTTTCCAGCATCTCCGCTTGCGGGAGCCCTTGCCCCTCGTTCCAGAACGCCGTAAGATTTTCTGTTGATCCATATTTTTGTTTTAGGAAAAGGTTCCATTGTTCTGCCAATCTGTCCTTGTATAATTGTGGCAGCCTGTCTATCACTCCGCTGAGCCAGCCTTGAATTAGGCATTGCTCGTTCACTATTTCCACAAACGCGACAGCGGGGTCCTCAACGTAACTCAACCCGGTGTAGGGATTGTAATGAGTCAAGAGTTGACTGGCATACTCTTTCTGGAGTTCCCTGACTTCGTCAATGAAGAATCCCAGTACCTGCTGGTCCTTCCAATCCACCGAGTCAATTTCTGACGGTAGCCCGTCTGCGCTTGTGAGCCTCCGGGACACAAGTAGGTTAAGGTCCGTGTAAACGCCGTTTTCTTTGAGGCAAGATATGAAATAGTCTAGGCGGTCGAGTGCCTCTTCGCTAAGGTGCCTAGTGTTCCCGTACGATTGGTCAAAGATGTTGAAAGATTCCCAAGAAGCGTCCATGTGATGGAACCGAACAGCGTTAACGCCAAACTTGGCTAGCCTCGCAGCGATCTTCTCGGACTCTTCTTTTTTGGGAAATGCCGCTCCTGCACAAATATCCACTCCCAAGAATTTTATTCTCTCTCCACCACTGTAGAGGTGGCCGTCCGTGCCCGCTTGGACCCATCCGAGTCTCCCCGCTGGTTTATCGAGGTAACCGCTGAGGCTTATAATTGTCTCTTCGGAGTCGTCCCATGGCAGATAAAACGGAAAAAGCTTCTGTTCTGGTTTGCTTTGTAGCATAGTATTCGCAATGACCACAGCCAACAGAATCACCACGAGGACAGCGATGAATATCCTTTGGTATTTCATCAATAATAATGAATATGTTTTAGCCAATAAAATTTAGGGAAGAACCACAAACATGTATCAATAAAGAATTCATATATAATATAGAAAAAAAGAAGCCAATTTTAAAGCTAAAAGTGATATCACGCATCACGACATGAGCGTGATTTTAATTTATAGGTCATAATTGATTTTTTCCAGGTTGATGTACTTTTAGATTAGAGCCTGTGAACCTTAGGTTCAAACTTTTTCTTGGGAATTGTGATTTCCAGTACGCCGTTTTTATATTTTTTCGTCATTTTTTCTTTATCTATATTTTCTGTTGGAAGGGGCACGGTCTTGTTGAATTTCTTTCCCTTGATTTCGAAGCAATCTTTTCCGAAGTCCAGCTTGATGTCGCTTTCTTCTTCGCCCGGTAATTCAGCGAAAATTTTTACATTGTTGTCTTCTTCGAACACGTCCGTCAGTGGCTCACGGATTTCTTCGGGACCCTCGTTGTCTAGTGCTAACGGCTTTTCTGGAAACGGCTTTCTTGTCCTTGGTCGTAGCGGCTCAATAGGGTCGAACGAGTCTGTGGACTCATTTGTCCAGAACTTCCTGCGAATTATGTACCCTTTTACTCCCGGCTCGTCGATTTTTTTGACGTCCCAGCCGCCTTTCAGTTCGCCATCCTCAAAGGATTTCTCGGCTTCATCGATTTCCTTCTGGATTCTATCCATGAACTGCTTGTTGAACTTACCGAAGTCTCCGAACAAATCGTTAAAATCAAAAAACAAATTCATTCCTTAACACCTCCTTTACAAATCTTCGAACTCTTCAAGAGCTTCCATTAAACGTCTCAGAACAAGGCTAACCATCATGAACCCGGTTTCTCCAAACTCGGAGAAGCTGTACTCTCCTCTTCCAGTCTTCTTCAGGAATCCGCTTTCAGTTAATTTATTGGTGTTCTCCCAGACGAGCTTCGGGTTCAATTCTAAGTCATGCATGAAGTCCGCGAAGTTAATGGTTCCACTTTCCTCCTCCAGTAGTTTTTTCATCATCCTAAAACGAGTCTCGTTGGACAATGCGTCGAATATTTTTGAAAACCGAGGGAAATCCTGCTCAATGATCCCAAGTTCATTCTCAAGTGTGTCCTTCGGCCATTCTGTTGAGGAAAGTGGAATTTCGAGGATGACCTTATCGTCTTCTAGCAGCTGTAGCTTCAAGTTCATGCGGTTCGCCTTTATTACCAAAAAGTAATTACCATTTGGTAATATATAAATCTTCCGTGCACGATAACCTAACTAAAAATATTCTGAATGATTTTCTACCTTAAGTCCCCGATTTCCCTTCTTTGCGCAGCCAGAAACTTTTTCACGTCATCAAGTGAGGGCATGTTCTCAAAATCCCCTCTAACAGTGACAACTAAGGCTCCGGCCGCGTTCCCGATTTCCAGCGCCTCATCCAAGTCCAAGCCACGTAACAAGCTCGAAATGAATCCTGCGGCAAACGCGTCGCCTGCTCCAATCACGTCTTCCGTCTGAACCTTATATGCGGGTTTTCTCGCAGACTTCGTTCTTGTGTAAGCTGCAGCTCCCTCGTCTCCCAGCTTGACGGCTACGATTTCAGGACCCATTCCTAAAATTTTTTGAGATATTTCGTTCAGGTCGCGTGTTCCAAGAAGTATCTCGGCGTCCTGTGGTTCCGTGAGAACGATGTTCGCCTTTTCAATCATCGGTAGCAACGTTGTTCGGGCTTCTTTCTCGCCCCACAGGCTCAGCCTTATGTTAGTGTCAAGAGACACTGTTAGGCCTGCTTCTGACGCTATTCTGAGAGCCTCGAAACAGGTTTCTTTGCAGCTGGGGCTCAGGGCTGGGGTTATACCCGTTAAATGAAAAAGTTTGGCGGTTTTAATGTAGTCCGCGTCTACGTCTTTGACTGAAATCCTGCTTGCAGCTGAGCCTTTCCTGTAATACAGCACGCTGCTTTTTCCCGGGATTGGGTAGTTGCGCTGTATGAAATATACGCCGTTGGGCGCCTCGTTTTCTGTTTTCACTCTTGAAGTGTCGACTCCCTCTCCTCTCAGAAGGTTTATGACGTATTTTCCGAACTCGTCGTCTCTTACCCGAGTTATAATTCCAGCTTTGAACCCTAACCTCGTCATCCCTATCGCGAAGTTTGACTCCGCTCCCGCCGCATGCTTTTCAAAGTATACAACGTGCCTCAATGGGCCATTCGAAGCTGCGTTCATTTGTATCAAGACTTCGCCTAGGGTGACAACGTCCAACATATGCCCACCAACAAACATCCTCTGATATGCATATGGTGCCCCCAATTTTTTAAGACTTATGTAACGAGTCTTTTAAGCCGCTTGCCTCAGGTAACTCTACTAGTGGTCTTAAATATGGCTGATTGAATCAGACCATGTGTAGGAGGAAAAACTGTGAAAAACGTTCCGAATGGTTCCCGAAGAAGCATCAAGGACTGGCAAAGAGTAATAACTGAGTGGGCGGTTTCCAAGGGATTTTGTTGGGGCAAAGACGACGTTGACACGATGCTTTTGAGGATACACAGCGAAGTCAGCGAAGCCTCTGAAGCGGTCCGAGATAATGATGCCGCGGGATTCGCGGAGGAGCTCGCGGACATTTTCATTAGACTGGCGAATCTATGCGAGGTATGGGGAATTAACCTCGAAGAAGAAGTCATAAAAAAGCACAACAAGAATCTAAACAGGCCTCATTTACACGGAAGACCCAAAAAATGATTCTTTTTTTAGAAATAATAATCTGAAAAACATCTTGTTCAAAGGTTTTTCGATTTATAATCAAGTTATCCTATTGTCTACTTAAAAGCAGAAAAAAAATAAAAAGAAAAAAGAGAGGGGTTGGGGGCTTACTTCGGGATGAAGTATACTATTAAGCCGCCCAGAGCGCCGAGGAATATCATGACCCAGTAGCCCACTAGTAGTCCGATGATAAGTGGCAGAACTGTTCTGTCGTTGAGTTTTGTTCCGCCGGTCCTCAGGACCAGTGTCTTTGCAACCCATGCAACCAAAGCGGGCAAGAGCCATCCAGTTCCTGCTGCACCTAAACCGAGGGCTACACCTGCGGGGTCAATTGGCCACCAGATGAAGCGGAAGTTCAGAACACCCAACACAAGCACTATGACGATGCCTGCGAGTATGTATGGGTAGATTGGTTCTGAAATTCCTAAGCCACTGTTGATGTTTCCCCATGGTGCGTCGAAGACCCAGTGCCACCAAGCGTCGAATTGTCCCATTGGCCAGTTGTTCACACCGACCGTGTAGCTGAACCACACAGCGGTTGGGTACCCAATGACTGCTGACAAGATACCTGATACTAGGATCAGTTTTGTCACGTCTCTTGGGTGTGTTCCAGTGTCGTAAGCGACTTTGTAGCACATTGGAATGGCGAATACCATTCCGAACTGTGTGTTGTTCTCCGCCATCAGTTCTCCTGTCCATCTGTTCGTCAGCCACATTGTCGTGGTAAACTCTGTGGTGCGAGTATAAGCTAACTCGCTTCCTGAGTATCCCACAGGAGTATAGACGTATTTCGTGAGGAATGGTAGGTGAGTCCAGTCGTTCGGGAATCCCCAAGCAGTGCCAGCTACACCAGCGAAACCGTACACCCTGATGATTGACAGGTACAGCAGCCACATTGTCAATATGATTGCTACTGCGCTAAGTACGCTTGTTCCTGCGACAACGAGCAGAACAATCATCATGACTGTGGAGCCGCCGACCATTAGCCAACCCATCATTGGTGGAAGAGCTTTCTTCTCTGGTTCAGCAGGTTTCTTGAACAGACTTCCGATGTACGAATAGTTGAGTGCAAACCATGTGATAGTAATTCCTATTACGGAACCTATCCAGACTCCGTTCCAGTTGAACGGCGCGCCTTGCATGAACGCCTGGAACCTGTCACCGGTCTGCGCTAGAGCGGTGTAGTACCCGTTGTAGTAGGCAAGTTGGCTAGGAATCAATACACCGACCAAGCAGAAGACCCATATCGAGAACAGGATCTTCAGCGGGAAGAGGTAGAATAATGCGTAGATCATTGGGTTTACTGGAAGGAACGCCATTACCGGAATGACGCTCGTGGCAGGAATCTGCCCAAGGCTCAAAGTTCCTAACATCCAAGGCAGATACGGAGCTGCCGTCCAACCGTAGATATCAGGTACTGCTGAGCTAAGTTGACGAGCGACAATTGGTACGACCAATATGGCTCCTATCAGGATACCGATTAGGAACATCTTGGAACTTGGGCTTTCTTCGGATTTCTCCTTTTGGGTCGCCATGGTGATCTGCATTGTGCCAGTCAAGGCTTGTGGGAAAGGAAGTTTTTCAACTTCAATCCATCGTTCCTCTAAGAGAGCCATCCATCCGACCCAGAACAGTAGCCAGCATACTGTGTATGCTATCCACCAACTAAGGAATGGTGACCAGTCGGCCCAAGGTGTCGCTGCTCCGCCAGTCAGGATTGGAGTGACTGTATCACGGTTGACTGGGCCGAATACCCAGCCATCTTTGACAAGCCATGTGGCTGGATGCCAGTCAAACGTGTTTAGTCGTCCGTTGACCGCGTTGTGCACTATGCCGTAGGGGATCATGCTGTAGCAGAACACAACTGACATGGCCGTAACGGTATATACTAGTGCCAGCAGTTGTGGTGTCAAAGACTTCTGGAATGAGCTGGAAACCTTTGATATAATCATCACAATGAACAGTGCAACAATTGGAGCAGTGAACGATCCGAGGACCATTGAGAACATCCAACTAGGACCGTATGGCGCTGTCAAGACGCCGACGAAGCTCATTACTACCGATAATAAGATGAGTGCTGCCCACGATTTTGGTGTCAAGACTCGTTTTGCTTCTTCAGTCATTTTCTTTCACTTCTGATTTTGTAAGTAATAGCTCTTCTCTATTTGTATATAAAATTAACCGTCTAGCTTTGATAACACAATAATGGCATAAAAATGCAAAAGTCTTATTAACGGAACGATGCTCGTATAATACACCGACTTTCCGGAGAGGAAAATAATCAGGTGATGTGATGGTTCGGAAAATTCTTCTCCGATGTTCATTGATTGTTCTATTATTATTGATTGTTGTTTCTCAGACTTGGACAGTAGGGCAAACTTTGTCAACTTCCTCGGTACAGCAGACTGGGGTAAACGAGCTTGCTGAACTAAATTTTAATAATATTCTACAACACATTCAGACGTTAACAAGTTTTGGTTCACGCGTCACGGGGTATGACGGCTTTTACGATGCCGCTGATTATATCACGAGCTACTGGGAGTCTCTCGGATTAACCGTAACGTCTGAAAATTTTAGCGTCGTGACCCCTATTGTCGAGAAGGCGACTTTGAAGGTTCAGTTGCCTAACGGAACCCTATACGAGATGGAGGTTTACCCTCTTTGGCCGAACCAAATTAATCCCTGTCCTTATCAAAGTCCCGAAGAGGGCGATAATCTAATTTACGTGTCTCAGGGTCTTCCTGAAGATTTTGACGGCCTCAATACTGAAGGAACCTTTGTTCTGATGGATTTCAATAACAGGTGGTATTGGAAGAACGCTGAAACCTTCGGAGCTAAAGGAGTAATTTTCCTTGAACCGGACAGTTCAACTTGCGTTGAAGCTGTTCAAAAGACGCTAAGCGTCCCCCTCGATTTTCCGCGATTATACGTCAGAGGGGAGAACGCTACTCTGCTCAGAGAACTCGTAAGCCAACAGGGAGAGGCCAAAATTTGGGTAGACTCACGCATGGTTTGGGAAGAAAAAACCGTGTCAAACCTCGTGGCTGTCATTGAGGGATCCGACCCCACTTTGAAGAGCGAGGTTGTTGTAATCGGTGCGTATTACGACTCGTGGTCTATCGTGCCACAGCTTGCTCCCGGTGCGACTGACTCCATGGGCATTGCCTTCCTTCTTGAGCTTTCTAGGCTTCTCACCCAGTCCAGACCCGAGAGGACGGTCTGGCTAGTCGCCTTCGCAGGGCACTACCAAGGGATGACTGGTGCAAGGGAATACTTGGACACCCACTTCAGCGAATTGCGTTCCAAAATAAAGATGATGTTTACTTTCGACTTAGCAAGCGACAGCGACATTACGGCGGTTTATGCCACAGGGTCGATGTACCAGTATGATAGACCGGCACAGTTCCTCCGGTATTATTCCACTTGGCTAAACGACATTTTCGTTCAATGGCTACCCGAATTTGAGCAACAACTGGGCCAAGAGACGCATTTCATTAACGGAATACAATGGTCATATCCAAACTGGATCCAAGGGTACGTTCCCTTCGAACCGTTTCCAAAATATTTCGAGGCAGAAGTCTTCACTGAAACTTGTTATGGAGGAGGCTTAGCTTTTGTCACGACAGACACCTTCAGGATTCTCCAATACACTCCATTTGACACCTATGCCAACATACAACAGCAAAACTTGGAAAAACAAGTAATCTTCCTGTGGCCCGTCATTTATAATTCCGCAAGTTACTTTGAAAATTTTGGTCAGTTGTCTCCGTGGAGAGCGGATTTGCCAGGAGTCGCAGACCACGGGTTGGTCGACGTGACCCTCCAATTGGCAACATACAATAAAACGTCGAACTATTTTAACGGGTATTCCAACGAAAATGGGCTGTTCTTCATTTCAGTCGGACCATCCAGTAATTCCGCAGGGAGAACAATCGTTGCAGGACTCTCCGCGTCCACAGGCACAGGATCGGCAAGAAGCGCGTTTGTTTTAGGAGTGATTGCGGGAGTGTTTACTGTTTCACCTGTGCAGACTTCAGGCGGAATCGTCTCGACGATGGCTCTCAGTCCAGGAATCGGGTTCAGCATTGTCATGAAGCCAGATGAAGAAGGTAAGGTCGTCATAAAGGGGCTTAGACCTCGTTGCGGCATTGACGCTCAAGGCTACGTTCTCGACCCCGACACTGGCGAAGTTGTGTGCGCCACAGATACAGGTCCATTTGGTACGTTGTTGATCAGCCAAGGAACTCTCTTCGGCGCTGCTTCCTCGGCTGCAGCCCCAACCGCCACTCCGGGAGCCACTGGGCTAACATATTTAATGAGCACCGGCAGACTCGCGAGAAGTTTCTCAGACAATTCCGCGCACGGATTCCGCTATGTTCCCGTTATTAATGTTTCAGCCATTGCTATTGTGGGTTTTCTGAACCTGTGGACCATGGGAACTCCGCAGGGGCTTACCATTGACATCCTCAACTTCGTTTCGCACAGTTATCTTGTCTGGAGAGACGTTTTGGAGTTTTCGCCTGAAGCCATGGTTTTTACTAAGCCAGGAACAACCGTGGAGATACTCATTAGGTACGGATCAACGGTGGTCTCAGTGTTAAACAATGCTTCTTCTGAGGCTCTCGGCGGGCAAGGATACACGATGGAAAAAGGAAAAACGAGTGTGTTAACCATATTTGATGCCGCGGAAAACCTATATTATCTGGCGGACCAAAGGGGCGGCTTCCTCGAGTCTAAAATGTCAGCCAACGCTAAGCTGGTTCTGTATCTCGATGGAATGTATCATTTAAAACAGTTGGCCGATGAAGCTCACCAAAGCGATGAAAACGGAAAATATTACTCTTACTCCATCGCTTATTGGCTGTACGCTGCAAACACTTACGTTTCGTCCTTTAGCCTGATTTACGACGTCGTAAACACGGCGACGTTCTTCTTCTTCCTGTCAGCTGTCTTCGTAGTCTTCATGGGAAGGCTGGCTTTCAGCAGACAAACTGGGATAAAGAGGATGCTGTCAATTGTGGTGCTCTTCGTCGTAACAAACGTTGCATTAAGTCAAGTTCATCCCGGTTACGTGATAGCCTCAAACGTCTGGATGCTTATTGACGGACTCGCTGTAATCCTCTTCTCTTTTCTACTACTTTACATTGTTCTAGACGAGTTTAACTCCGCAATAAGTTCAATAAGCCGGTCAGTTCTCGGTTCCCACCGATCAGACATTGAGAGAGGAAGTCTCATCATGTCGTCCCTTTCCATGGGGGTTGAGAACCTTAAGAAAAGACCCATGCGAACGGCACTGACTCTCACGACAATCATCATTACGGTCTCAGCAATGACGTTGTTCACGACGATGGGAGTCATGGTCCAGCCACATACGACATCAGTGGGCACTGCCACCTACACAGGTTTACTTCTGAAAAGACCCATTCCTCCAGCCGCGAACATAGGCAACCCAATATCGGAACTCTATTTATACGCGGTAAATGATATTGCCTCAGAAGGATTATCTGAGTTCCAATTGAACCCAAGGGCTTGGATATATCCGTCAGGGCAGAACATGTTCATTATTTGGAATGCCACCACCTCTTCAGTAAGAGGAATGCTAGCGATGACTGCTGAAGAATCAAAAATCCTAGAAGGCGCAAGGGTCCCAGGTAAAGGAGATGTCTTCGAACCGGGAATGGTAAACTCCATCATCATCACGGACACACTTGCTAGTGAAATGAGTACTGACTTGGGCATCAACGTCACTTACGGTACAAGGCTCAATCTTTTGGGAGTAACAGTGACCGTAAGGTGCATCATTTACGAGGACATTGCTAACGCTCTCTTGTCAAAAGACTTGGACACGAGCTCAATCTTGCCTCCAGACCCCTTGTCATCAGGAATGGGGGGTCTACCCTCGCCGCTTAGTCTTTCGAGCATAATCATCATCCCCTACGATTTCGCGAAAGAGTATTTCAACGTCCAGCCCAACGTAATCGCTCTGAGTTCGGACTCGACGACGTTAACGATGGATGACTTGGGAACACGCGCCTTCGACATGGTTCTCACGCTGCAGCAGTTTGACGTGTCCTACGGAATAGAGGGCAATGCCAATGCGCAGAAGATCACCACGAGGGACATTTACATGCTCCGCGGCGAAGAAAACATGATCATCCCCCTGTTCTTATCGTCTCTCACCCTGCTGTCCATGATGTTAAGTTCTGTTTTTGAAAGGACACGAGAGATTCGGACTTTAAGCACGATTGGTTTGTCTCCCCGCCACATTGGAACGATCTTCATAACGGAAAGCGTCGCCCTCGCTTTCTTGGGGAGCTTTTTAGGGTACTTCACTGGGGCTAGTGTGACAGCCGTGTTATGGAACTTGAACGTTTTCCCGAAGGATTTGATTCCTAACGTGTCGTCCGGGGTAGTCATTATCGTAATGGGCATAATGATGGCGGCAACCGTGTTGTCCTCGGTCTACCCCGTTTCCAAGGCTTCTAAGATGGTGACGCCCTCGCTTCTAAGAAAATGGAGGGTCGGAAGTAAACCCGTTGGCGACCTTTGGAGCATAGGTCTGCCATTCAGCGCGGCGCCAGATGAATCCATAGGCGTCTTGGGGTTCCTCTCCGAGTTCTTCGAAGCCTCAGCCACTGAACGGACGGGGCTATTCATGCTTCTGAAGCCCGTTGAGATGAGCCGAGAGGAAGATAAAGGAACCCTGACTGCAAGGCTCCAGTTGTCGCCATTCGACGCAGGAGTGATTCAGGACTTCGCCATCATCAGCAGGTCGATCGCCCCCGACAAATTTGGTTTTGAAATTGTGATTAAGAGGCTGGAAGGGCTCGAAAGCCTCTGGATTACAACCAATAAAGCATTACTCGATACAATTAGGAAGCAGTTCCTCATCTGGAGAGCCCTCAAACAGAACGAACAGAAGAAGTACATTGAAAAGGCGATAGCAACATGGAAAAGCAAAGCAGCATAACAGCCACGGGTAGACCCCAGAAAGGCTTGACATGGCGTACAATGCTTGCCTTCGTTTTCATCATTTTCGTTATACAGCCCGCCATCGTGTACAACTGGCTCGTGAACGGGCTTTGGGGGCTTCCGTTCTGGGGGGGGATGATGAGCTGGACCGTCGTGCTGCTGTGGGTGGGGATAACGAGGCTTTGGGGGTCGTCCCTTACCAGTAAGGAAATCTTCATTATCAGAATCGTCGAGTCAATCGGCTTAATGAACACCGGCTACTACTTCGCCTACTTATTGCGCAACCAGTACTTCGCGAACTCCGAGATAGCCAAAATTTACGGAGTTCAATCTGCGGTTCCTGCTTTCTTCTCCCCCATAGGAGAGGACGCCCAAAGGGTCATGTTGTCCCGGACGTTTTTTGACCCAGCGTGGGGGCTCCCAATTCTTGCCAGCGTCTGCGTCCCAGTTCTGCTTTCCGCCGTGGCGAATTATACGTTAGGGCTTCTGGCTTACAGCCTGTACGTCAAGGAAGAGAAGCTGAGCTTCCCCACGGCGACGTGGGACGCTAGAACGATGAGGTCGTTCGGTGAAAGGGAGCTGAACAACATACGCGTCATTGCGTTGGCGATTACAGGGGGGGTGCTTTATGGTTTTGCGTCAAACGGGTTGACGTCGATACTAGGGATTCCATTAGTTCCGCGTTACCCAATAGATTTGACATCCATCGTCGAAAACTCGCTTCACGGGGCTTCCTTCTCCTTCACTTTGGACATCACGAACTATCTTTACGGCTTCATCCTACCCCTAGAATATACTGCGGCGCTGCTGATATTGTCGATGGCAATATACTTCGGGGGCAACCCCTACATCACGTTGAACAATCTCTGGCCAGCGGAAAGCAAGTGGGCTCCGAACCTCGGCTACCTATGGATGACTAACATGTCTTCGCTGTACTTCTGGAACAGCTTCGCAATCGGATGGGGCATAGCCATAGCCACGATACCGCTCCTCGTCAGGTACAAGTCAGTCATCAAAGCCTTCAAGGGCATTGGACGAAGCTTCGGCGGAGAAACCGAGTGGTGGCTTAACGGCAGAAACCTGATACTGATTTATTTAGCAACAGCAGGCTCCGCCGTCATTCTAACAATGCTTCTAGTCCCCGGGTTTCCGCTTTGGCTTTTAATTATCTTCACGCTGGGCTTTTCCTTCGTGATGACCCTTGTGCAGACCCGTTCAGCGGGTGTCACGTTTAGCGCGGGAGTTCCCTACTTAAGGGAAACGATGATTTACTACAGTGGATACAAAGGACTGGACATATGGTTCTTGCCGCAGGAAATGTTCCTATTCCTAGGCGGCTCCGGCGTGACTCAGCAGCTTCTCATGGCCTCGATGGTTGAGGAGGACGTGAAGGAATACACCAAAGTGTACTTCCTCCTGATTGTTCTGGGACTCGTTGGAAGCCTAATCTTCGTCTCGGTCTTCTGGCGCCTAAACCCGATTCCGGGGTACGCGTACACCTACACGATCACAGGCTGGCTGGTGGAGGCGATGAATTTCTGGCGCTGGCAGTCGTGGCTGTGGACGGGTAACCTCTTCGGGCCGAAGTTCACGCTTGACCTTAGCTTCGCGAAGCTTCAGGTCCCCTACTTCATGGTGACTGGCTTCGGCATATCCACGGTTCTCTACCTCATCACAGACTTCGTCTTCCACAAACCATACTTCGCAGTAGTCATGTTGAGCGCTACGACTCCAACCTCAGCTCCAATGCCCTTCATGCTGGCTATTTTCATCGGTTCGCTGATTTCCCACATAATAGGGAAGACGGTGGGGCGCAACTTCTGGGACTCAAACAAAGGGTTCATAACCATTGGCTTCTTAATTGGTGACGGCGTCGTCTCAACCGTTCTCACGATACTCACCCTACTGAACAAATCAACTTGGCTGCTGCCCTACTAAACGTGTAGTTTAAACCATATTCTTCATTTTTTGTGAACAGTGATAGGCATCGTTGACGTGTCCGTTCGAGTAGAATCCGAAATGTTCTGTCTCGATTAATGGCAAAGCCATGGTTTGAAAGAAGATTTTATACGTGCTCCATAATAGAATAAAGGAAAATAAAGGGTTCTCGTGAGCTTGTAGCCATGAAAGCTTCGTTCGTAAATCCTGGCCCAAACGAGTCTCTTCTGGAGGGCGAGAAGACGATGACCGCAGCGTGTCCTCCCCTCGGGATTCTGTACTTAGCTTCTACGCTGGAAAGTAACGGGGTAGAGACGTCCGTGCTGGACCATGCGGCTGAACGGATTTCAATTAAGCGAGTTGTTGATTGGGTCAAGAAGGAGGACCCTGACGTCCTCGGGTTGTCTGTGCTTGTCAGCTCCAGCTTAACAGGACCCCGGATCGCTGAGGAGGCAAAGAGGGCAAACCCCAACCTCGTCGTCGTCTTCGGGAACCACCACGCGACGTTCAACGCGGAGAGGATTCTGAGGAAGTACCCATTCGTGGACGTCGTCGTCAGGGGCGAGGGCGAGCAGACCTGCCTCGAGCTCGTGAACCGAATTGAAGAAAAGAGCAGCCTCAAAGGCGTCTTGGGCATAACATACAGAAACAGAGACCGCATCGTTTCGAACCCTGACAGACCCCTGATAAAGGACATTGACTCGCTGCCCTTCCCCGACCGCGGTCTTTTAAAGAACGAGTACCACAACACGACCGTCGGCATTAACGTGGCTCCGAAAAAGTTTGCCAGCTTCCTCTCGTCGCGCGGGTGCGTCTTCAAGTGCCGCTTCTGCTGCTGCTCTAGCATCGCCCACGGTGTTTGGAGGGCAAGGTCAGTCGACAACGTTTTGCAGGAGCTCCACCTCTTGGCGAGTGAGGGTTACAGGCAGGTCATGTTCGTCGACGACAACTTCACCTTGAACAGGAAAAGGGCGGTGGAACTCTGCCGCAGGATGAGGAAGGAGAAGGTAGACTTGGACTGGATCTGCGAGGGCAGGGTCGACCAGGCTTCGTAC
>CAZOKM010000028.1:0-17167 GCA_964580405.1 uncultured Candidatus Bathyarchaeia archaeon | reverse complement strand
GTTGTGGACGCAATACGAAGTAAAGACCCCAAACGTTTCCTCTTCACTATCGAGACCTACCCCGAATACGGCAAATACCACTGGACGGGGCACAGGAACTGCAAAGTGTCGCTTTCATCAGAAGATGTTAAGAAGTATAGCGATGTGTGCCCGGTTTGCCACAGGAAGCTCACGAAGGGCGTCGAGCAGCGCGTGGACGAACTCGCGGACAGGCCAGCCGGGTTCAAGCCAGAGAGCGTCCCGGGCTTCAGGCGCCTCCTCCCCCTGAGCGAGGTCATCCAGACGGTTCTGGGCGTGTCCTATCCTGGGGTGCAAAAGGTGTGGGAAATCTATAACTCGCTCGTTGCGAGGTTTGGCGACGAGTACAAGGTCCTCATCGACGCGCCCTTCAAGGAGCTGGCTGAGACCGCTGGACCGACCGTCGCGGACGCGATACTGAGGGTAAGGGAAGAGAGGCTGAACGTGGTCCCCGGGTACGACGGAGTCTACGGAAGAATCGAGTTAACCAGCGAACCCGAAAAAAAAGCTGATGAAAACCGAGTTGAACAACCGTCAGCGCAATCAGCTACACGGCAGGAAACGCGGAAGCAAACGGGTCAACAAAGGCTTGCCGACTTCCTCTAGAATCAAGGCTTGCCTTCAGTGAAGACTTGCTTCAATATTTTCTGCAACCAATTCCTGTCGGTCTCGTCGAAGCTCCCGAATCCGTCGCTGTCCACGTCGAAGACCGCGACGACCTTCCCGTCACCACCAAAAACGGGCAGAGCGATTTCCGACCTGCTTCGTGGGTCGCAAGCGACGTGCCCCGGAAACTTGTCGACATCTGGGACGATTATCGGCTTTCCCGTTCTGGCGGCCTTCCCGCACACTCCCGTATAGGGTATTTGGGAACAGGCTGGCGGACCTCTGGATGGACCTGATTCTAGGTATTCGTCTCTTGCGAAGTAGAAGCCGACCCAGAAGTAGTACGGAATCCTCGCCTTCAAGACGCTGCACACGGCGTCCATTCTTTCAGTCAATGTCTTGTCGCCGACTTTGGCGTTGACTTCCTTCAGGCACTGTTTGTAGAGTTCCGATTTGAAGACCTCTTTAGTGTCCATGAAGCTCCTCCGCCATAACACTCACAGAGATGGAAGGCGGTTTATATTAATCCTTCATTCGCAGCGAGGAAAACGAAAAGTCTATACGTGAAGGCGCGGAGCTTACGTTGAGTGCCCTAGATGAAGAAGACCTTTGTTCGGACGCTTTCGCAACCGAAGCTCGTTGACCCAGTGATTGTCGTCGGGCTTCCAAGCATCGGCGACGTCGGTCGGATGGCGGCCAAGCTCTTCCGGGACTTCCTGAAGGCGGAGCCCTTCGCGGAGCTGTACTCGCCGGTCCTGCCCGACTACGTGTTCATCGACAAGAAGGGAATCTGCCGCCCGCCGAAGTACGAGTTCTACGTTTCTCCGAACAGCCCGAACTTCGTCATCCTCATGGGGGACAGCCAGCCCGCGTTGGAGGACATCCCCGCCTTCTACGAGTTGTGCAGCGACATACTGGACTACGTCTCGGACCTCGGGTGCAAATCAATTATTACGATGGATGGGGCTCCGACGGCGGACCCCACGAAGGAAATCTACGTTGCCGCCACGGACAAGGACCTCGTCAAGGAATACGCGTCGAAGGGCGCCGTTGCCTACAAGAGGCGCAGAATCATCGGCGTCTCGGGGCTCCTGCTCGGGCTCGCAAAAAAGCGGGGGCTGAAGGGAGTCTGCCTCCTCGGCTCAACCTCAGGCTTCACAGCTGACAGGGAAGCCGCGTTCAGAGTCTACAGGTTCCTGAGGAAGGTCATGGTGCCTGAATCAAAAGAAAGCAAATAAATTGTAACCTACAATGAAACGGATTCCGACCCTAATTCTTTGTTTTTCTTACCGTGTTAATTTTTTCGTTGACGAGACGGCCTGCCAGCGAAGGGTCCGCCTTTCCGTGGGTCGCCTTCATCAGCTGCCCGATTAGGAAGTGCACCGCCTTCTCGTCCCCCAGCGCGTCCTGGACGGCTTTCGGGTTCTCGGCGAAGACCTTGTCCACGACTCCATTTAGGTAGTCGCTGTCCGAGATTTTGTACATCCCTTCCTCTTCGACGATTTCGGTTGGAGTCTTGCCCGTGACGATGATCTTGGGCAGAAGCTTCTTCGCGAGCTTCCCGCTTATGACGCCATTGTCTATGAGGCTGATCATTTCGACGAGCTTGGCGGGCGATATCTTTGATTCCTGCAGCTCGAGGTCGTTCTCGTACAGGTACCTGAGGAGGTCGCTCATCATCCAGTTGCTGACCACCTTGGGCTTGTCGTACAGCCGCACGCACCCCTCGAAGAAGTCAGCCAGTGCCTTCGAGCCCACGAGTACCCTAGCATCGTACCTCGGCAAACCGTACGCAGCGACAAACCGCTTCATCCTGTCGTCGGGCAGCTCAGGCATCCCCGCCTTAATCTTCTCAATAAAATCAGCTGTCAACTCGATAGGCGTGAGGTCGGGTTCGGGGAAGTACCTGTACTCCTGCTCCTCCTCCTTCGAGCGGAGCGAAACCGTGATTCGCCGAGTCTCGTCCCAGTGGCGGGTCTCGCGTTTCACGACTCCGCCCCGTTCAACTAGTCCTCTTTGCCGCGAGATTTCGAAGCCGAGTGCGCGTTCGACCTCCTTGAACGACGAGATGTTCTTGACCTCGACCCTCGTGCCCCCGGTCAGCGAGATGTTGGCGTCGCACCGCATCGCGCCCTCTAGACTGCCGTCGAAGATGCCGAGGTGCTCGAGGACGGACCTGAGCTTCTGGAGGAAGATTCGCGCCTCCCTCGGCGAATCCATGTCGGGATCAGTCACAGTCTCTAAAAGTGTAATCCCGGAGCGGTTGTAGTCGACCAAAGTGTACAGCGACTGGTCGATGGGGCCGATGTGGACGAGCCTCCCAGGGTCCTCCTCTAGGTGGACGCGGCTTATGTTTATCTTCTTTCGCTTCTTCTGGTCCTCGATGTAAAGGTGCCCGTCGATGGCTAAGGGAACCCCTCCAGCCCTATCATACTGTGTAATCTGGAAGTTCTTGGGCAGGTCCGGGTAGAAGTAGTTCTTGCGGAAAAAGAACATCCGCTTCTGGACCTTGCAGCCGAGGGCCAACGCAGCCATGACCGCGCACTCGACGGCCTTCGCGTTGAGGACGGGGAGCGAGCCGGGAAGCCCCAGGCAGACGGGGCACACCATAGAGTTCGGCTCTTTGCCCCTGTAGTCGGCAGAGCAGCTGCAGAAAAGTTTAGACTTCAAGCTGGTCAGCTGGGTGTGAACCTCAAGCCCGATCCTGACCGCGCCCTCAGCTTTCGACATGCCCTGAACCGTCACAAGTCAAACAGACAAATAACAGCGCACAACGCTGTAAAAAAGTTTCCCGTTGAATCCCGCGGCGGCACCGAAAAGACTGAATACGCGGCGAAGAAATAAAACAAGCCAAAGTGGAATCCTGATGAATAATCGCGAACGAATCACGGCGGTTTTCGAAAGGCGAAGCATTGACCGCTTGGTTTGGCAGCCGAGGCTTCATCACTGGTACGACGTGAACAAGGCTAGGGGCACTCTTCCACCCCGGTACGTTGGTTGGGGCCTTTTGGGCATCTACGATGATTTAGGCGCTTCGCCGCGAGGTTACCACTTCTTCGATGACACCATAAGAACCGTCGAAGGCGAACACGTAAAAGTTTTAGTCAAGAGAGAAAACGACCACATTTACACGAAATACAGAACTCCCAAGGGCAGCCTAACTCAAGTCGAAAGAAACACGGAATGGGGAACAGCAACTCTGCGCGTGGAGTACATGTTGAAGAAGACCGAAGACTTTAAGGTGCTTTCCTATGTTCTTGGGCGCCAAAGGTTCGAGTTCGACAAGGAACTCTACAGGAAAAGAGAAACGGTTCTAGGCAGCAGAACTGAGCCGTCCGTTAATCTCCCTTGGGGTTCGATCCAGAGGCTTTTCATCGTTCACATGGGGTTTCAGAACGGCGTAATCGCGTTGTGGAAGCACTGCGAAAAGGTTGAGGATCTGCTCAAAGTCTACGCGGAAAACGATGACAAAAGGTTCATGGTGATACGTAAAACACCATTCAAAATTATTAATTTTGGCGACAACATCGACGAGGGTCTGTGTTCGCCCCCAATTTTCAGGCGGTACATGCTACCATATTATCAGCAGCGCACGAAGGAGCTTCACCAAGTCGGAAAGTACTGCACGTCCCACTGGGACGGAAAAGTGAACAAACTCTTGCCGTTCGTGGCTGAAACTGGATTGGACGGGCTGGAATGTATTCCACCGACGCCTCAGGGAAACGTTTCCCTAGAGGAATTGAAAGGTGCTTTAGAGAATAAGGTTCTTTTTGATGGTATTCCCGCCACGCATTTCCTGTCAACTGTCAGTGACAAAGAATTGGAAAGTTTTGTGCACAGGCTTCTGGGCATGTTCAAGCCCAACATTGTGGTCGGAATATCGGACATGCTGCCTCCCGACGGTAGCATAGAAAAGGTTCGCAGAGTAGCAGAAATTATATCAGATTATGAAGTCTGATTTTTGACATTGTGTTGACGTATTGGAATACGAACATGAACCGTTGCGTTTAACCTCGAGTTATATGCAAGAGACGCCATAGAGGCTATCAACTGAAGAGGCATCGGCGTAAGGGGCTAAATTGGGTCGCGCATGGTTTCCCCTAATCATGAATTAAAGAAAATAATCAGAGGGGATTCTGGTGCCCCTTTTTAGACTACTGAGCTCAGCATGGGCGCTTTCTGGTAGCTTCCGGTTTCTTCCAGCTTGTCCAGTGTGCCTTTGTAGACGGCCATCACCATGAGGTCGTGTATCACGGTCCCGCAGGCCTTCTTGTCACCAGCCCTTATCGCTGCCAAGTTCTTCTCAACGTGGCTTGCAACGGCGTTCGCCCCGTCCACGAGGTACTTCGTGTTGATGTTGTCCTTGCCGACGAGCCCGCGAGCAACCCTTGCGGCTCCAGTTCCGCCGTGTTGTGCAAAGGGCACGATGTCGCCCGTTTCGAGGTACAGCTTCCTCTGGACCTCCTCAAGCCTAGCGATGTCGGGCTCATGCTTTTCATCGAGCTTGGCGGCGTGAGCCATGCCGATTGGGTACGCGATTCCTTCGGCGCCCGTGTACTTCACGAAGGAGACGACCTGGTCGGCGAACGACTCCAGAGCCTTTCCTTTTATCTGCGTGTACTCGAGTTCCTTGCCGCTTGACGCGGTCGCGCCGAACTCGGCTTCGATGGCCATGTCCTCGTTCCCAAGCTCCCTCTTGATGGCGTCGCTGATCTCGCGGGTCACCGCGAAGTCTAGGACGGGCGGGAGCTTCTCAGTGTCGATCATGCCCCACGCCGGGCTGACCGCCGCGACGACGTTGATGAAGTCCCTCTTGAACCCCGCGTACTCCGGGCCCGAAAGGTAGTTCACGTACGCCCTGACCGTCTTTTCCTCGAGCTTCACCTTACCGAAGACGGGCTCCATGTAGTTGACAGCGTCCTTGATTCGGGCTTCGGCGACTTCGGTCCGAACGGACTTCTTTATGGGCTGGCTTGAGAACGTGGCTTCGTCGAACTTCGGCACGTTGAAGTGGTCCAGCGAGACGGCTACGTACTTTGCGCCGTACTGGTTAATGAGGTGGTTCAGAACTTCGACTTGAAGCTCAACCCCGTCTGGCGCAGGGGAGGGCTTTGGCTGCCTCGAGACGCCTTCGGGAACCTTGAAGTGCGATTCCTTGCCGCCTGAAAGGTTCATCGAGTTATAACTAATCTGGATGATCATCGGAGACTGTTTGCCCTGCGCCGCTGCCATGGCGAAGGCTCTTCCTTCGAGGTCAACGGGCGGGTTGATGTTCGATGCGAGAATCGTTATCCTTTCCGTTTCCGGCTTGAGGGTTCCGTCTTTCTCGAACGGGCAGAACACCCTAAAACAAGATTTCAGCTGTCGTCCAGTAAGGAGACTCGGCATATGTGTCACGACCCTCAAATAAATGGCAAAAGCTATTTTTAAATCATGCGGTTTATGGGTTCACAAGCAGTTTCTTCTCTGGAACACCATTCTAACAAAAGTAAAAAGAATAGTTACCTTCTGGACTAGATTGGATTCCAAAGGTGGGAGACGCGGGCTTCTGTGCTTCCGCCCCTCTTCGTCAGTATTAGCTTGCACTCGGTTGTAAGGACTTGAAGCAGGTCGCCGACTTTGTTCGTCTTAACATTCACGTCGATGACGGGCTCAGCCAAGACGGTTATGGAGGTCGGGTTCGGGTTCTTCCACTTGATCTCGTAGCCTGACTGGCCCTTGGCGATGGTGAACCCGCCGAAGACTTCGTAGGAGGTCTGCTCGACTCCGGGCTCTTTCTTTTTTCCGAACAGCGGCATTTTGAGTCACTTAGAAGACGAAAATAAGGGACATGAACTTAAGTTTATCGGAGTTCCCGTTGAGGACAACAATAATGTTCCAGAAAACTAGGCGATGTAGGGTTGGTCGGGCTTCTCGAAGTCTCTGACCAGCTCCAAGCCTGAACCCTCGTCCTCGTCGTGCAGGTCCTGTGGCAACACCTTCGTCAGAGGCGAACCCAGAGACATCGTGACGGCCGGGTGGTCCTTGCCGAAGACCTCCAAGCTGATATTATATACAAGTCTTCTGACTTCGCTCTCGTCCAAGTAGCCCAGCGAGTGAAGGTACTCGTGCAGAAGCAGCGAGAAGATGAGGGAGTTCATCTCCGCGTCCGTCTTCGCCGACCTCGAAGCAACCTCAAGGACCTTCCTGTTCAGGACGATGCCGTTCGTGCCCACCGAATGATACGCGCCTATGCCCAGAGGTAGGTCGCTCAGGTAAAGGAGGAGCCCGGACCTGTTCCTGCCCAGAACCTTCTTCACAGCTTTTTTTACAATGACGAAGAGGTCGCTGTAGCTCTTGCTCTTTTCAAGGCTGGCTCGAAAATCTTCTTTGCTCATGTCGCTCAAAAAATACTTGAAGACCGAGTTATTTCAACCTTGCGAATCGTCGGGTCATCACCGAAAAATGCAAATCGGGGGAACATAATTTTGAGGATGACCACGCATGAGAATCGGATACGTACAATTCAGACCCCTTTTTGGTAAGAAGCAGAAGAACTTGAAGAGAATCCTCGGATTCATGGACGAAGGGGCAGCCAAAGACGCAGAGTTGCTTGTTCTCCCCGAATTGTGCAACACGGGGTACGTTTTCAGGTCGCAGGAAGAACTACGAATTTTGTCCGAGGAGATTCCTGAAGGAGAAACCACGCGAGCCCTAGCTGCATTTGCTGAGGACCGCGGTCTTTATGTTGTTGCTGGGGTATGCGAAAGGAGAGATAACGAATACTTTAATTCAGCCGTCCTCGTCGGACCGGACGGGTTCGTCTTCGTCTACAGGAAGCCACACCTCTTCAACACGAAGAAGCTCTGGTTCTCGAAGGGAGACGGGCCAATCTCCGTTCTTGACACGCCCAAGGCAAGGATCGGAGTCATGATCTGCTTCGACTGGTTCTTCCCCGAGGTCCTGCGGATACTGGCTCTGAAGGGCGCCCAAGTCATCTGCCACCCGTCGAACCTTGTCCTGCCCTTCTGCCAAAAGACTTTGCTGGGGGCTGCTGTCCAGAACAGGGTCTTCGTCGTGACCGCGAACAGGGTGGGGTCCGAGCGCGGCGTAAAGTTCACGGGGATGAGCCAGATAGTCGGCCCGGACATGAAGGTTCTTGCAGCGAGCTCGAAAAGCCGCGAGGAGGTGCGGGTCGTCGAGGTTGACCCGAAGGAGGCTGACTCCAAGAAGGTCTCGGAGCGCAACGACCTCTGGGCTGACCGTAGGGTCGACCTTTTCGGTCCTTTGCTTGATGGCTGTGAACGAAAAGTTAAATAGAGCCGTTTTCTCATGTTCGTTACTCACTACCCTAACGTAGAAGTATTAAAAATTGACTCAAAATTTGCTTAATCGCATTGGAGGAATGGGTTATGGGACGCTACAAGCAGGTCGAAGACATCGTTAAGCTGATGAACGAGCCGACGAAGATACGGAACACCAGCATCATCGCCCACGTGGACCACGGCAAAACCACGCTTTCGGACAGCCTACTGGCAGCAGCGGGCATCATAAGCGAGCAGACCGCCGGGCAGAAGCTGTTCCTCGACTCGTGGGAGCTCGAGCAGAAGAGGCAGATGACGGTCTTCGCCTCAAACATCAGCATGACCCACACATTCAGGAACGAGGACTACCTCATCAACCTCATCGACACCCCCGGGCACATAGACTTCAGCGGGGCAGTCACGAGGAGCCTCCGAGCCGCGGACGGCGCACTCGTCGTGGTCGACGCTGTTGAGGGTCCTATGACTCAGACTGAAACCGTTTTAATGCAGGCATTACGTGAAAGGGTCAAGCCGCTTCTTTTCGTGAACAAGGTCGACAGGCTCATAAAAGAAATCAAGCTAACGCCCGAAGACATGCAGAACAGGTTCGCAAAAATCATCGTCAGAGTGAACACCCTGATCGAAAGGTACGCGCCGCAGGAGCACAAGAAGGACTGGCAGGTCAAGATTGAGGACGGAAGGGTCGCCTTCGGGTCCGCACTCCACAAGTGGGGCTTCAATTTACCCTACATGAAGGCGAAGGGCCTGACGTTTAAGGAAGTTATAGACGCGTATTCTGGAGAACAAGAGGACGTGGGAAAGAAGGTCGACGCCTTAAGCAAAAAAGTGCCACTGTGGGAACCAGTGCTGGACATGTTCTGCGAGCACCTGCCAAACCCGCTGGAGGCGCAGCCATTTAGGCAAAAACAGATTTGGCCTGGTGATTTGAAGGGTCCAGTGGCTGAGGCTATGGCTAAGGTTGACCCTAATGGTCCGCTTCTCATGTGCATAACCACGATTGAGGTTGACCCACACAGTGGCGTCGTCGCGATCGGGCGAGTGTTCAGCGGTTCAGTCGAAAAGGGGAAGACGGTTCGGCTTATTTCAAGTCGGCAGTCAGGAGCAATCCAGCAGGTCTACATGGCCATGGCTACTGACCGAGTCATCGTGGACAAGATTCCAGCGGGAAACATCGCCGCCGTTTCTGGGTTACCGTCAATCCGTGTTGGGGAAACGGTTGCCGAAGAAGGTTATGACATTCAGCCTTTCGAAGCCTTAAAGTACGTTTCTGATCCAGTCGTTACCGTCGCTGTTGAACCTGAGGACGTGAAAGACCTGCCACTGTTCGACAAGGTCATGCACAAGCTAACGCTTGAGGACCCGAACCTGCACTTCGTGATGAACAAGGAAAGCGGAGAATACCTCCTGAGCGGCATGGGCGAGCTGCACCTCGAAATCACGGCTTACCGCATGCAGGAAGCGGGGTTGAAGGCTCGGTTGAGTAAGCCCATCGTCATTTACCGCGAGGCGATCAGCCAGAGTTATCAGGGTCCATCCGTGATGGGCAAAAGCCCGAACAAACACAACAAGCTGTGGTTAACCATCGAGAGACTCTCGGAAGAGGTCATCGAAGCCCTAAGAGACGGCAAGCTTTCGGAGATGCAGAAGCGCGACGAGAGGCAGACGATGCTGCGAGGCTTGGGCTGGGTGACGGACGACGCCCGCAACGTCATCGCGATAGAGGGCACAAACGTCCTCGTCAACAGGATAAAGGGGAAACAGTACGTTGAGGAAGTCCTTGACCACGTGAAGTCGGGCTTCCGCGAAGCCGTCCACGAATCAGTTTTGGCGAAGGAGCCAGCCTACGGCTTGAAGGTGAACTTGGAGGACATCTCCGTCCACGAAGACCCAGTCCACAGGGGTCCAGCGCAGATACTGCCCATGACTTGGCGCCCGATCTGGGGATGCTTCCTCATGTGCAATCCGCGGCTTATGGAGCCAATCATGAGCTTCGATTGCAAGGTCCCGAACGACTTCGTGAGTCCAGTGATAGCCACTGTTCAGAAACGGCGCGGCAAGCTTCTTGACATGATTAACGAGGAAGACATGATGATCGTTAAAGCCGAGATTCCAGTCGCCGAGTCATTCGGAATATCGGACGAACTGCGGTCATCGACCCAAGGCAGAGCTTTCTGGGCGACGCAGTTCAGCCGATGGGCACCCGTCCCAGACTCGATGCAAATGGAAATCATAAGCCAGATACGAACCCGAAGAGGACTAGGCCCAACTCCGCCGAGACCAGTTGAGTTCTTGGAACAGGAATAGTTGAGCAATTACCGATAAAAATTCACGGCGAATTGACAATAATTAACAAACTAGATGAGGAAATCGCTGTTTACATCAGGAAAGTCTTGTAGGTTTTCATGCTTTCGGAAAGTATCAAGCCCTGCAGCTCGACCTCCGGGTTTTTGAGTGCGTAAAGCCTCAGGTCCGGAGTGTGCTTGATGAGCTCGATCCTGTCTGGGTATACTCTGCCCTTGAGGAGGAAGATGACAATCTTGTGCCCCGAGTTGGCTATCCGCTCGAGCGCGGGAACCGCTTCCTCAACGTTCTGCCACCCGCCGTCCGTAATGATGACGACGAAGCACGGTCCCATGTTGGCCGAGACAATCTTCGACACCTCGGGAGTCGGAAAAACCGTGAACTCGCCGAACTCCATCGCGAGCGAAAGCTCCTTCATCTCCTCGGGCGCGTCCCAGTCCGCGGACACAAATCCCGTCGAGAAGCCGACGGTGGCTGTCTGCCCCCCAGCCCTACGGGCGCTCAGGTAAGCGATGAACGCCGAAACCGCTGCTTCGTTTCTGACGCTTTCCATGCTGAGGCTGACGTCCAGGACGACGACTGCGGAGGGGACGTAGCCGCTGGCTAGGGACTGACCGTGCGGGGTCGGCTCCTCCACCCACTTGAGGGTCGTGACTTCGGGTATGAGGGGTCCCTCGTCCATGCTTGTCTCGATGTCCAAGTCCTCGATCTCGTCCTCGATGTACCACTCGTCAGGGTACCTCATGACCGCCCACACGGGTCGGCGGCTTCGGCTCGCTGAAAGGTACTGGATAATAGTCTGCTGGGCTCTCGACTTGTACCAGAACCTTTTCCACAGCATCTGCTCCATGACGTCGGACTTTATCTTTGCGTAGGGCTTCGAGATCGAGGTAGAAAGCCGGGGTTCGCTGCCGAAATCGTCGATTGAGGGGCTCGTGTCGGAGATTGGGACCTCGCGCTCAGTGGACTCTCCGTAGAACTTCTTTTGCACTAAGGCCTTTTCCTTCTTGTCCTCTTCCTTCCCTGAGGTGCCTGCGTGCGTCTTCATCTTCTCCTCGACCAGCTCCTTGACCTTCTCGATCTCATCATCAGAGAGGCGCGGCTTCATCCACTGCTTATAAAACGACTTCGCTGCTGCCTCGTTAGAGATTGACCCGTAGGTTTCCGAGAACCTGTCTATCGAGGAGTGGAGGAAGTCCTCGCGGACGAGAAGCGGGTTCCCCTCGGCGAACTTCTTCACGTTCTTCCCCGAGAACAGCCTCGAGTTCCGCGCCATCAGCCTGCCGAGGATGTGGGCGATCATCTGAACCTTGACGTGCCACGTCCTCTCGAGCGAGCTGACGATCAGGATCTCCTTCGCGGTCTCCGAGACCTCCTTGTTCTCCGACTTCACCGACGGGTTGACCCAGAGGTAGATTTCGTCCATGATCGTGTCGACGAGGGATCGCTGCCTCTTGCCGATCACGCGGGCGAAGTAGGGGAGCTCCCCGAACCTTCTGGGCAGGTAGTTGATGTCGACCTGAATGTTCGAGAAGATGTGGGTCGCCAAGTAGGCGAGGTCCCAGTCCTGAATGATGTCGTAGGCCGCCTGCTCCAGACTGTAAGCCGTCTTGACGTCGTACGGGCAGTGGTGGACGTGCGAAAGCTCGTGGCGGAAGAACCACAGCAGATACTCGTCAGGGTCAGCTCCCTGCGGCACAATGTCAGGCTTGAGATAAACTGCTCCGTTCACCGCGGAAAACTTCGCTTCCTTGTCTGTCTTCTCCTTGAGCGTGAGCCTTACGGGTGGGCAGTACATCTCGACCCACGCCTGATTGAAGAGGCTCAGGATGTCGACTTCTTTTTCCTTCATTTAGAACGGGACACCTTGGTAAGACGGACGCCTCCAGCCCATCTGCGTCGAGAGAGTATCGTCCCGCTTTAGTCGCCCCTCGTTGACCCACTGGTCCTCGAGTCGGATTAGTTCCTCGGCGAACGCGACGTCCTCTATGGCGGCTTCCCGCGCCAGCCCGTAGACCGAGCGGTTGAAGTCCTTCAGCAGCTCGTTCAGGAGCGGCCACTGCTTCCTCGAGTTCCTGTCGGCCATCTTGATTCTTTCTCTCTCGAGAATCTCGACCATGTCGTTAAGTAAGTTTCTTGTTCGTACAAGCGTTAATCTGTGGGGAAACACGAGCAGAGCCACGTGGAGGACATCTTCGAGCTCGCACTTCCCGTTCAGCCACTGCGTAGCCTTGACGAGGTGGGTCAGAGCCACGGTCGCCCTTTCGCTGAGCGGCTCCTTGATTGTGCCGCATATGTCGCGGATGAAGTGGCAACCCTCGCACAGGGCGGGGGGCTTGATTTCGGACTCCTCCTTGTCGCGGACGCACGCCTGAAAGTCCCTCACGAGAAGGTTGATGTAGCCGACCAAGCTTGGGTCGAGCTCCAAATCAGACACCTCCTTCCTGATGGCTTCCAATTCCTTGAACGAGAGGACCTGGGGCATCGAGTCGATGAGGTTCCAGTCGTACTTTTCGAGGAGCTCCTGAAGCTGGAATTTTTCGCTCAGAGTCAGCGAGCGGAGGAAGAGGCAGATGTCGAACCTGTCGTAGAAGGGCGGCGGGTGAATGAACGACGTGGCGTCCATCGGGTTCTCGTTTGCCACCAGCGCGTAGTCCCCGACCTTCGCCCTTTTGCCATAGGCCCAGACTTCGCCAAACTGCATCAGGTGGTGGATGTTAGCCGTCGTGTACGGGTTAAGCCTATTAACCTCGTCTAGGGCTTTTCCTCGGCTTTCTGTGAAGGCAGCCCACAGGACCTTCTCAACTCCCTCCTTCTCGAGCGACGGGATGTGCAGTCGCCCCACAACTTCGCCCCTTTTGACCTCCGAGGCTCCCGACACAACGACCAAGTCGTCTCCGCACATGCCCTTGAGCAGCAGAAGCATGAGGGTCGATTTCCCAACTCCCCTACCCGCGCGGATTAATGTGGTTGAACGGGGGTGGAGCTGGTTCAGAATCATCATTCGGATGGCTTCTTCGTTGCCCACGAACCTTAGGCTGATTTCCTTTTCGAGGTTTCTCACCGTGTCTTGGAGGCTCAATCTTTTTCACCTACAACATTATTCTGAACTGGGGGAACAGGAGGCTGATGAGGATGGCGACGACGAAGATGAAGCTGATTCCCAAGGCAACCATCAGAAACTTGAATGATGTAATGCGTCTGCGAAGCCGAAGGTTCTCCTCCTCGAGCCCTTTGAGGCGGTCCCTGATTAGGCTCGCGGCTTTGCGCTCCACGGTCACGTTCTCTTCCATGTTCTTTCCGAGGTAGAGGGAGTCGAGGATGTCGGAGGAGCTGCTTCGGACAGGCTCCTCGTGAGCGCTGTCCCACGTTATCTTGAAGCCCCTTGTGGTCTTGGAGTCCTCTATGTTGACTGGGTTCTCCTCAGCCTGCTTCTCCAGAAACTTGCGGTACTTCTTGCTCTCCATAACATTCAACTTTTATTGACGAAAGCAGAGCATTTTAAACTTTCCCAATTCCAAGAACAATTAAAAAAAGCTAATTTGCGAGCAATTTTACGGTCTTCCCACGTCAAACCCGGACGACTTGAGGCTCCTCACTAACGGGGTTGCCACCAGAGCCGTGATTACCGCTTGGAGTAACCTTACTGCAAAATAGAATATGGGCGCGACGATGAAGGAGAGGCGGAGAGCGTCCACGTTCATCAGGAAAAGCCCCTCGTAAACAGGCGGAAGCCCGAAAATCAGGTTGCCCAAGGCGGCGTCAGCCTCGTTGCCGACGTAAGCCAGCAAGAAAAACACCGTCATGTCACCGAAGAGGGTTCGCCTTGAGAGGGACAGCTTCTTCGTCAAATACTCGAATGTGCTGCCTAGTACGCCCAGGAACAGCCCGACGACGTAGCCGCCACCGATGAGTGCGCTTACGCACGACAACACGAATATTAATGTGCTCCAGACCTTACGCTTTTTCGGCATCGCCAGAAGCAGGACGCTGCAGAGTAGTATGCCGACGCCTAGCGAGAGCCACCCGAAACCGACGACCGATACAGCGGGGAAAATCTCCTTCGTGATAAGGCTCATTCTGAACGTTGTTCCGAGGAGGTCGAACTGGTACTTCGGGTTCCCGCTTGTCGCAACGGTCCAAGCATTGACCAGAATAAAGACTGCCGCAGCAGAAACGAGGACGAAAGAGGCATTTATTCTTCGAGTCTTCGCCTGCAAGTTGAGTTGTGCCTCGGGATGTGCAGCGTTTTTTACAGTCTTCTTCAGGAGTAAGGCTGAGGGAAGTATGAGGAGCAACGCTGCGATTTTGTCCCACATTGTGAAGAACCCGACGTAGGAGTATTCAGGCCACGGCTGGGTAACGGGCAGCAGCCAGAAAGCAAAAACCACGGCGGCAAGTGTCACGAAAGCTGGCTTCCACTTCCCCCTGTAAATCAAGCCGACCGTGAAGGCGTTTATCACGGGCGACGGCAGGAAAATCAAGCTTGTCAGGGTTGGAAGTCCTGGGGGCAGCAGCCAAGCCAGCAGCGCTCCCATGAAGGCTGTCGCGGCGCCTACGTATGGTCCCAAGATTAATCCGAAGACGGATGCCATGAAGGCTTCGATTTGGATCGAGGTGTTCACGGCTCCCGTGGCGATTTTTATTCCCGGCATGAACGACATGACGTAGTAGAGCGCTGAGAACAGGGCGATGAGCGCAATTTTCCTTGTCGAGAGATGGATGGAGTGTAGCATTCTGAAGTCCAATGTAATCTATTACACAACGTTAAAAGCTTTACTGCTGCAAAGCTGCCTTAACAGACCATAAACGATAATTCCATAACAGCACTAACAAGATTAAGGCTGAAGCATTATGTCCGAGCGGCTTTATCCCTACATAATTTTTCTTCCGAGAGGGAAGAAAGAAAAAGTTTTCAGCGCAATCTTCGACTCAAAGGTCCCAACGGACATTCTAAAATACGCGCTGAAGCAGGGCGTTTCGGAGAAGATTTTCCAGAAGGAGTTGATTGCGGCTCTCAGCTACTCCAACAAGACCGTCATTGAGCACCTGAAGTCGCTGACGGAGCTGCGGATACTGGACGACGACATGGAGAAGAGCGAAGCCTCGGGGAGGACGGTGTGGGTCAAGTACTACACTCTGACTGACCTCGGGAGGTGGTTCGCTCTTCTGTTGGTCGAGGAGGAAAAAATGTCTGACGAGGAAAAGATCAGCATAGTCCGCACCGCCTTCAGGTTCTACACGAGGTGGGTCAAGGAGCTCTCGGAGAAGCTCGGGATGCGGAAAGAGGAGCTACACGAAATCTTCACCGAAGAAACGAAGTAGCAGACTCAAGCGGACGCAAGGGATATCACGTACATTTCAGCCAACGCTGCCAACAGAAGCAACACAGCGCAGACCGCAACTGTTTTTGCAGCCGTTGAAAGCTCGCTTCTGAACCCTCTTACGCCAAACTTAACGACGGCGTAGATTAGCCAGAGGCTTTCGGAAACGGCTAAGCTGTAGGAAATATATTCCAGCCAAGCGTGCGGGTAGATGAACAAGGTCACCAGCAGCCCCAGGGGGTTGACTCCCTCGGTTGCGCCTAAGGCAGCGAGAATCCTTCCAGTCGAGTAGAGGACGAAGCCGCCGTAGAACGGTCCGAGACCCGGCGCGAACATTATTATGCAGTGCTTTAGGTTGTTCCCGAAGATGAATTCGAGCCCAACAGTGTTCAGCAGTTCACCCATGTTGTCGAATTGCCCCGTAAGGTCCTGAGCCTCCGAAGCTCCGATGCTGGAAAGGGACCCTGACGCGGTTATGGCGAAACAGACGACAAAAGCCACGAACAACACCATGATGCGGGTCCTGAACGTAGCAATCCTCAGCCCCCTATGAGGTTCAGTGATTGGCTCAAAGGGTCTCTCGCGCGGCAGCTGCCCAGCTACTGGGAAGCCACAGTTTGGGCAGAACTGGGCGGTGGGGTCCTCGGGTAGTCGCGTTCCGCACTTTATGCAGTACCGCATACGGTCTCGTATGAACGAGTGTTGGGCTTGCTGAAAAACGTATCGTAACCCTAGGAAATTCGGGAAACTCAGTTCTCGAGGGCTGACCAGAGGTGGTCGCTTACGGGTCTGACGAGGTTTTTTGAGCTTCCGTCGCTGTTTATAAGAATGCGGTCTCTCGGGTCTTTCGTGAACTCGCCGATTACTGCAGATTCGACGCCGTTCTTCACGAGTATACGGACTATTCCGTCCACCGACTTCGGGTTCGCCGAGATGAGGAGGGCTCCTGAGCTAACGAGCTGAAGTGGGTCAATCTTAAAGAACCCGCAGATTTCCTCGGTTTCATGCGGAACGTGGATTTTTTCTCTGAAAACTTTAACTCCCAGACCCGACGCGTCAGCCAGCTCGTGGATTCCGCCTGCGACTCCGCCCTCGGTCGGGTCGTGCATGGCCGTGACTCCGCCGAAGTTATAGGCTGAGACCGCTTCCTTGACGACGCTGATCTGGTCGTAGAAGCCTTTGGCCGACTTCAAGAGCGAGGCGCTGAATTGTTTCTTGAGCGTCCCGTATTTTTCGGTGGCTAGTATGGCTGTTCCTTCGATGCCTGCTCCCTTAGTGAGTATGAGATTGTCTCCGAGCTTTGAGCCTCCTGAGGTCACGTATTTCCCCGGTTCGGTTACGGCCATCGCGCAGCCGATGACGACTGGCCTTTTCAGCTCCCACGTGATTTCGGAGTGCCCGCCTATGACGGCGATTCCGAGCTTCTTGGCTGCTGAGCCGATTTGTCGGCAGATCGTTTCGACGGTCTTTTCCGACGAGTCTTCGGGCAGGAGAAGGCACGAGGTGAAGAACGCGGGTTGGACGCCGAAGGTCGCGATGTCGTTGGCGTTCACGTTCACGGCGAGCCAGCCTATCCTCTGCTCCGCGCCAGTTATGGGGTCCATGGATGAAACG
>CAZOKM010000027.1:0-17359 GCA_964580405.1 uncultured Candidatus Bathyarchaeia archaeon | reverse complement strand
CTCTTCTATCGTGATGTCTTCTCCGCCGTGCCAGACCGCTGCCTTCATCGCCATTCGCCTCATCCATCCATCGTGTTTTATACATTTATTTTTTATTGGTTAAAGGTGAAAGGCTAAAAATTGTCCATCAAAAACATTATCAGCGCATAATGCTATACACAATCTAAATTAAATGTTTATCATAGGTGGAACAGAATGAAGCCCGCTGCTAGAAGGCTTTTAAAGAAAATCCGCGAGCACGACCCTCAGCCCAAAGTCGAACGCCTAACAGCCGCTCTTTCGAGGTCGAAGATTCCTGACCGCGTGCCGTTCATGGAGCTTTTCGCTGACAACGAGGTGATGGCTGCGGTCTTGGGTAAGCGGCTGAACTACTTCGGCAAGAGGCTGCGGAGTCGGAGGCAGTGGGAGGAGCGGATGCTCGCCCTGATGGAGTTCCACGAAACGTTGGGTTACGATTACGTCCGGGCTGATACGCAGGATTACGGAACAATCGCTAGGCAGTACAAGACTGATAGGGACCTGTTGGTAACAGGCGAGGTCGGCTCCAGAGCGTACAGGTACAAGGTCGCGGACACCGGCGCTGAGCTCAACAGGGGAAGCCGGGAGTGGGCGAACGAGGGCACGGGCGTCATCGGGGACTGGAAGGACTTCAACTCGTACCCTTGGGAGGACCCTGACAGGATTGCCGAGGAGGGGAACGCGGGGCTCGAATGGGTGTGCGACCACGTTCACTCGGGCATGGGCGTCGTCGCGGGCGCGGGGGCGGTTCTCGAGCCCGTGATGTGGATGATGGGCATAAAGAACTTCTACGTCAGCCTCTACAAGCAGCCCGACCTCGTCGACGCCATGTTCAGGAAGGCCACCGAAATCAACGACGCCCGCTTCAAGCTCGCAGCTAAAACGAGCAGAAAGGTCGTGGCTTACTGGGGCTCGGACGACTGGGGCTACAAGAACGGGCTCATGATTTCGCCTGCGATGATGAGGCGGTGGGTACTCCCCGCGCACAAGAGGATGGCCGAAATGGCTCATTCAAAGGGTTCGCTTTACGTTCTGCACTCGTGCGGGAACTTGGAAGCCATCATGGACGACATCATCGACGACGTGAAAGTGGACGCCAAGCACTCGTTCGAGGACACCTACCTCCCCATCGCAGAAGCCAAAAGACTCTACGGGCAGAGAATTGCACTTGTCGGAGGAGTCTACATGGACGTGCTGGCAGGACGCAGCACAAAAGAAGTCCGAGTGTACACGAGCAACGTGCTGAAGGCGTGCAAGCCCGGCGGCGGTTACTGCCTGGGAAGCGGGAACACGGTCGCCAACTACGTTCCGCTGGAGAACTATCTGATGATGCTCAACGTCGGGCTGGAAGAAGGCTGGTACACATAGAAAAGCCAACGTCTGTTTTGAGTGTCAACGGAATTTTACGTTTGAGTGTCATCCAGCCAGCGTAGGGGGGATATATAGGCTGGTCCGAAAAGCTGAACATTACTTGGTCTATCTGATTTGATTATCAAACATTCTTCAATTATGATTATCAACCCGCAGTCCTTAACCTGCCTGATTTGCTCAGCAAAATTTTAGTTGTTTTGGCGCGCAAATTCAGCTACTCGTCTGGTCTGATTTGTGTGACATTATTTTTTTATTTTGTGTGACATTGCTGGTGATAATAAAAAAATCCCTGTCTTTTTAGCATGTTTGTTTTTATCTTTCGAACGACAATACAATAGGGCAAGACAGAGGATGGGTCGTCGCATGGAGCTCAAAGCCAAAATGTTAGGATTGGAGGCTGGCGGTAAATTCATCGTCGTCCTAAACCGCGAAGACGCCGAAGACATCAGTGTTTCTAGCTTGGACAGGGTCAGGATAAAGAGCCAAAGCGGCGAGGCTATCGCCATCGTGAACACCGCGGCCAAGCTCATCGAGAAGGGGACCGTCGGAATCTACGAGGAGGTTAAAAGCACCCTAGGTCTGAAGGAGGGCGCCATGGTCGACGTCGAGATTGCCCCCCTGCCCACGTCGGTTTACTACATTCGAAACAAGCTGAACCGGAGGAAGCTCACGTACGAGGAAATCCGCGAGATAATCCAGGACACCGTGAAGGGGAAGCTGAGCGAAATCGAAATCGCGTCCTTCGTCACGGCTCTCCACGTTTTCGGCTTGGACCTTGACGAGGCGACGAGTCTCTCGATGGCGATGGTCGAAACGGGCAACAAGCTCAAAATCAACAAGCCCGTCATAGTTGACAAGCACTCAATCGGCGGGGTTCCTGGAGACAAGACGACGTTGCTCGTTGTGCCGATTGTCGCGGCGGCGGGCTTGACCATACCCAAGTCGTCGTCTAGAGCCATAACCTCGGCTGCGGGCTCAGCGGACAGAATCGAGGTCCTCATGCCCGTGAACCTCGGGCTGGACGAAATGCGGAGGGTCGTCGAAAAGACGAACGGATGCATGGTCTGGGGAGGTAACCTGAACCTCGCGCCCGCGGACGACATCTTCATCCGGGTGGAGCACCCGCTTTCGATTGACCCGCTTCTCCTGCCTTCGATAATGAGCAAGAAGAAGGCCGTCGGCGCCAACCTCTTAGTCCTCGACATACCTACGGGCAGGGGCACCAAAGTCAAGACGATTGGAGACGCTGACCTCCTAGCGAAGGACTTCATGGAGCTAGGGCGAAGGCTGAACATCAAAGTCCAATGCGCCGTCACCTACGGCGAGCAGCCAGTCGGTCACACTATCGGTCCCGCACTGGAAGCCAGAGAAGCCCTCGGAGTCTTGATGGGGGAGGCGGAGGCGCCTGACCTTGTCGACAAAGCCACGAACATAGCGGGCATACTGCTGGAGATGAGCGGGAGAAGCAACGGGAAGGAGGTCGCTGCGGAAATTCTGAGGTCGGGCAAGGCGGAGAAGAAGATGCGCGAAATCATCGGAGCCCAAGGCGGAGACCCCGACGTCAAGACCGATGACATTGCCGTCGGCGATAAGACCTATACCTGTGATTCGGGCAAAGAGGGCTATCTGCTTTGGATTAATAATTCGTCGCTTGCCGAGGTCGCTAGGCTCGCGGGAGCGCCCAAGGACAAGGGCGCAGGCGTCTACCTCTGTAAGAAAATCGGGGACAGGGTGAAGAAGAACGAGCCGCTGCTCACGGTCTACGCTGAGAGGGACCTGAAGCTGCAGAGGGCTCTGGACAGCCTCGAAGATTCCGAGGTCCTCGGCATAGGCGAGCGGATGGACATGCTCATCCACGAGGTCAGGGAGATGCCCGTGGCAAAGTCGACCATCATGATTGAACGTTGACCATGGCTAGGTGCATCCCTTGATTGAAGCAGTGACGTTTGACCTTTGGAACACGCTGATTGAGAACCGCGACTACACGGACCAGAGGATAGCATACTTAATCGCTGAGTTAGGGAAGGCTGGGCACCAGTTCACGAGAAGCGAGGTCTCCGAAGCCGTCACCTCGTCGTTGACGTATGTCTACAGAGTTTGGGAAACCGAGAACCGACGTTTTGTTCCGAACGAGGAAAGGCTGGACCACATTCTGGGTAAACTCCGTGTGCAGCAGCTGCCTGAGGACACGCGAGGGAACATTGTTGCATACTTCGAAGAGGTCGCCTTGCCTGACCATCCACGATTACTTGAGGGCGTAAAGGAGACCCTTGAGTGCCTGAGACCGAGGTTCAAGATGGGAATCATCAGCGACAGCGGCTTCACGCCCGCGAGGATTCTTAGGAAAATCGTGGCAAAGAACGGTATACTCGACCTCTTCGACACGACCCTTTTCTCCGACGAGACGGGGTACAACAAGCCCCACAGAGTCATGTTCGAAACGGTTCTTTCAGCACTGTCTGCGAAGCCGTCGGAAACCTTACACGTCGGCGACCTGCTGCAGACCGACGTTGCGGGGGCAAAGGCGTTCGGGATGAAGGCTGCTTGGCTGAACCGTGAAGGGAAAGGCCCCGACGAAGCCCACAAGCCTGACTTTAGCATCCGCAGCTTACGTGAAATCGTTGACGTTCTAGACCGTCTTGGACGAAAATCAAATTCCTAAAGCGTGTGTTCCAGCAAAATTTTTATTCCGATGCTTATGAGGATTAATCCTCCGACGATTTCCATTTTTGAGCCAAGGTGCTCTCCGAACTTGCCGCCCAAATAGACGCCGAAGAACGACATCGCGAAGGCTGTCACCCCAATGACGATAACCGGAATGAGAATCGCAACGTGGAGAAAGGCGAACCCGACCCCTACGGCGAGAGCGTCGATGCTTGTGGCAACAGAAAGCATCAACAAGACTCGTCCTTTTGAGGGGTTAGCCTTCTCTTTTCCGTCCTTTCTCCTCGCTGATTCATACAGCATTTTTCCTCCGATTAGGCTCAGAAGGGCGAAGGCTACCCAGTGGTCGACTCCTGAAATAACATCCAGCAGGCTAATTCCCCCCAGCCACCCAAAGACGGGCATGGCTGACTGAAAGAACCCGAACGACGCTCCCACCTTAAGGGCAAAGCTGGATTTAATCTCCTTCACCGCCAGTCCGCTTGTAATCGCCACTGAGAAGCAGTCCATCGCCAGCCCAAATGCGACGAGTAAAATTTCCGCAATGTCCAACGGGTATCACTGGTTTGCAGCAACTTTATTTCGCCAATCAACCATTAAGTCGCATATAAGGATGCCCAAAAAAAGAAGCGCCAAACAAGGAGTCTTTCAGACAACAATGCCCGTTCAGGAAAAGCTCTTCAAGGTTACGAAGGTGGAGAGGAACCGCAACCTCTGCACGTCCTGCTACGGGCATCGCAAACTGTGCGGAAAGCAAGTCTGCCCCATTCTCGCCAAGGCTGAGGCGATGATGAGACTCGAGAGTGGGTTGAACAAGGAGAACGTCTTCGGTTCCTCGCCCCCCGCGGTCTTCGTGGGCTCGTGGAACTACCCGAAGGTTCTGGCTGGACCCCTCGTCCCGCCGGTGCCCTCCGTCGACTCGGCGGTCATGGACGCGCCTGAGATGTGGCTGGACAAGTCGATGGACGAAATCCTCATGTACAGGTTCTCGCTGGTCAGGGGAAAACGGTTCGTCGACATCAGGTCCGCGAGGGCCCCGAGCGGTCTCCTCTCGACCTTTCAGGAGGTGGTCATGGCTTCCAAGCCCGTCGACACCGAGATGTGGTTTAACAAGCGACCGAGGCTGGAGGTAACCTTCACCTCGCGAGAGCCGCCATCAGGACCGTCCGCCTCCATCACGCGCGCGGTGCTGGCGGAGAACCCAAGTGTCCCGAAGCCCGTCGATAAAGTAGTCTCCGACACGGACCTGAAGGCCGTGGAGGGAATAACGACGCTCTACAACTCGGAAATCAGCCAGCGCCAAATCACGCGCATGCTGTCCATTGGGTTGTTGGGGACGAAGAGGCTCAAGCGGCTCGTGCCCACGGAGTGGAGCATAACGGCCGTTGACGACATTTTAGGCAAGAAACTCCATAAAGAAGTCCTCGGCTACCCGTGGGTAAACGAGTTCACGGTGCTGGGCCACACGGCGCTCGGTAACAACGTGCAAATCCTGCTGTTCCCGTCGTCGTGGATGTTCGAAGCCCAAGAGGCGTGGCTGTTCTCGGCAGACGCGGTGCCCGGAGTGGACTACGAGCTCCACTGGGGACGAAAGGACTACGCCTCGGACCTAGCTGGCGCCTACTACGCAGCTAGGCTCCCAGTCCTGGAGTATCTGAAGAAGTTGAGGAGGCAGGCGGGCGCCCTTGTCCTCATGGAGGTTTACCCCGACTGGATTCCGATGGGCGTGTGGAGGTTTAGGGAGATATGCCGCGAAGCCCTCAGGAAGGAGCCACGGAAGTTCAACACACTGGAGGAAGGCCTCGCTGAGCTCGGGAGGAGGCTTAGGCTCCCCCTGGACAGGTGGCTGAGGAAGAGCCAGATTCTCGCGTGGCATAAGAGGCAGAGGAAGCTGGACAGCTTCATGGGACGCAAACAGTTAAATCCGAACCTAGCCTAAACAATGAAAAGCCATAGAAACAGACTTGAAAATGGAGTCTAAAAGTTTGGGGACAAACAAAAACAAGCGGATTTCCCGCGAGGAGGTGGAGCACGTTGCGTGGCTGGCGCACGTGAATGTCTCCGAGGAGGAGAAGGACGCCTTCACTGAACAATTTAACAAGATTCTGGGCTTCTTCAGGAAAATCGACGAGGCTGACACCGAAGGCGTGCCGCCGACCTACCAAGTCCTTGACCTCGTCAACGTCCAGCGGCTAGACGAAGTCGGGGAGTCCCTGCCGAAGGACGAGTCGCTCAGGAACGCTCCGAGGAAGGAGGAAAGGTTCTTCAAGTCGCCCCGAATAGTCTAGAAAGCCTTTGACGAGGAGAGAAATGTGCCCAAGCCTTATGAGCTGTCCGCGACGGAAGCTGCGACGAAGATAAAAAGCCAAGAGCTGATGTCGGAGGAGTACCTTCACTCAATATTTGAGAGGATTAAAGAAGCCGAAGGCAAGGTCCACGCGTTCGTCACTCTTGTCGAAGAAAAAGCCTTAGCAAAAGCTAAGGAAACAGACAACAACATCCGAAAAAGAAGAAAGACGGGGGTCCTCGCAGGCGTCCCCGTGGCAGTTAAGGACAACATCTGCACCCGCGGAGTACTCACAACATGCTCGTCGCGGATGCTCAGGGACTATGTGCCCCCGTACGACGCGGCTGTGGTCGAAAGGCTCAGCGGCGAAGGCGCAGTCGTCGTCGGCAAGACGAACATGGACGAGTACGCGATGGGCACAACCACCGAAACCAGCTTCTTCGGCGCGACGAGGAACCCGTGGAACCAGAGGAAGGTGCCGGGAGGCTCCTCAGGCGGAAGCGCAGCCGCGGTGGCAGCAGGAGAAGCGCCCTTAGCATTAGGTTCTGACACTGGAGGCTCGATTAGGTGCCCAGCTAGCTACTGCTCAGTCGCGGGGCTGAAGCCAACTTACGGCCTCATCAGCCGCTATGGGCTCATCTCGTATGGGAATAGTCTGGAACAGATTGGTCCGCTGGCGGGCAACGTTCAAGACCTCGCACTCCTGCTTTCAGTTATAAGCGGGCACGACGGCAGAGACAGCACATCAGCTGATTTGCCTACAAAGGATTACACGGCTCTTCTCGGAAAGGGCATCAAGGGGTTGAGGGTCGGAGTGCCGCAGGAATTTCTCGGAGAAGGCGTCGAGGAGGGCGTCAAGGACTCCGTCTGGAAAGCAATAAAGAAGCTTGAGAGCCTCGGTTGCGCGTACGAGGAGCTTTCGATTCCGAGCATGGGCTACGCTTTAGCTGCTTACTACATCGTCGCGATGTCGGAAGCCAGTTCGAACCTTGCGCGTTACGACGGGCTGAGGTACGGGTTCCGCGAGGAGCGGGACGAGGGTGACTGGGCGACCGTCTACGCGGCGGACCGCAAGGAGGGGTTCGGGACCGAGGTGAGGAGGCGCATAATCCTCGGCACCTACGCGCTGTCGGCAGGTTACTACGACCAGTACTACCTTAAGGCGCTGAAGGTCAGGACCATCCTGCGCAGAGACTTCGAAAAAGCGTTCCGAAGCTTCGATGTCCTCGTCGGACCCACGATGCCTCTTTTACCTTTCAGCCTCGGCGAGAAGATTGACGACCCGCTGACGCTCTACATGTGCGACATATTGACGGTTCCGGCGAACCTCACGGGGTGCCCGGCGGTTTCCGTCCCCTGCGGCTTCCGTGACGGCTTGCCGATTGGGCTCCAGATTATGGGGAAGCCGTTCGACGAGGAGAAAATCCTCCAAGTAGCGCACGCTTTCGAGCAGAACACGGAGCACCACCTCCGCAAACCGAACATCTAGCGTTCAATAGATTTGCAACGCTTCTTTTTCTGAGCTAAAAATTCTGGATTATAGACTAGAAAAAGAAGTAAAAGAAGCGTATTCACTATTTTGTGTGCTACTTTGCGCCGAGCTTTTTGAGGTTTTGGATGCTGACTTTTATGCTTTCCATCGGGGGCAGGTTGCGCAGTTGGTCCTGTTCGACGGTTCCCCATTCGACGCCCGCCTTCTTGGCGGCTGAAAGGACAGACTTGGTGTTGACGACTCCAGTTCCGACCTCGGTCCATATCCCCTTAAGCCTCGGGTCGTTGAGGACGTTCGTCACGACTTTGGGGGTGAAGTCCTTCAGGTGGATGAGCGGGCACCTGCCCTTGTACTTCGTTATGAGATTAGCTGGGTCTTCACCTCCGACCGTCACCCACGCGACGTCGATTTGCATCGCTAAGTACCTTGGGTCGGTGTTTTCGAGGAGGATGTCCAGCGCGTATTTTCCGTCGAACTTCGCGAACTCCTGGCAGTGGTTGTGGTAGCAGAGCTGCAGCCCCTCGGCGTGGAGCTTCTTGCCGAGTTCATTGTAGGTCTCCGCGTCCCTGAGAATCTGCTCCTTCGACTGGCACGGGTTGTAGTAGATGACGACGTACCTGCAGCCCAGAGCCTTGACTTTGCCAACGACCTCGTCGAACTTAGTGCTCAGAAGGTCGACGTTGGACCCGTGAGCCACAGTCTTCAGCCCCAACGAATCCAGCTTTCGCCTGTATTCCGCAGCTGACTCCGCGACTCCGGGCTGGAAGCCGCTTTCAATCCCCTCGTAGCCGAGCTCAGCCACCTTCCTCATGGTGCCCCAGTAATCCTTTTCGAGCTCGCTCCTGATGATGCCGATTAACCCGATTTGCATGTCTACGCACAACCGCCTTTCCCAAATACCTTAAACTCCAATATTCCGACCTATAAACGTTCGCAGAAAAAGGTTATATTAGGTGATGCGAACATGCCCAAATGGCATGGGAAAGGGGAAACATGCATTCTTTAATTCCCTAAAAATGTTAGGATAATTTTGTTACTATTTGACTTCCGACAGCGACATAAAATTCTTAAATGCATAAAGCAATGAATTATGCATTTGGGGTCTGAGCTGCGTTGAGCTCTGAAAGTCAAAGATCTGCGAACAATTTCATATTGCGGATAACGAGGGAGGAATGGTTCAACCAGGTCTTCACGATAAAGAAGTACTTCCCCGGCATAGCCAGACGCTGGGAACCAAATGGTACCATTCTGTTGGTGCGCAAGGCTGAGAAGGGGGACTCCTTCGTCGGCTACGGCGTCCTCGGCGAGTTCGTGAAGAGGGACGAGCTGCCAGACGAGAAGAGGCAGGAGTGCGAGAAGATGGGCTGGAGGGGCGTCCTCGTCTTCAAGGAGCTGTACAGGTTTGAGCCCCCCGTAAGAATCAAGGACACTGTCGTAGGGGCTTCCAAAGCCAAAGGCAGGTGCTTCCACGGCTTCCCTTTATCGCGGGAACAGGTCAACTCCGTCCTAAAAGTTGCCAAGGAGAAGGTTGCGGTAAACAAAGTCGACTGATGAGTTACGCTTCCTTATTTGTGATTAACGACGGAATCCTTGTCCTCAACGCCTCGTAGATGATGTACCCTCCGAACATGCTCAACAAGCCTTGAGCGAGGTTGAACACCGCCGTGAGGGGAGTCGTCAGGAGGACCGCCTCGTACGTCATCCCGTAATAAGACGGGAGAACGATGAGGTTCGTCAACGCCATGACAACCACTCTTGCCGTGCATCCTGTCATGAAAGAGGCGGGCTTTGCGAGATTCTGGCGCTTTTTGAACACGGCGTAGCCTGCGTACATGCCGAGGACCGTGGAGAACTCAGCTAGGGCTTTCATGAACGCGCTGACGGCGTCTCCGCTTCGGACAAAGATTGCGAGCATCGCTACTGCGGAGGTTGAGGCTCCCAGAAGCGGACCCGAGAGGAAGAGGGACAGCAGTATGGGGACGCCCGTGAAGTCGAACTTCAGGTACGGGAGCCACGGGAAGGGGATTTTGAAGCCCGAGAACTTCATGGCGTAGTCGAAGACGACGACGAGGGCTCCTAGAACCGCCGTTTGGGCGACGAAGATTGTGCTCATTCTGGTGTTCATTTCGGTTCCAGTCCTCATCTTGTCTCGGTCTCTCTTTTTTAATCTATCTACTCATGTGCAGGAAATGTGCAGAACTGGCTGGACGAAAAACCGTTTTGAACTACGAATCTGGCGAGACGCCTGTATCCGTCGGCTGGGTTTTGGCGGTTACACTTGTTTTATATCAAGATTCCGCTATATTGATATGCACAGGGAATGAGGCGAACGCTTTTCTTGCAGAAGGTCCTATCCCGGAATGCTAAGGCAGAACAAGATTCCGCTTTATGAATGGGCCTTCTGGCTGCACGCCTCCTTCCCTTTTCTGGTTGCTGAGGAGAAATGGGCTTAAAAACAATAATCCACCTAGATGCCTAGGCTCTGGCTGACGTTTTGGACGCCCTTCAGCGCTATTTCGAGGAACGTTTCCTTGGGGATTCCGAGGTCTTCGCAGACGACGATTCGGCTCCTGTCGGCCCCTCGGGCGAAGTCCTTGTCCCTGAATTTTTTGGCGACGGTCTTCGCGTCCACGTCCGCGGCTTTCTTCGAGGGCATCACAAGGGCGCAGGCGACAATCAGCCCAGAAGCCGCGTCGGAGGCAATTAGCGCCTTATCCAGCCGCGACTTGGGCGCTACGCCGGTGTGCTCGTGGTTGTGCGCCTTTATGGCTGTCAGGGCTTCTTCCGGGACCTTGCCTTTAAGCAATTCCTCAGCGAGTAACCCGTGCTTCTCGAAGTTTTGGGCGGTCTTCTCGTAGTCGACGTCGTGGACGAGCCCCGTAAGCGCCCACAAGTCTTCGTCCTCGTTGAGGTATTTCGCCAAGGCTTCCATTATTCCCATGACGGCTACCATGTGGCGGACGATGTTCTGGTTCTTGACGTTCGCCTTGACGAGCTCCAGAGCCTCCTCGCGGTCCAAGACAAACCACTTCCCAATTGTGCCTACGGATGTTCGGCGGCGAATTAAATCATATGCGCCTAGTCAGTTGCTCGCGTGTCAACGTCTTGGGCGCATTGTAGACTCTGAGTATCTCTTCATTAGTGTTCGATTGAAGCAGCATCTCCGCCCAAGCCATCATCCAGACCCAGCGGGGCTGACTCGTGAGGGTCTCGTCGGACGGCAGCGCGCTGAACTCTGTGAGGGCTAGGGGCCTGTTCTTGGCTAGGCTCAACATCCGTTCGTACCATTCTTGGCGGTAGATTTCGGGGTGGTCCTTCATGGGGTAGATGTCCGAGCCGAGGATGTCGACGTATTCGTCGCCGGGGTAGAACTCCTCGACTCCCGGCCACGGCTTGTCGGGCGCCCAGACCCAGAGCAGGTTGTTCAGCTTGTGATACTCGACGAAGTAGTGGAACACCTTCCTGTAGAGGGCGGCGGAGCCTTCGGGCCCCCTGCGTCCTCCCCACCAGAACCAGTCACCGTTCATCTCGTGGTACGGACGGAACAACACCGGGATGTGGGCTTCCTTGACTTTCTTGAGGATTCCGGCGACAATGTCCATCTGCCTTCGCCACTTTTCGTAGAGCTCGGTGCCGGGCGTGGTCACGTCCTTCCACTGCTGGTCGGTGAGCTTGCTGATGACCCCGGTTTCGAAGAGGCAGGGCTCTCCGATGGCGGGGTTCGCCTGGTGGTAGGTCATTGTGATGATGGCTCCGCTCTTGTGCTGCTTCTTGATTTCGCCAACGAGTAGGGCTCGGTACTTTATGTTGTCGATGTCGTGCCTCTCGTCGGAGAAGCCGAAGTCGCTCCCCCACACGGCGGGGAGCTTGCCCGTAATTTCCCTTATTTTGTCGGTGACGACGGACATCCGCCCCATGAACTCGTGCTGTCCAGTCATCGTCTTCTTTCCGCTGACGCTGTAAATGTATTCAAGAAGCTTTTTGGCTTCGGGAGTGGCTTTCGGATTAACGGGACTAATAGTTTTAACCATTCAGAACGCCTCTTTAGGTATTCTCTGACGTTTCATGTTTGTGCGAAGGTTAACTTAATTCTTTCCAGTTAACCGAATCTTCAGCAAATTGTTTCAGTGTTCAGGTTTGGGTTTATGTGAAAAATGTCGTGAGATATTCCGAATGGTTTTCCTGTTATCATCATCTTAATATGAGGCGGAGGCGTTTGTTCTTAGCTTGCTATCTGACGTGAAAAGTCTCGTATACGGAAAACGTGTTTTGTGGAGAGTGTTGGAATGACGAAGAATGTTAACCTCGTCGACGAGATTCAGAAGCTGAAAAGGGAGAAACAAGCTGTCATTCTGGCGCACAACTATCAGCGCCCGGAGGTTCAAGACATAGCGGACTTCGTCGGCGACAGCTTGGAGCTTTCGATGCGTGCCGCTGAAACGGACGCGAAGATTATCGTTTTCTGCGGGGTGACGTTCATGGCTGAGACGGCTGCCATCCTCAACCCGGATAAGAAGGTTCTGGTTCCCGACTCGAACGCTTTGTGCCCGATGGCTGGGATGCTCACGGCTGAGCTCGTGAGGGTCTACAGGAAAAAGTTTCCGGGCGCAAGGGTCGTCCTGTACATCAACACTTCGGCTGAGGCGAAGGCTGAGTGCGACGCCGTGTGCACGTCCTCGAACTCGGCTGAAATCGTCAACAAGATGGACTCGGAGGACGTCATCTTCGGCCCCGACGCGAACCTCGCCCGCTATACGCAGCGTTTCACCAAGAAGCGTTTGATCGACATGCCTGCTCTGGGCTTCTGCCCCGTCCACAAGCTCTTCAACAAGGAAGCCATACTGGAGCTCAAGAAAGCCCACCCCGGCGCCGAGGTTCTGGCCCATCCCGAGTGCAACCCCGAGGTGTGCGATGTGGCTGACTTCGTGGGGAGCACGTCCAAGATGGGCAAGAGAGCAAAGGAGTCGAAGGCGAAGGAGTTCATCGTCGCGACGGAGGTCGGCATACTCCACAAGCTGCGGAAGGAGCGGAAGGACGCCGTGTTCATCCCCGCCTACGACGAGGCGATTTGCACCGGCATGAGGCTGAACACGCTCGAGAAGGTGTACCTGTCGCTGAAGAACGAGCGCTACGTCGTGAAGGTTCCCGCGGACGTGGCGGACAGAGCCCGCAGGGCAATCCAAGTCATGCTCAAGTGAGCCGCCGAAGCCGAGGAAGGATTTATTGTCGTTGAGGCAGTCCGTATAATAAAAGTAGAAGGGATGTCTGCTCAGCCTTCGACCGGTCTGATTTGTTTAACAATGGTTTTCAAATTTTGTCTAACAATTCTTGGCATTAGGCTCCTTCTGTATTGAGTAACATTGGGATTTTCCGTTTGAGTAGCAGTACGCAGTCCTTGAGCCTGTCTGTTTTGCATTGCAAATTTTCTGTTGTTTTGGTGCGCAAACTGTTGTGTTCTCGTTTGGTCTGATTTGAGTGTCATCAGAATTTTTGGTTTGAGTGACATTTTTTGGCTTGCGAAAAACGTGCTGTTTTGCAGTTTGTTTGTTCTTTGGCGTCTGAGCGGTTTAATCAGATTTGCATTTGGTCATCGGGCTAAACGGTATTGTTTACTACCAGTATTTCGGTTTGTGCGCTTCTCTGTTCGCCGTTTGGGGGCAGTTTTGCCGTTGCCCTTCGTCTGAACTGTGCTTTTTTGTTAGCCTGCGAGGGCGATTATGATTGCGCCTATTGTGACGACCACCGTACCGACTGCGGCGAACATTATCCCAGCGCGGACACAAGTCGCCGTGAGCAAGTCCACGCCCTCCAGCCCAATCTTGCCGAAAATCGCAACAAGCGCCGCCGTGAAGGCGGACAACAACGCGTAAACAAGCCACCCCACAACAACCACCTCAAACCACGTTATGCCACAGAAATAAACGACGGCAGCACTTTTAACACTTAGTCCTTCTTATTATTTTCAGGAATATATGAAAAACCAGTCGTGAACGTGTAAATCATTTGAGAAAAAGCACTTCGAAGTTTTCGCATATCACCAGAAGGTCCTCCTTCATCGTGAACCCCAGCTTGCGTCCTTTCCGGGTCCAGTACTTCCAGTGCTCCCTCCTCCAAGACTCCAGCGTACGGTCGTCTTCGCCCTCGGAGTAAGCAAACAACTCGACCACCTCCCTGAACGGCTTGACCTCGACTTTCGTGGTTCGGATGACCGCTTTCGGGCTCCCCGCGCCGTTCAGGATGATGTTGTAATCCCCGATCTCAGGCATCTTCTCTCCCTCCTTCCCCAGCTCAACGACCAACGTCGCCGTCCCCGTCTTCTTCCCAGACAGCACAAGCCCAAGAAGCTCGTCGCCGAGCTCAGGAGAATCCCCGAAAGACCAAGCGCCCTCAAAGGAAGCTACAATCCCGTTCTCCTTCTGGAAGCGGTCCCAGAAATCCGTAATTTTCTTTGAAAACTTCATGCGGACATCTAGCCATGCTAAGCGGCTCAAGCCATATTTTCTTCCAATTGCCTACTCATGAACACGCGATTCTTTCCTTGTGAAATGAATTATGGTATATTTCGTTTTGGTTTTATTGGAGACGCGGTTGTATTTTGCATCTTGTGCGAAGTTAACCGTATATGGTTTGATAATAAAATTCCGAGTTTTTTTACTTTTACTTTTCGAGGCATTCCATAATCCTTTAACGAAATTAATTGCTGGCGCATCTCTCATATACTGTCGGTATTCTTCTCCCCATTTCCTTACGTTAAAAGCGTCCTCTTCCCGAATGTAGTATATCATCGTTCCAGTTGTTATGATACTGACAGTTATTGCGAAGATTGTGTATTGTATCCATTTACTGAGGATAATGGGAAGCAAGGGCATGAAAATTATTCTACCAAGCCACTCGGGATGCCTGATAACTCCGTAGGGACCCTTCCTAATGATGACTACCGTTTCATCATAATCGTTGCATCCCCCCAACCTCCGCCTTAAGGAATGAGCTAATATCACAAGAGAGAATGCGGGGACAAAAAGAACCGCTGCTGCGACCATCACAACTATTGGGAAGTCAACAGCAGGTAACTGGGCGAAAAAGCTTAGGAAACTCCATTCATTCAATTTGGCAATGGTAGGAAGAATCCATAGAATGATAAAAGGGTAGAATAGAGGCGTGGAAACGCGCCTATTATACGACCTTACCCAACTAATGTTTCTTCTACAAAGCTCTTCTTTCATCTCTTTAGCGGTAAGGTCTCCTCTTCCAAGTATTTCCCTTACCAGCCCCTCTTCTTTCAATCCTTCTTTTTCCATACCGACGTTTTCCCTATTTCAAATGAAACGTATGATTCGGAACATCATATAACACTTCGGATAAAAGAAGTTGCTAGAAGAGCAATTTGGGCTAAAAATGAAAGCCTATGGTGTTCTATTTGTTGTTTACGAAATTGTGGCTTCTTTTTTCTGCACGAGACTTTGGTTTGTGTCGTGGGCGCAGTTGTGTTCCGCGCAACTAACACTCGGCATCATAGTGGAGCGGGAACGCCCTTCTCAGCCAAGCTCTCTCTTACGCGGCTTTCTGGCGCCCACGCCCGCCTTGTCCCGCTGCTGGGTAAACCCTCCATCACTGAAGGATGAGAATCATCCGTCTTCGTCGAGTCCGTCTAGGCGGGCCCACCTTGTGGGTCAGGCGGGATTACTGAGCTCATATCATCGCCCTTTAGGACTGTGATGAGGCTTTTGGATAAACGTTTCTGTCTTGGAATCAATTGCTTGGGCTGTTCAGGGTCTTCTTATAAACACTGTCTTAATTTGTTGAGGTTGATTTCAAAGGCTGCAGCTGGATTTTCCAGTCCCCATTTTTGGAGCACCTGCGGGTGAACCTCGCCGATGAGCCCAAGTTCTTTGTCTCCGATGATTATTGTGCCTGCCCTACCCTCGATGAAGCTACCATGCTGGGTTTCAGTCAGAGAGTAGGAAGCACCAAGGTTGACGAGTAATGAGTCAAGCGCCGATTTGACCTCGGTGAAGCACGCGCCCGAATGGAGCGAGACGCAGGCGAGGGTTTCGACGTCGCTCGTCCTGTTCTCTTTCTCGTCGTCATGGACCACGCAGTAGCCGACCTCGAAGACTTTCTGTGGATATTCGACGTGCGTGTTGTGGCTGAGGAACTCCATGAGACTCGGTAGCAGCCAGCTCCTCAGGCACGTCATCGTCGCGAGCCTCGGGTTAGCGAGTTCAACGGCTTTCTGCGGCTCAACGTTCATCTTCGTAAACAATGTCTCAGGAGTCGTCAATATGTAAGTCAGGGTCTCCTGGTACCCAAGCCCGACCATCAGCTCCCTCACGAGGTCGCGGAACCCAGTCTCAGGCAGCAAGGCGCCGATTGTCGGCAGCTGCGGCCACCTCGGCTGGATGCGGTTGTAGTTGTACGCGATGGCGATGTCCTCGACGACATCAATCGGGTGAAGCACATCCACGCGGTAACACGGAACCCCCACGGTCACCTCGGACTTCGACGCCTTAACCACGCCGTAACGAGCTTTCGCCAGTAGTCCCCTGATTTCCTTTAGACTAAGTGGCTTTCCGATGACCTTGCCGACGTAATCGACGTTCAGCTTGACCGTTTCGCCTTTAAGGATGGGCGTCGTCATGTTTGGTGTTTCTTTGTAGGGATAGCGGATTTTCGCAGAGTAGATGCTTCCGCCGCGGTCAGCCAACGAAAGCGTAACGTTCGTCAGGGTGTTGAGGACGGTGCCAAGAGCTGTCCCCGTGACCTCAACGAGTACGTTCTCGGTTTCGGGCGTGATGTGGCCTAAATCGTTCGAGTTGATGACGGGCGGGAACGAGAGGACCTTGTTTTCGGAGTCCACGAAAATCGGATACACAGGGTGGCCGCGGACGATGTGCCCGTACTCCGCTCCCTTCGGGTGCTTCTCGAGTATCTCTTCGAGGGTCATCTTTTCGGAGAAGTCGAGGGGCACGAAGCTGACCTCTTTAGGTTTAGCAACCCCGTAGCGGAGCGGTGGGCTGATCAAGTCGAAGTCGTAGAGCCCGATGGACGTTCTCCTGCGGTTCCTCCCGTAGGTCTGGTCCATCTTGTCTTGAAAATGCATGATTTGGCTGATCGCCACGTCCGAGAGCTTGACGCCCTTCAACACGGAGCAGCCGATGTAGGGGCGGATGTTCTTCAGCTTCGGGTCCACGTGGACGACGACGCCTGAGCTACCCTTAATTCTGTAGTCTTTGGGTCCCGTTTCGAGCCCGAGGTATCCCCGCAGGGCTCTGGCTAATCCTTCTACGCTCCAGACGTCGGCGCGGTTGCTGTCCTTGAACTCTATCCGCGGCTCCTGCGCGTCGAGGCTTTTGGCTTCGCCCTTGACGTACGAGAGGACGTCGTTGAGCTCCTCCGCTGTTCTGGGCAGCTTCGTGCCAAGCAGCGATTCTAGGTCGTCGAGGTCAACCTCTATCGTCGGCATCCTACACCATCTCCGTGCGCCTCAGCCAGTCAAGGTCCTGCGCGAACAGGTAGCGGATGTCGTC
>CAZOKM010000026.1:0-18212 GCA_964580405.1 uncultured Candidatus Bathyarchaeia archaeon | reverse complement strand
GCTTTTACTTCTTCAACTATTGTTAATTTTTCAAAATCATATGGATTAATAAAGACTAATTTTTAACTATTACTTGCCTTCCGCGACCAGATCGTGCGATATTTTTCTGGATTTTTCGGCTCCAACCCGCAGAGAGGACACGAAGGCTTCGGTAAGAGGATACTTCGCCAGCTCTTTTAGTTCTTCTTCTGTCACTCCGCCTGGCGTGGCAACCATCTTTATGATTTCGGACGTGGACTTCTTTGTCTCCAGCAGCAGCTTGCCAGCTCCGACTAAAGATTGGGCTGTGGAGGTTAATGCCAAGTCGGGGGGAAGCCCAATTTCGACTCCGCCTTTGACCATCGCTTCCGTCAGGGCTGCCAAAACGCCGGGGGCGCATCCGCTGAGGGCTGTCACGGCGTCCATCTGGCTCTCCTCGACTTCGACGCAGGTTCCCATTACATTCAGAATCTTCCTCGCCGCGTCCCTGTCCTTGCCTGAGACGTTGGCTCCCGCGCAGTAGCCTATGAAAGCCTCGCTCACGATTATTGCCAAGTTGGGCATGGCTCTAACAAACCTCGCTTTTGGTGCAGCCTTCTCAAGCAGAGGTAGGCTGACGGCGGCAGCCAGCGACAGAACGAGCTTGTTTTTGATTTCGCCCTGAATTTCTGCGAGAACGGATTTGACGTCCTTCGGCTTCACGCATAGAATTATGGTGTCTGCCAACGACGCGGCTTTTTTGTTGTCCGCAGCTGTTTCGACGCCTGCTTTTCTGAGCTCGGCGAGCTGCTCAGGACGGCTGTCAGTCGCGACGACCTTGTCCGCAACAGCGTTCTTGACCAGGGCTCTCGCCACGGCGCTGCCGATGACGCCTGCACCTATCACCGTAATGATCATGTATCCACCGTTCCATCACGTGCTTTGGTCCCGCTTCTCATATATACTTTTATTCGCTGGGATTCTGGCATACGAGTTTTATACCGAATTTCAACCAAGTCTTATATTCAGTGAAAGCACTCTTGTTAAGATTGTCTGAGGTGGATGAGCCGATGGGTAAAGCCCCTTCCGAAAAATGGGTTAAGACGACGAGAAGCAGGCTCGAGAAGATTCTGACCCAGAACATCATGCCGTTCTGGTACCCCGCGACGATAGACGAGAAAAAAGGCGGGTACTACCTCAACCACGACGTCGACGGGAAGCCAAAGGGCGACGGACCAAAAATGATAGTGTCCCAGGCGCGGATGGTGTGGTACTTCTCGAAGCTCAAAGAAGCAGGCTGGGCGGGCAAGGAAGCCCTGCAGGCCGCGGAGCACGGGTTCAGATTCCTGAAGGACAAAATGTGGGACCACAAACACGGCGGCTTCTTCTGGGAAATGGACGCGCACGGAGACTTCCCGATGCCGTTCAAGCACATGTACGGGCAGACATTCGCGCTTTACGGCGTTTCCGAGTACGCCATCGCCAGCGGCAACAGCGAGGCTCTCAAGTTCGCCCGAGAAATATTCGACCTCATGGAGAAGCACGGCTACGACGCGGAGTTTGGTGGGTACCGGGAGCTGTTCAGCGCCGACTGGTCGCTGCCCAAGGTGGACATGAAGACGGACGTGACCCCGGGCATGGAGTTCAAGACGATGAACACCCACCTCCACCTGCTCGAGGCGTTCACGGTGCTTTATCAGGCCACGAAGGACCCACTCGTCATGCGGCGGCTGGGCGAGCTAATCCTCATCCTGTGCAACTCGGTTGTGCGGATGAACGTCGGCGCGTGCACCGACCTCCACAAGCGCGACTGGACGCCCGTCCACGGCCCCATGGCGGACAGGATTTCGTATGGGCACAACATCGAAGCCGTCTGGCTCATCGAGGAAGCCTGCAACGTAGCGCACGTGCCCGTGGGCGTGCTGACAGAGTTCTTCCGAACCGTGTATGACTACTGCATAAAGTATGGTCTCGACGCGGAAAGGGGCGGACTCTTCGATTCTGGACCGTTCAACAAGCCCGCTGACAGGCTCGGAAAGGTCTGGTGGGTGCAGGCTGAGGCCATGGTCGCGATGGCCCGCATGTACAACCTGCTGAGGGACCCCGTCTACCTCGAGCACTTCGACGGGGTGCTTGACTGGACCGAGAAGCATCAGGTTGACTGGAAGCACGGCGACTGGTTCGACACCGTCATGCCCGACGGCAAAATCGTCGGCGACAAGGCGTACCCGTGGAAGGCTGCGTACCACACAGGCAGAGCCATGATGGAAATAATCAGCGTCCTTGACCACGTCTGAGCCAAAAATGCCTCGTACCGAAAAATCCCTTTTTTTATTACGTGCCTAGACTAGACTGTGCCTAGGTACTTCGCCTTGTCCTTCGCCCAATTCAGGCATGATTCGTGGATGAGGTCGATTGTCCGCTCGATGACGGTTTCGGGCAGCCCCTTGACCGCTGGCTCGGAGACCAGCCTGACCCGGTAGTAGTCCTCGTTCGGGCTCTTCGACAGGATGAGGCTGTTCTTGGTGCCCCGCTCTCTGCCGGTGGCTCCGAAGGAGTAGTCGAAGTTTATCGCCAACGTAAGCTCCCCCTTAACGTCCTCGGTCTCCGGGACCTGCACAACGTTTTCGACGCGTTCCACGAAGCCGCCCTTGAGCTCGTGGAGCCTGTCGAGGAAGAAGCTGATGAAGAACTCCTTCTCCGCCGTGAGGACCTTCACGGGCATGCTCATCTGCCTCCCCTGGTAGACCTTGAAGATTTCTTCCCTGCGGACCTTCGCCTGCTTCTCCGTCCTCTTCACCTTCTTGACCATGGACGGCGTGTACGTGCTGACCGCCAGCGCCGCGGGCCTGATGGACGAAATGACGGAGGCCACCATAGCCAGCGCGAAGCCTGCTGCGCTCCACCACCACTCGAGCTTCTCCCTGACCATGAGCTCCTGGCCGAAGAGCACCATCGTCCTCGAGAACCCGAGCCCGATGAGGTAGCCCAAGCTGCCGCCGACCATGCCGAGGATGACGGCTTCGGCGACGAATATCAGCCCGATGTGGGTTGGGTTAAGCCCAATCATGGAGAGAACGCGAATTTCCCTTCTCCTCTCGTAGACCGCGTTCATCATCACCATTCCAACGTTCAAGCCGACCATGATCAGCGGGATTATGAGTTCTGCTGCGCCTTTCAACTCGAAGTAGGCGCCGACGTGGTAGTAGGTTATGACTCCGTTGGTCGAAGCGAGAACGTCGTACGTGAACCAGTAGATGAGGTTCCGCGCGAGGGGAACAATTGTTTCAGTGGTCATCCCGGCTGAAGGGCGGAAAACGAAGTCGGAGAGAACGACGAACTGCTTAGCGCCCGGACCGTACTGGGCGTCAATCAGGCTCTGAATGTTTCTAGCCGTCGCAGCGCTCATGAAGATCACTTCGGTGCTGTTGCATCTACGCACTTCCCCGTTTTCGATGCGGAGGGGACCGAAAGAGTTACCGTCCATGTCGACGAGGCTCGTGTATAGGTTATCATCAATGAATCCGACAACCGTGACCTGCCTCGAAATCCCAGTGCCCAAAACCTCCAGAGTCAAGTTCTGGCCGAGTCCCACGCCTAGTTGGGTGGCTTCGCTTGCCGTCAACAGCACCTCGTCTAGAACGTCGTCGCTAAGGTAACTTCCACCCGCCTCCACCGTCCCGTTAAGACCAGTGTACAGGCTTTCGGTTGATGGCGTTACACCCATAACTCCGTAGACGACTCGGCTTGTTCCAGACCCAGAACTAATCAGCCTAACAACGGGGTCAGCGTCAGGAGGGTTCTTGAGCCTCTCCGCGATGTTGGTTATACTTACCCAATTGGAGAGTGCTGTTGGGTAATTGATGCCCAAGGGGGTGAACAGTAGAAGGGACGCGTTGACCATCCTTTTCACCATGACGCCGTCCGAGGGCGCGGTCACGGTAAGCTTGTCAGCCACCATGCCGTAGGCTGAGCCGAACGACGTTAAGGAAACGAACGCCAAGACAAGAATGACGATCGACATCAAGGTGAAGAAACCACGTATCCTTTTGCGCTTGATTTCGCGTTTCCCCATAGAGAAAATCACGGTGATCGCGCTTCTCCACGACACTTCGCCCTCGATTATCCTTTCTTTCCAGATTCGCGGGATTCCGAAGACGATAGCCATTATTCCGAAGAACGAGATGAAGACCGACTGGAGGAAAAGGAGGATGTTTTCGTCAATTATTATGTGCGCGCCCGGATAGATGAAGTACAGGACAACGAGGAACACCGCGTAGATTACGATGTTGAAGTAGAACTTCTTTCGGTTGTCGTCAAACAGGAAGAAGGCTATGACCGCGCTGAAAGCTGCCATGATAGCGGACAGGTAAGCTGCGCCCACCTCGCTGATTTGGCGATCAAGCGCCAGCTTGCCCGAAACTTCGTTGAACGTCGTCAACGCTGAGCGTATGTCCCGCCAAATTGTCTGAAACTCAAGGTCGGTACCTGCGGTTGACAGTCCTGTGCTTGCTTCCAGGATTAGTTGGTGAGCCTGGTTGATTGATCGCCGTTCGTCGAACAGGACGAACCCGATGCTTTGCGCCCTGTCCACCTGTGACGTTATATCAACGTATTGGCTCTCGGCGTACTGGATGCCCCTCCTGAGGCTGTACGTCGGAATCTTGAACGAGTAAAGTTCGCCCTGATGCAGATAGAAGGGCAGCGAGCCGTTGTATATGCGGAAGATTTCCTGGTCGACCGGAATCAGCCTGGTCGGGTCGCTGGAGTAGTACCATATCTCCGCCTCGAGAACGACGGAGGTGTCGGCGGGGATTATGGCTATCCTATGACTGAGGCCGATGTAATAAATTTCAGCGGAGTCCCCGTACTCGGTCATCGAGGTTGCCTCAACTTCGTCGGTGGACAACGCCGTCATCCTAATGGCGCGGTCCTCGGGGCTCAGGGCTTGGACGAGATACGCGGTGCCCTCCCACTCGACCATCGCGCCGGGGTAGAGCGAGAACGAGACGTTCTGTAGCTCGCTCGTTAAGATGTGGACCGTCTTCCTGCTCGAGGGAACGTAATTGATGTCTAGGGTTTCAAAGTCGCCCTGATAGGCATACACGTAGTAAGTCTTCCCGACTCTCAGGTAGCCCGCGGGGATGCTGTACTCCCCGTTCTCGTCCGTCACGTAGAGGCCGTTGCCTAACGTCGGCTGCTCAAGATTCTCTGTGTCCCAAAAAACTAAATGTGCGCCCGAAATAGGCAGCCCGGTTTTGGCGTCGACGACTTTGCCGTAGACGAGGGGCGTTTCCTGCGCTGAGGATGGGTCGATGCGAACGGTTAGTAAAGCGAGAAAAAGGACGAACGCAACGAGGAACTCCGTTCGAATCTTCATTATTTGACCCTTTTAGCATAAATTCTTATATTGTTTAATAAGCTTTCCGAACTCCGCCCCTAAATGAATATTGGGTTTCCTCAATATACTCTATCGAAAGATTCGCTTCTAATAGCAACGATATTAAAAGGGAACGGTCTGTTAAAGCCTCTTGACGAGGAACGCCTTCCCCCGAAAGTTCGGTAGATTTGCCTTGAACGAGATTTTGTTACCACTTTGTTTCGTCTTGACCTTTTCTTTCGTGAAAAAGTCTTGGACGACATACACGTCTTCGCCTTTAAGGTTCACCGTCACCGTGGATTCCGACGGCTTGTCAAGGTGGTTAACAGCCAACACGATCCTTGAGTCCTTCCCTTTCCACACTCCGACCTCGACGTCCAAGTTGGTGGACTCCACCGGAGCCTGAACGCCCGCTTTTTGGAGCAGTCTCAGGATTAGCTCCCGCAGGTCCTCGGTTCTCCGTATCAGGAACGGGAACATCGCCGCGAAGTCGTAGTGACCCGGATAGTTGGTGTAGTCCCAGCCGAGTAAGGTGGCTGCCTTAAAGATGGCACCCTTCCCGACTCTGACGTGGATTACAGCTGGTTCACCGTCGTCGAACTCGGCGACCACGCCCGATTCTTTAGGTGGTTTCAGCTTCTCACAAACACTAGCCACAGGGACGATTTTTCCGTTCATCTCGTCCATCGGAGGCAGGTCAGTTTTCACTGTGTAGACTGTGTGCTCAGCCGACGGTTCGGAGACGAGCTCGGGATAGGCTGATTTGAATTCGTTTACGCCTCGCCCCTCGTAATCTTGTATTAGAGTTCCGCCTTTCTCTACGAAGTTTCTGATTTTGGCTTGGACCTCTGGCGGGAACACTGGGCTGCCTACGCCACAAATGACTTTGTAGCCTCTTTTTTCTAGGAGGCCGTCGGCTATTTGTTGCTCCGAGACGATGTCCACGGGGACGCCGCTTCTGACGAGGGCCGTGTAGAACAACGCGTTGTTCATGCTGTAGGTGTCGTCCGTCTTGAGCTCCATGCTCGTCCAAGGGTAGACTAGGGCGACCTCCGCCTTCGACATCTCGTAATCTCTTAGGGCTTTGACTAACTCGCCGTACTCCTCGTTGGGCTGCTTCGTCATGGCCCAAAGGTCAAATTTGTTCCAGTCGACCCACCACACCAAGCCGAGTGCGCCGTGAATCAGGCACGAGTAGACCTGCTCGGACATGCTGGCGGGAGGGACCTTATACCCGAGCCACGAGTTGAAGCTCTGCCCGTTAGCCGTGTAGAGCTTGTCGAAGCCCATGGCTGGCCTGAGGAGGTCCTTGATGTACTCGTAGACGTAGATGACGTAGCGGTGGTCGAACTCCAGCGGGTACATGTCCTCGTGCCCCACGTCGAGGACGCGCGCCATCCTGTAGATGTCGTTGCCCGAGTAGACGCACTGGTACGAGCACGGGTAGAAGTCGTTCAGCTCGTGCGTCGAAGCGCACGGAGCGATGCTTCTGGCGTACCCGATTAACTTAGCCAGAAAATTCGGGATAACCTCAGCGTGGTAGTCGAACCATTCTTTCCAAAGCGACGGATTGCTTGGCTCCTTGGGCGGCTCCAGCGAATCCCAGTCTTCGAAGATGGTTTTGTGCTTGGAGTTGAATTTTTCGATACTCCCGTACTTCGCCTTCATCTTTTCCCTGAAGTCAGCCACGCAGTGCTTGCAGTAGCAGCAGGGCTTGAGGGGTCCTCCGCCGAACTCGGGAACCTCAGTCCTGTAGTAGGCTTCGTGGATGAAGCTGAAAAGCGGCAGCCCGTCAATCCTGTAAAGCGCTGGGTGGTCCTTGTACTGCTCCAAGAACTCTTTAATCAGCTCTTCAGTCTTTTCCAGCAGGTACGGGTGGTTGTAGCAGCCTATGTTGAAGTAGCGGGGGTCATCCGAGGTTGAGCCGTCCGCGCTGACTATCTTGACCTCGGGGTGCTCCTTTACGGAGATGTAGGGCATGAAGACGGGCACGACCTTTAAGCCCATTTTTTGGCATTGATTCATGAAGTATTCCAGCTTCTCCTTTTTTGCTCCGAAGACGAAAGCCCAGACGCTGGTCGCTTGGGCTTCATTGATGGCTGTGAGGTGCTTGTCGATGTCATCCTCCTTTTCCATTCTGGGCAGCATGTGCAGGTAGGCTGCGACGATTGGGTCATCAAAATAGGCTTTTCGCACGATTCCACCCTCGTGAACGCGCATAAGCGTCTACAATAAAGGCGATATATGACTTTCTGCATGACCCGCCATGTTGATGATTCACGTCTTCTCACGGTTTTAATTAATCCTTATCTTTCAGGAAAAGCATATAGTTCGTGGAGACTTGACCGTTGGGCAGCAGGTTCGGCGCGGAACCGTCGGAGAAGCTCAGGTTCTGGCTCTTGGACGTCAACCACGAGTCGAGGGGCGGCAAGCCCGAAATCTGGATGTGGGGCGTCGACGACCGCGGGAGACGCGTCCTCGTAGTCGACAGGAACTTCGCCCCCTACTTCTACCTCGTCCTAGGCGCCCAAGAGACTCCCGAAACGGTCCACGAAAGAATCAAACGGAAGCAGGCAGAGCTCCCATCCATTTTCAGCTCTGAGCTGACCGTGCGGCGGTTCTTCGGACAGCCCGTGTACGCGGTCAAGGTGGTATGTAAAAATCCCGACGACGTCCCGGAGCTCGCGAAGACCCTTTCAGGAGTCGAAGGCGTGGAGCGGTGCCTCGAAGACGACGTCCGCTACTCGATGCGGTACCTAGTCGACAACGACGTTGCGCCCTGCGGGTGGCACGAGGCCGAAGCCAGCGAAGAAGAAAACGGCTTAGGGATACAAGTCGACAAGATTTTCATCGTGAAGTTGGCTCCGAAAAGAATCCAAATGGAAACCGCGCCCAAACTCAGGGTTCTGAGCTTCCACGCGATTTACTACGCGTCTAGGGGCACCCCGAAACCCGACCGCGACCCAGTACTCGTTATAGCCACGGTCACGGACAGGGGCGAACGGAAGCAGTTCGTGGCGGAGGGTGTCGACGACACCTTTGTTCTTGCATCATTCGTGAGGCACGTTAGGCAGTACAATCCAGACGTCGTCGTAGGGTTCGAAACCAACCGGCTGCATTGGCAATATCTTATGGCTCGCGCAAAGAAGATTGGATTGGACTTTTCGGTGGACAGGACAGGCACGCTACCTCACACGAGCGTCTACGGCCACGTTTCAGTAACTGGGCGCGCCAGCGTGGACGTCCTCGACTTGGCGGACGAGCTCCCCGAGGTTAAGGTCAAAACGGTGGAGAACCTTGCGGATTTCCTCGGCTTAAAGAAACTCGGCGAACAAACCGTAATCGACGAAACGGAGCACGCGTCCTACTGGAACGACCCGTCCAAGCATTCGGAACTGGTAAAGTTCGCGAAGGAAAGGGCTGGGTGCGTATCCGAAATTTTTGGCTTGATGTTCAATTATGCTGCGGAGCTTTCCAAGCTAGTCGGGCTGCCTCTGGACCACGTCGTCAAGGCCGCGGTCGGCTTCAGAACCGAGTGGTACATGGTCCGCGAAGCCTACAGGATTGGGGAACTCATCCCCGAAAGGACCGAGAGGCCGTACATCCCGTACGCGGGGGGTATTGTCTTGTCGCCGAAGCCCGGAGTCCACGAGAACGTCGCGGACCTCGACTTCAAGTCGATGTACCCGAGTATCATGGTCGAGAAGAACGTGTCCCCTGACACCTACCTTCAGCCCGCGGAGCCGGAGCCGCCCCAAGGCGTCAACGTCGCCCCCGAGGTCGGGCACAGGTTCAGGAAGGAGCCGCCCGGGTTCTACCGCAGGATTCTGACAAGCCTTCTGGCGGCTAGGGGAGACGTCAGGCAGAGGATGAAGGGGCTGAACCCGAAGAGCGAGGAATATCGCCTGCTTGACGCCCGGCAAAGGGCAATCAAGGTGATTACGAACGCCGTTTACGGCTACGCGGGGTGGACGGGAGCCCGTTGGTTCAGGAAGCCCGTCGCCGAGGCTGCAGCTGCGTGGGGGCGCGAGACAATCTCCACGAGCATCGAGATGGCGAAGGAGCTAGGCTTGGACGTCATCTACGGCGACACCGACAGCATCTTCGTGAAGTACGAGCCCCAGAAGGTTGAAGCCCTGTGCCGAACGATAAAGGAAAGGCTCGGGCTCGAGATGAATGCCGACAAAATCTACAGGCTCATCCTGTTCACGGAGGCGAAGAAACGCTACTGCGGGCTACTTCCAGATGGCAGCTTGGACATGGTCGGCTTAGAGGCCGTCAGGGGGGACTGGGCGAACGTCGCCAAGGACACGCAGGAGAAGGTTCTGGAGCTCGTCCTGAAGCAGCGTTCCGCCGACAAAGCCGTCGATTTCGTAAGAGAATACATAGGTAAAATCAGAAAACAGAAGGTTCCGTTCAGGGACTTGATTATCTGGAAGACACTTACGAAGCCCGCTGAGCAGTACGAGGTGAATGCCCCTCACGTGCAGGCTGCAAAGATGCTGATTAGTTCAGGTTGGGAGCTCGCGGTCGGGGACAAGGTCGGGTACGTCGTGACTCACGGTTCAGGGAAGCTGTACGAGAGGGTCAAGCCCTACGTCTTCGCCTCGTACAGCGAGGTTGACACGGAGTACTACGTTTCGAACCAGGTTGTCCCCGCCGCCTTGAGGATTCTGTCGTTGTTCGGCGTGGACGAAAAGGCGCTGCTTGAAGCAGAAACGCCCAAGCAGTCTAGAACGTTAGCTGATTTCGTTGCTTAGTTAGTTTTACTCCAGCACTTCTTCGAAGGTCAGCAGGTTCACGTTCAACGGCTGCTTGACGACTTCGGCTATTCGGGCGGCGACGAGGAACTTGATGTTCTTTTCGCTGGCGACGTCGATGAGCCTCTGCGTCGTGACGCCATCGAAGACGATGGTGTTCACGTTCTCCGCCTCCCGGATCTTGTCCGCGAGCTCGCTGACGGGCATTCTGCCCACTTCCTGCATCTGCTCGTTGAGGAGGATGGCCTCAAGCGTCCCCTTTAGTTTGCTGGCCGCGTCCATGATCTCTTTCGGCACGAGAACCTTCTTCCTCTTCTTCTTGGGCTGTTCTGCTTCCCTTTCTTCTCTGGCTTCACTTGGTTCCCTGAGTTCCCTAGGTTCTCTTAATTCTATAGGCTCTTTGCGTTCCCTGCGCCCCCTGCGTCCCCTGAATTCTCTGGGTTCTCTTGCTTCCTCGATCGGCCTCTTCTTCGAGAGAGCGACTTCGATTTCCTTCGCCGTCAGGTCTTCGACCTCTTTGCCGCTTGGTGCCCTCGCCACGTACTTTATGGTAGCTACTTGCTGGAGCTCTTTTAGTATGAGGTCTCCTCCGTGGTCGCCGTCGAGGAACGCTGTGCATTCTTTTTCTTTCGTCAGCCTGATGATTGTTTCTGGGACTTTGACTCCTTCCAGCGCAACGACGTTCTGGATTCCAAGCTTCATTAGAACTATTACGTCTGCTCTTCCCTCGACTATGATTAATTCTTTCAAGGAGCCGACTTCGGAGCCTGCTGGCAGCTTGTCTGGACCGTAGGATTCGACTTTCGTGGTCTTCAGTATTTCGGAGACTTCGCGGAAAATTTCTTCGGTTTCTGGGCGCTTCTCGAGGTTCCAGCTGTGCAGGATTTCTTTGGCTCTTTCGATGATGGCTTTCCTCTTTGATTCCCTGACGTCCTCGATTTTGACGAGGTTGACGTTCGCTTGGCACGGACCGATCCTGTCGATGCTTTCGATGCTTGCGGCGATGATGGCCGTTGAGACCCTGTCTAGGCTCGTTGGAATGCTGATAGAACCGTCTGTCTTGTCCTTTTCAGATTTAAGGTCGATTTCGATTCTTCCGATTCTTCCCGACTTCTGCAGTTCCCTCAGGTCGAGCTCTGTTCCGAACAGGCCCTCCGTTTGCCCGAAGACTGCTCCGATCACGTCGGGCTTTTCGACGACTCCTTCAACGCCGAATTTGGCACGGACAACATATTTGACCGTGAATGGTTGAAAAGACAATTAACATACACCTCTTTGTTTTCTGTTATTTTCATTTTTTTCTTGTTCCTCAAGTAATGATCAGTTTATTGTTCATTATTGAGCTTGATTTTTTGAGGTTAATTGTTTTAACCTCTCACCATATACGTGAGATACCTACATAAAAAAGATTCGGTTTTTACATCCATTTACATAAACACAAAACTGATTGATTCTAGCCTTTTACTGAATGCTCTTTCTTCTATTAGAAATCCCTAAAAACTCGGATTCGTTACGTTCTTCCCTATTTTTTTGTTAAGCGTTTGAACGTACGATGCTAAGCCTTCTATGTCTTTGACGTCGCGTCCGACGAGGCTGGAAAGCTTTTTCCAGTACACGAGGTTGGTTTTTACGCTGCTTTTTTCGAGGTTTTTGATGAGGCGTGCGGTCATCTCTTTTCCTCTCCTGTCGAAGTCCATGAGCAGTATGACCTCGCCTTTGCTGTGGTCTTCTATTTCCTGAAGCGTGTCCAGCAACGTTTTCCCCGACGTTTTCGCGGATATTACGTCGCCCTTTACTTCGAGCCTTTCCAAGCTTTCTCGGTCTCTCGGTCCCTCGACGATTATGGGCGTTCCTTCCGCAGCCTCAGCAGCTAGTTCTTCTAGGATATGCTGTATCTCTTCCATCCTTCTTTCATTAGAACTAGGCATCCACAACCCTCCGTCTCAGCAAACTATCGTTGAACATCTTCAGCTTTTCCATGCTTTTTCGCGTGCAACTTTGGCAGTAGAGTCCTAACAGTCGCTCTAGCTAGCAGGCGGGCTACTCTCAGAGGCTCGGGGACAGCGCCGTGGGTCGTGAACTTGTCGAGGACTTCCTTCGCTTCCTCCACGCTCATTCCAAGGAACCTCGCGTAGACAGCGTGCCCCGTTCTTAGCGTCATTGGCGTCCTTTTCTTGTTGTTGTGGTAGACTTGGACGCGGGTCTCCCAGTCTTGAGGGAACAGCTCCTTGAAGTATTTGTCGAGTCCCTCGGACTCGTCGTAGGTGACGCAGACTAGGGGAAGCCCTGTTTCGTCTGCGACCCTGTTCAGGTCGACGACGTTGTACCAGCTGATGACGCAGCCGTTCAGCAGAAGCACGTTCACGTCGCTCCTTCCCAGAGCCTTGTGCATCCCAATCACCTTGTCGGTGGCGTCCATCCCGCCCACCGTTGCCTCGGAGAAGACGAACCCGTCGATGGCTTTGTCCGCCCGCATGACCACGCCTGCGAGAACCGATTTTTGGCTTTTGCCTTTGACGAAGCTTTCCGAGATTCCTAGGGCTCTGAAGGCTCTTTTGTGGACGTGGAGCTTCAACGCTTGCCATCCTTGACTTTTTTTCGTAAACTTTTATCGAACTACTCTATCTTTGAACAGCCTAAAAAACATTGCATACCCCCGTCAAGATGTGGAAGACGGGCTTTTCTCAGCTATCTGATTTGTGTAACATCAGATTTCAATTTTTGTGTAACATTCGGCTGTTGGCGACGTGCTGTTTTGCGTCGCAAATATTCTGTTGTTCTGGGGCGCAAACAATCCGTTTATCATGTTGAATCCAATACTACCAAAAAAGTCTTCATTACTAAAAACAATGGCTTTTGTTGCCCTAAAAAATTCTCGCTTCAGCTTGTTTTTTTGGTTAGTCAGTTTTTATATAAGTGGACCTATTGTATGTGTGTTTTCAGTATAGCAGAGGTTTACTGTCATGTCTTCCGAGAATGCCCGTTCGCCGATAAGGGACGCGGACGCTTCGTTCGAGAATAAGCCCATAAAGGTGGTCGCGGTCAGGAGTTCGCCTGAGATTGAGCTAACAGGCTTGAAGGTCGGTCCGTTCGACGAGGGGAACGAGTACGAAATCAGGTTCTGGGTCGCACGCGAGCTCGAAAAAGACGGGCTGGTCCGCCCTCGGGAGGAAACATTGAACGCTGCGAGGCTTTACCCCATTCTTCACAGGGAACGCATCCAGCCCATAAGCAGCCTATCCGCTCTCCCCGACGACTTTTACCCTAGGCTGAGGCGGGTGCTTGAGGACCTGAAAGGCGTCTCCAAGAGCAGTCCCGAGAAAATGAGGGAGTACGAGCATGTCCAGCAGCTCTCCAAGGACATCGTTGACTGCAGGCTCAAAAAAATAATCACATTGGCTTCCACGCCGGGGCAAAAAGGGCAAATACTGCGGAGCCTGACGTCTGAGGAGCTGGCTCTTTACGAGGAGCTGGACAAAATCATCAACGAGTGGAGACGCGAAATCCTCTAGGAGAAGGCGGCAGACATGACTGAACTGGTTACGGACAAGCCTCAAGAAGTTGACAAGCCTCAGGAAAGGTTCCAGAGCTTCCTCAAAACGGACAAGTACCGCCAGCGGATTTCGCAGATGGCAATCAACGGCGCAACCTCGCTTGTCATCGATTTTAACGACCTCGACATCTTCGACAGCATGCTCGTTGAGGGGTTACTCAATAAGCCCGAAGAATTTTTAGAATACGGGAACAACGCGGCCTTCGACCAGCTGCAGATACAGGACCCAGAATACGCCGAGAGAATCAGGGAGCAGGGGGTCAAGGTCAGGGTCCGCGGCATCCCCTACAAGATTCCGCTGCGGGAGCTCAGCTCCGACCACATTGGCAAGCTCGAGCTGCTTGAGGGCATCGTCATCCGCGCGACGAACGTCAGACCTTTCGTCCAGAGAGCCGTCTTCAAGTGCAACCGGTGCGAGGAGACGATTGAAGTTCCCCAGTCGGGCAATTTTCTTTCCCAGCCGTCGAAGTGCACGAACCCGACGTGCAAGAACACGAGCAGCTTCGAGCTGATGGAGGACGAGTCCGAGTTCGTCGACTCGCAGGAGCTCCGCATCCAAGAGTACCCCGAGGAGCTGCCTCCGGGGCAGACGCCGCGTTCGTTGGACATTCAGCTCATAGGAAGAGACCTCGTTGACCTCGCCAGACCGGGAGACCGCGTCTACGTCATAGGCATAATCCACGCGGAAACCAAGGCTACGTCAAAGACGGGTGGAAAGTCAAGGGCTTTCCCGCTTTACATCAACGCGAACTACATTGACTCATCGGGGAGGGAGTCCGAGTCGCTCAACATTACGCCTGAGGAGGAGCAGCAAATCCTCGAGCTATCCAAGGACCCGCACGTGCACGAAAAAATCGTCCGCTCTATCGCGCCGTCCGTCTACGGCTACGAGCACATCAAGGAGGCGATAATGTACCTCCTCTTCGGAGGAGTCCCCAAGCACCTGCCCGACATCAGCATACGCGGCGAACCCAACATCCTGCTCGTCGGAGACCCCGGCACAGCGAAGTCCCAGCTTCTGAGGTACGTGCCGAAGATTGCCCCCCGGGGACTGTACACGAGCGGAAGAGGAACCACAGCTGCTGGGTTGACCGCGGCTGTCTTGCCCACGGCAACTGGCGGGATGACGCTTGAAGCGGGCGCCCTCGTGCTTGCGGACAAAGGCATAGCCTGCATCGACGAGATGGACAAGATGCGCCCCGAGGACAGAGTCGCCATCCACGAAGCCATGGAACAACATACGATTTCCATCGCGAAGGGAGGAATCGTTGCGACCCTGAACGCCCGTGCCGCAATCTTGGGCGCCGCTAACCCCGCGCTTGGAAGGTACGACGCCTACAGGACGGTGACTGAGAACATTTCGCTTCCTGTCACGATTCTTTCGAGGTTTGACCTGATTTTCGTGCTAAAGGACGTTCCGGAAAGGGAGCGGGACACCCTGATGAGCGAACACATTCTGGAGCTCCACATGCGCCAAGCGCCGCCTGAAGTGCCGCCCATTCCAGCGGACCTCCTGAGGAAGTACATTGCCTACTCCAAGGGGTTCACGCCTGTCATTTCTCAGGCAGCCTTCAACAGGCTGAGGGAGTTCTATCTGGAGATGCGCTCCACCAGCGAGGTTGAGGGTTCGCCCATCGCCATCACCGCCCGCCAGCTGGAATCGTTGGTCAGAATATCTGAGGCTCGGGCGAGGGCTGCCTTAAGGGAAGAAGTCAATTCTGACGACGCGGACCACGCCATCGCGATCATGAACGAGTCTCTGGAGGAGGCGGGCATCGACGTGGCTTCGCACAAGATCGACATCGACATCATCATGACAGGGAAGCCCAAGAGCCTGCAGGACAAGCTCGGGGTCATCCTGAAGGTGCTGATCGAGATGGAGAAGGAGACGGGCACCGTTAAAAGGTCCGAGCTCGTCGATAGGCTGGCAACGGAGTTCGACGTTGACAGAATAGAAGCCGAAAGGCTGCTTGGCCTGATGAGAAGAGAGGGCACAATCTACGAGCCCCGCGAAGGGTACGTGAAGAAAACCTAAGCTCACGCATGAAGAAAGGTCTAGAACTTGTTAGTGGAAGAGCTGAGCATACCCGAACAGGCGAAGCAGCTGCTGGTCGACCAAGGAATCAGGGAGCTCTTCCCGCCGCAGGAGGAAGCAGTGAAGGCTGGGGCGGTTGACGGGAAGAACCTGCTTCTGACGACGCCGACGGCCTCGGGGAAAACACTCGTCGCGGAGCTCTGCGCCGTCAAACACATTCTGGAAAGGGGCGGCAAGGTCCTTTACCTATGTCCACTCAGGGCTTTAGCCAGCGAGAAGTACGCTGAGTTCAAGAAGTATGAGTCCCTGAGCAAGCCGAACGGCGCGAAAATCAGGGTCGGCATAACCACGGGCGACTACGACAGCGGCGACCCTTGGCTGGCGAGGTTCGACGTCATCATCGCCACGAACGAGAAGTGCGACTCGCTGCTCAGGCACAGGGCGCAGTGGATGGACGACCTGACGCTTGTGGTCGCAGACGAGGTTCACTTATTGAACGACGGGGACAGGGGGCCAACATTGGAGGTAGTCCTCGCCCGCTTGCTTCAGGTGAACCCGGACGTGCAGCTGCTGGCTCTGAGCGCCACGGTCAAGAACGCCGAGGATATCGCGGAGTGGCTGAAGGCCATCACGGTTTCGACGCAGTGGAGGCCCGTCGAGCTGAGGGAAGGCGTGCTGCACGGCTTGGACGTCCAGTTCAGGGACGGCGGCTCAGCCAAGATAGAGAAGCTGTCAAGCAACCCGCCCATCAACATCGCGCTGCGCAGCATCCAGCAGGGAGGACAGGCGCTCATCTTCGCGTCGACGAGGAGGGAGTCAGTTGGCTTGGCGAAGAAGGCGGCGCCAGAGGTTGGCAGAGTCCTTTCGAAGGTGGCGCACAGGTCGCTTGGCCACATCTCGGAGTTAATCGCGAGCTCGGGCGAGAAGACGAGGATAAGTGCGATGCTGGCGGAGCTTGTCAAGGACGGCGTCGCCTTCCACCACGCCGGTTTGGGTTCGGCGCACCGAAAGCTGATCGAGGACTCGTTCAGGGACGGAAGGATCAAGGTTCTCACCGCCACTCCGACTCTGGCTTTTGGCGTGAACCTGCCCGCGAGGACGGTCGTCGTCAGCAGCTACAGGCGCTACGACCCCGGGTACGGCTATTACCCGATAAGCGTGCTCGAGTACAAGCAGATGGTCGGGAGGGCGGGGCGGCCCAAGTACGACAAGATCGGCGAATCCGTGCTCATCGCTAAAACCGAGGAGGAGATGGACTACCTCATGACGAGCTACGTCCTCGCCCAGCCCGAGCGGATTTGGTCGAAGCTCGGCGTCGAAAAAATCCTCAGAACCCACGTCCTGGCCACGATAGCGTCGGAGTTCGCCCGTTCGGAGCAGGGAGTCTACGACTTCTTCGGAAAGACGCTTTACTCCTTCCAGTACGACATTCGGGCCATCAAGGGGATGATCGCCAGGATACTGAAGTTCCTCTACGACGAGGAAATGATCGAAGTCGACGGGCAGGACATCAAAGCCACCCGCTTCGGAAGGAGGATATCGCAGCTCTACATCGACCCCGTGTCAGCCATCGTCATCCGCGACGGACTTAACAACAGGGCACCCAAGCTCTCGGACCTCAGCTACATGCACATGGTGGCTCACACGCCGGACATGTTCCCCAAGCTCAGGTGCTCAACGCGGGAGCTCGAGAAGGTCGCCATGTACGCCGAGAACCATACGGGCGAGTTCCTGTTTGAGACGCCGGACGAGTGGGCGGACAGGGTCAATTATGAGGAGTTCCTCGGCGAGGTGAAGACCGCCCTTGTGATCAGGGCTTGGGCTGACGAAACCTCCGAGGACTCGATGATCGAGACGTTCAGCGTCGAGCCCGGGGACCTTTACCGGCTTATAGCAACGGCGGAGTGGCTGCTGTACAGTGGCTCTGAGCTGGCGAGGCTTCTGGGGCACAAGGATGCCCTCCCAAAAGTCATGGAGCTGCGGGAGAGGGTGGTCAAGGGGGTCAAGGCTGAGCTGCTGCCCCTGACGAAGCTCGAGGGCGTGGGCAGGGCGCGAGCCCGGGTCCTGTTCAACTCGGGGTTCAAGACGTTCGAGGACCTGCAGAGGGTCCCGCTCAGCACGCTCACGGGTCTGCCGTTGATCGGTCAGGCGGTCGCGAAGAAGATCAAGGAGCAGATAGGCGGCTACGTAAAGCGCGAGGAGTGGGAGAAACTGTCCACCGAAGAAAAAGCTGAACAGCAAGCCCTCACGGAATATTATGAGTAATAATAAGGTATTCGATATCTTGACCCTTTTCTTCAAAATCGTCTGCAAGTAACATGTAAAAATGTTTTTTTACCAGATTCATCATGGCATCAGAAGGTTTATCGCGGCGAGGGTCGCGTACAGGGCTTCCTCGGTCCGCACCGTTTCAGTGGCTTGGAAGGGTACAGTGTTCACGACGAAGTCCGCCACGTCCGCGAGGTCGAGGTTCTCCTGCTTCAATATTTCGTGAAGACCCTTCGACGGCGCTCCAAAGGCGACGAG
>CAZOKM010000025.1:0-18893 GCA_964580405.1 uncultured Candidatus Bathyarchaeia archaeon | reverse complement strand
TGGAAAGAAGTTACACATCATTTACTAATATTAATTTTATTTAACAATATTTATTTTAACCTTCTAAAATTCAGTTTTAGCTGGAGCTTTAGAATTTTACATTTCATAAAATCCTACGAAAATCATTTTTCCTCATCCTTTTTTTGCATAATCAGACAAAAACCTCTGTAATGCTCAGTTTTTGAGTGAAAATCTATGATGCTGTAGTTTTTGAAAAGGTTCAGCAGTTCCTGTTTTGTGAAGTGGTGGTGCGGGATGCCTTTCTCTTCGCCGCCTGTATACACGTAGGTTCTGGGCTCCGGCTCTTCGAACTCCCACTCTTTTTGTCTTGGCTCCGATTTTTCTTCGGGCGAAAACGCTGACACCTGAATGAAAAGGTAGCCTTCCTTCTTCAGTGTTCGGTTGATTTCCTCGGCGATTTTCTTTATGTTTTCCACGTAAGTGTGGTGAATTACCCTGGTCGCTATCACGGCATCGAAGAAGCGGTCTTCGTAGGGCAGCGGCTCAGTCATGTCCCAGACCCTCAGATTCGCTTGCAGACCCTCCCTTTCGAGAGCCTTGGCAGCTTGCCCCAGCGCCGCCTCCGACGCGTCGAAACCATAAACCTCGAACCCTTTTCTGGCAAAATAAACTGTGTGCCTGCCAGCTCCGCACCCAAAGTCCAAGACTCTCGGAGCACTTTCGAGCTCTAAAAGCTCTTCCAGTCTGGGTATCTCGGGTTCGACGGTGCCCTCTTTCCGGGAATACCAGTCCTCCCAAGTGTTCGGGCGCATGACTCTATCAATCGCTGACTGAATATTTATCTGCTTATCCACCAGAAATACTGAAAAAGAGACCAGCCGCAAAGAAGCAAAAGAGCAAATGACAGAAGAACGCGAAGCCTGGCTTTCGTCGCTGACCGACCCATTCAGGGGCTCGTTGCTGAAAGCAGGAATGAAATTGCCTGAGCGGATTATGCGTTGCGCTCCATCGCTTGAAGGAGAGCCAGCGTTCGACTCGGAGCTCATCGACCGGAAAGCCCGTGATATTGAACTTCCGTCTGACGCTAGGTTCGAGCATCCGCTTTTAGAGCGCATGGTGAGAATTGGCCTTGCTCATATTGACGCCACTTTTGTGGGCGACCATCCTAAGTACGGCGTAGGCAGCTACGCACGCAAGGAGCACGACTCGTTCCCGCCGACCATCATCGCCGCCGTCGACGCCCTGACGCTCTGGGGCATGACGCGCCGCGCCGAGACGCTGTTTTCCTACTGGCTGCGCCGCTTCGTCCGCGAAGACGGCACCGTCGACTATTACGGCCCGTCCCTCAGCGAGTACGGACAGCTGCTGACGACCGCGCGGCGACTGGTGGAAAGGAGAGCCGAAAAAGACTGGCTCAGCAGCAGTGAGCAGTTTCTTTCGCGCCTCGTAGGATATCTGCGCCGACGTCTGTATGAAAGTGGCAAAGTGCAGCTCGTCGCCGGGGTCCCCGAGGCAGACGAACGGGAAACGGTGGCCACCTACTTTCACAACAACGCGTGGATAATCCGCGGGTTCCAAGACTGGGCGTACCTACTTGACCATGGGCTTAGACGTCCCAACGATGCTGAAAGCTTTCAACAAGATGCCGTCACCTTGCGTGGAATTCTTCTAGACGCGATAGACGCAGCGTGGACTGAAGACACGCATGACTGGTGGCTTTCCCCGACGGTGGAGCCGACGCCGCGGTCCGAGGGGCGGGTTACGGCGAACCGGTTCGGCAGCTACACCAACTACCGCTACTGGCCTGAGCTGCTTTCCAGCGGCGTGCTCCCGAAAGAGAAGATGCGGATGATTGTTAAAGCTCGTCTGAACGGCGGTGGGCAGTTCCTCGGGATGACGAGGTTCATAGACCACCTGGACGACTGGACGCTGATGGACTATCTCGAGGGGCTGTGGCAGCTCGGCTTGTACGATGATTATAGACTAAGCCTATGGGGTCATATCTGCTACCATCAGGCTAAGGGGCACTTGACGGCTTACGAACAGGTAACTTTGCCGCCGGGACGTAAAGTCGCTGATTACTGCCTGCCGTGCCAGTTGGTGGCGGCACGAGCGGCGCACAGACTGTCATTCAGAAGATTAGACTCGAGTGGCTCCGATGGATAAAGTGATATTTACCAAACTGTATGTTATGAGTTGAAGTGTGGTAATCATGAGTCGACCGGATTGGGACAGGTATTTTCTGGATTTGTGCGAGGCCATTTCCAGGCGCAGCACGTGCGACCGCGGGAGAGCTGGGTGCGTAATCGTTAAGGACAAGCGCATCATGACGACTGGCTACGCCGGGTCGCCGACTGGGCTGCCACACTGCGACGAGGTCGGGCACGACATGAGGAGGGTCATCGACGAGAACGGCAACGCTTCGCAGCACTGCGTCCGCACCCTCCACGCGGAACAGAACGCCATCATTCAGGCCGCGAGATTCGGCATCCCCCTCGACGGCGCGACGCTTTACTGCAGGATGACGCCGTGCAGGACGTGCGCGATGATGATGATAAACTCGGGCATCAAGCGTGCGGTTTGCGAGAAACATTACCATGCAGACAAGGACACGGTAGAGCTGTTTAAGGCGGCAGGCATCGAACTGGTCGTGATGAACGAGGACGTCGAAGAATACGACAGACAATGAGCCGAGACCAAAAAATCCCAAGATATTTCGTAGGATTTTTTTTAAAAGGTTTTAAATGCTTAAACGGTGCTGGGTTTTCGTTCATCGATATGTTTAAATCTTCCGTGTCACTTGTCGAGTGAGTTCCATTAATAAATTGCGTGGGACAAGGATTTGGAGAACGACGCTGCCATCCAGGTTGAGGGTCTTACTAAGCGATACGGCGATTTGACAGCCGTCAAAGGCGTTTCTTTCACTGTTAACAAGGGCGAGATTTTCGCTTTCTTGGGACCCAACGGCGCGGGTAAAACGACGACCGTGGAGATGCTGGAGTGCCTGCGGAAGCCCACAAGCGGGAAAGCCTACGTGCTCGGTTACGACATTTCGAAGGATGGGGAGAAAATCCGTAAGAAGACAGGCGTCCTGCCGCAGGACTTCGCGTCATACGATAGGTTGACGGTTAAGGAGACCATCCAGTACTTCGCGGGAATGTTTGACAGTCACCCCGACGTCGATGGCTTGATCAAGCAGGTTGACTTGGAGGACAAGAAGAACGCTTTGTTCAGGAACCTGTCAGGCGGGCTGAAGCAGCGGCTCGGGATAGCCGTCGCCTTGGTGAACGACCCCGAACTCATCTTTCTGGACGAGCCTACGGCTGGGCTGGACCCGAAGGCGCGCCACGTTGTCTGGAATTTGATTGAGGAGTTTCACAGGCAGGGAAAAACCGTTTTCCTGACGACGCACTACATGGAAGAGGCGGAGACGCTCGCGAGCCGCGTCGGCATAATCCACAACGGCAACATCGTCGCCCTAGACACCACGGACAAGCTCATCTCCGAATATGGTAAAAAGAACCTTCTAATTCTGAAGAGAGCGAGCTCAAAGGCAGTTCCGACCATAGAGAAGCTCGGCGTGAAAGCGAGCTTCGACGGTGGAGATGTTAAAGTCCACCTCAACCACGCTGTGGCTGTTTCAGACATCCTTCACGAACTCAGTAAAACTAATATTCCGTTCGAGGAGCTGCAGCTGAAGCGGTCAAGCCTCGAGGACGTGTTCCTGAACCTCACGGGCGAATCTCTGGGGGAGGGCGACGAGGCATGAGTCACATAGCACTCGACCTTACGGCCGCGATGCGGACCTTCGTCCGGAACAAAAGCGCGGTCTTCTGGACCATCATGTTCCCCTGCGTCATGATACTCCTTTTCGGGGCAATCTTCAGCCAGTCCTCGACGAAGTACGACCTCTACATGCAGAACCTGGACCAAACCAACGGCGAAGCCTCATACTGGTCCGGCACCATTATAAGGGTCCTTAATTCCACGAACGCCTTCAACATCCACCTGCTGGACGCCTCAGTCAACGCCACGGACTACGCGATTACGAATAGGATAAGCAACCTGCTCATCATCCCCTCGGAATTCAACGACACTGCCAACATGGCGCTCTTCACCTATGGCAGCATCACAGCGAATGTGACCCTTGTTTACGACCAGTCCACGTCCTCTGCGTCCATCGTCCGCAGCATCGTAGCGAGCGTCATTGACGCCTTCAACTTTCAGCTCTCGCATGGCGTGCACTACCTGAACGTCGAAGACTTGGCGATAGCGCCCAAGCCCTTCAGCTACATCGACTTCTTCCTGCCGGGAATGATCGGGATGACGGCCATGACGACGAGCGTCTTCACCGCCGTCTCGATAAGCGCCCGGTTCAAGGAGAACGGCGTGTTCCACAAGCTGGCGACGACGCCGCTGAAACGCTACGAGTGGATACTGTCCAGAACGGTGTACAACGTTTTCCTTTCCTTCCTGGGCATGGCGGTGATGATAGGGCTGGGGGTCGCAATCTTTAACATGAAGATGACGCTTAACCCGCTCTCGCTGCTCATGGTGGCGATGGCCTCGCTGATGTTCACGGGTATAGGGATGGTCATCGCGCGGTTCGTCAAGGACCCCGACGCCGCGGACGCCGCCGCGAACGCCATCACGTTCCCGATGATGTTCCTGTCGGGCTCGTTCTTCCCGTTGAGCCAGATGCCCCAGTTCCTTCAGACGATTGCCCAGGCTCTGCCGCTCACGTACGTGAATGAGGGGCTTAGGGCTACGATGATTTTCGGTCAGTCTCAGCAGGCAATCTTCAACACCGCGCTAATAACGGTCCTTGGATTGGTGTTCATCACCGTGGGCTCGTGGATAACCAAATGGGAAGAAGACTAGACCCCGCCTTCAACGATAAACGCCTCAAATAGAGCATGTAATTCTCAGGAACACCCACAACTCCACGTAAGAAAACATGGTAATATCAAACCACAATAGACCACGCAAAATTTAGGTCAGTTCAAGCCTTCTTCTAAAGCTTTTTTTACGTAAAGGCTCCTCACTTGTTTTGAGGAGTCGTTTTCCGATGCGAGACCACGGGAACCTCGTGCGCCAGATAGTCGAAAACTGCCTAGACGTAAAGGCTGGGGAGAACGTTTGGATTCACAGCTGGGACCACACGGTTGACCTTGCATCCGAGATAGGTTTTTCCTGCCGACAGCGCGGAGCGCACCCGCTCATCACCCTCATGCCTGAGGACTTTTGGCTGCGTTCGCTGATTGAGGCGCCTAAAAGCCTTTTAGAGACCCTTCCTGCTCATCAAGCTGCTGCGCTGGAGCAGACGGACGCGTTCATCTTCATGCTGGGTCCACGCAGCCCCGTCCGCTGGGACTTGATTCCTCCCGAGAAACAAGGGCTCGCTAACCAATGGTTCCTTGAGTCGAACAGGTACCTAGACGCGTGGCGTAAAATAGCCAAGGACCGAGCCATACGAACATTGGGTGTTGAGTGTTGCCTTGTTACGAATGAACGGGCGGAGGCTCTTGGTCTGGACTTCGAAACGTGGAGGAAAACGATGCTTGCCGGCTGCGAGGCTAACCAGGGAGAAATCGCCCACAACGCTGTTCAACTCGCCAGCCTCATCAGAAGGGGAAAGGAGGTAAGCATTCAGACTCCGTTCGGCACAAACCTAAAATTCAGGTTGTTAGGTCGTGAACCCGTCATTGGTGACAGCGTAGTCAGCAAGGAGGACGCGGCTAAGGGCGACGTGAAGTTCTTGCCATCGGGCTTCGTCGAGGTCGCTGGTGGCGAGGAGAGCGCGGAAGGGACAGCGGTTTTCGACGTGCCTGTTCCGTTTAGAAGAGTCGAGAGGATTAAGCAACTGTCCCTAACGTTCAGGCGTGGAAGAATCGTTGGGCATCAAGCTGAGTCTGGGGGCGAATCTTTCGAGGACTACCTTAGGTCAGGTCAAGGCGACTTGGACAGATTCGGGTTTTTCGGCGTAGGCCTCAATCCGGGTTTGAAACATGGCTTCACCCAGGACGACAAGGTTTTGGGCGGAGTCACAATCGGCGTAGGCGGCAACGAGGACAAGGGCGGAAGGAACGTGACCACGTCGAACGTTCACTGGTGGGCTTCGATGAGCCGAGCAACGGTTCATGTTGACGATAAGCCCGTAATAGTTAATGGTAAACTTGTTTTCTAAAGGCAAGCATAAAGATAGTCAACGAATATTTCTGCCCTTCACCCACATAATTCCTGTACTAATATCGGTTCATAACATGAAGCCTGCGTGGTACTTCAGGAAGCTACTCAGCATCATGTTCGCTGTTTGCACTATCGCCATGACCACGAAGTCCTTGGCTAGGATTTTTCCGAGCTTCAGCGTCTGCTCGGTGCTGTCGCCTCCTCTGTTGAGGAGTATCGACCGGTATTGGACGAGGCGGAGGGTCATGAACGCCACGAGCAGCGAGAAGACGGCGTAGTAGACGATGCTGAGGTTGAACAACACGCCGATGAGGAACATTGGGGGGACGAGGCAGTAGCCGAGAACGATTGTCGTGAAGAACCCTTTCCTCAACCCAAGCACAACAAGGAACGTCCTCGCGTCGCTGTGGAGGTCCGACGCGTAGTCCGCGAGGTCCTCCCAGAGGCTGTTGACGGCGGTCGTTATGCCGATGAGGAACACGAGGGGCCAAACTTGGGCGGAGAAGACGCTGAAGAACGAGGCCACAATCAGAACAGGCACGGACCCGACCGAGAAGTTAACCAGCGGCTTGAGGACCGTCTGCCTGAGCCTGAAGGGCGGGACCGAGTACAGGATTCCCACGACGCCGCCGACTATAATAAAAGCTGTCAACAACGGAATCTGCGTGACCAAGCCTAGGCTGATGGCTGTCCCTAGGAAGAAGAGCGAGATAATCAGCCCAAGTGTTCCGAGCTTCTTCGTGTATTCGGCTCTGAACGGGTCCGACTTTTTGTCCAAGTCCGCGTCGTAGACGTTGTTCATGGCGTCGACGCCGCTCCAGCCGCAGAAGACGATGACGCCGAGGTAGCCCGCCTGAAGCCAAGAAAGTTCCTCGCCTATCAGGAAGGTTGACCCCGCGGAAATCATGAAAAGCATTAGCCCTCGTTCCGCCGAGATGAACTGGGCGAACCCTCTTAATCCCTGAAGCATACACCGTATTCATACGAACTGAATAAAAGTTTTATCCGATTGTCTCATTTTAGAACGCGAATGATGCGCCTGTCAGTAATTAAACAACAAAACACGGGTTGCTTTCTTTCAGCGTCTCCACTTCTTTGCCGTAACGGTTGTTCCTTTACCAACCCTCGTTTCGACGCTGAACTCGTTTATCAGCTGTTTTGCTCTTCCAAGCCCGATACCTAGGCTTTTTCTTGTGCTGCTGTCTCTTTTGAATGCTTCCTGTAAGTCTATCTTTCCCCAGTCACTGTTGTCAACGATTACAACGGTGTCTTTGTGGTTTTCGTAACATTTTAAAACTATGTTCCCTATATTTTGTCTGGCGAGATTCGATGCTGAGCTTCGACCTTTACGCGTTCATCATCCACGTCCTCGTGAACGTCATCATCATTTCGCCGGTGCTGTGGCTGGCGGGCAGGGCGCTTGCAGGAAAAGAGGATGCTAAATTCTCCGACGCCGTGGCGATAATCGTCGTCGGGACGCTGATAGGCGCGTTCTTCGACCTGTTCCTCGTGGACCTGCTCATCCTGTTTACCCCCTTCCTCTTCTTCGAGACCGTGACGCTTTGGCTACTGTCCTCCCTCGTTCGGCTGGTCGTCTGGCTCGCTCTGGTCAAGCACTTCTTCGACTGCGGCTGGCTGAAAGCCTTCGCCATCTCGGTGCTGGCGGTCATCCTCTTCGTCGCAGTCGCCATCATGCTCGGGCTGTTGGGTATCACGCTGATAGCAATGTTGTGGTAACGCGCCGAATTAACGACGTTTTCTCATTTCGGTCGAGTGCTCGCTTTTTCCCGTTTTTTCATGGCTGGATGTACCGTCGATTTATTGAATTTTGTGTATAGGTCTACTCCGCGTGAAAGAGGCTCATACTTTATTGTATTATTGGTGTCGAAATCATGGCTACAACACAGAAAGATGCTATAAAAAAAATGTTTCCAAAAACGCCTAAGAAAAGCCTTATTTTAATTTTCATTGGTTTTTTCGGTTTTTCTAATAGTCCAATTTTTTAAACAAGAAACTTTAAATTCTTTTTTCACCACGACTCATTATCCAAATATAATAACAAACGTAAAGTGATTATTCAAAAACAAAAAATTCATCAGCATTCATCTTCAGGAGAGCGAAAAAGTTGAAATACGTCAGGAAGCGGGACGGCAGACTCGAAGAGTTCGACGGCAACCGTATAACCATCGCCATCTGGAAGGCTGCACGGGCAGTCGGCGGAAAAGACAGAGAGGAAGCTAAACGCCTGAGCGACCAGGTAGTCGAGATACTGAAGCAGCGGTTCGGAGACGAGGGAGTCCCAACCGTTGAGGAGATACAGGACATTGTCGAGAAGGTCCTGATAGAAAGCGGGCACGCCCGAACAGCTAAGGCTTACATCCTTTACAGGAAGCAGCACCAGGACATCAGGGAGCTCGCGGCGTTCCTGAGCTCCTCGGACCTCGTGGAGCAGTACGTTGACATTGAGGACTGGTACGTTCGGGAGAACTCGAACATGAGCTACTCCCTGCAGGGCCTGAACAATTATCTATCTACGAAGGTCATAGAGAAGTACTGGGCGAGCAGGATCTACCCGCCCAACATCGCGGACGCCCACTACACGGGCGACATGCACATCCACGACCTCGGCGTCCTCGGCGCGTACTGCGTCGGGTGGGACATCAGGGAGCTCCTCCTCTCGGGGTTCGGTGGGGTCGCGGGAAAAATTGAAAGCAAGCCTGCGAAGCACTTCAGGACGGCTCTCGGGCAGACCGTCAACTTCTTCTACACGCTTCAGGGCGAGGCCGCGGGCGCACAGGCCTTCAGCAACTTCGACACGTACCTCGCGCCGTTCATCCGCTACGACCGCATGGAACAGAAGGATGTCAAGCAGGCGCTTCAGGAGTTCTTCTTCAACATCAACGTGCCGACCCGCGTAGGATTCCAGACGCCGTTCACGAACGTGACGCTTGACCTCAACATGCCGAACTTCATGAAGGACGAGCCCGTCATCCGCGGGGGAACCATGCTGGACGACGCCTACGGGGACATGCAGAACGAGATGGACATGTTCAACTCCGCCTTCGCCGAGGTCATGGTCGAGGGAGACGCGAAGGGGCGAGTCTTCACTTTCCCGATTCCCACGTACAACATCACGAACGACTTCGACTGGGACACACCCGTGGCTCAGAAGATTTTCGAGGCGACCGCCAAATACGGGACGCCGTACTTCTCGAACTTCGTCAACAGCGACATGTCGCCCGAGGACGTGCGGAGCATGTGCTGCCGACTCAGGATAGACAACCGCATGCTGAGGAAGAGGGGCGGAGGCTTCTTCGGCGCAAGCCCCCTCACAGGCTCGATAGGCGTCGTAACGCTGAACATGCCGCGCATCGGCTACCTGACCAAGGACGAAGGCAAGTTCTTCGAACGACTCAACGAGATGATGGAGATAGCCAAGGACAGCCTCGAAATCAAGCGGAAGGTCCTCGAAAGGTTCACCGAGAAGGGCCTGTACCCGTACTCCAGGTTCTACCTGCGGTTCGTCAAGGAGGCGTACAGCAGCTACTGGAAGAACCACTTCTCCACAATCGGACTCATCGGAATGAACGAGGCCTTGCTCAACCTGTTCGGCTACGGCATAGCGAATCCCGAGGGGCTGAAGTTCGCGATGAAGGTTCTTAATTACATGCGCGACAAGCTCGTTGAGTACCAAGAGGAGACGGGAAGCATGTACAACCTTGAGGCAACGCCTGCAGAGGGAGTGTCGTACAGGCTGCCGCACCTCGACAAGGAACGGTACCCCGACATAATCGCCGCGAACGAGGCACATCTCTCGAAGGGCGCGGAGCCGTTCTACACGAACTCCACGCACCTGCCCGTCGACTACACGGGGGACCTCTTCGAAGCCCTCGAGCACCAGGACAACCTCCAGACCCTATATACAGGAGGCACGGTGTTCCACATCTTCCTCGGGGAAAGAATCCACTCGTGGCAAGCCGCCGCCGAACTGGTCAAAAAGGTCGCCCACACAGCCCACCTCCCGTACTACTCGCTGACGCCGACCTTCAGCATATGCACGACCCACGGGTACCTCGCGGGGGAGCAGAGGACGTGCCCGACGTGCGGAGGCAAGTGCGAGGTTTACTCCAGAATCGTGGGCTACCTGCGCCCCGTCGACCAGTGGAACGACAGCAAGCAGGCCGAGTTCAGCATACGGAAGACGTTCGACCAGTCAGTCCTCGTCGAGGTGCCGGCGTAAGCTCCAGAAGGAAGAGGGCGCCATGAAGTTCGGGGGACTCCAAAAGACAAGCCTAATCGACTTCCCCGGCAAAGTCTCCAGCGTACTCTTTTCTGTTGGGTGCAACCTTCGCTGCCCCTTCTGCCACAACGGACGGCTCATCGTAGACCCTAAGCCGCCGTTCCTCTCGGATGAGGACGCCCTCAAGGTCCTCAGGTCGCGCAAAAAGTACGTGGACGCCGTCGTCGTAACGGGTGGCGAACCCGCGATGAACAGTGACCTGCCTGATTTCGTTCGGAAGCTCAAGGGCGAAGGGTTCTCGGTGAAGCTGGACACGAATGGCTTCTACCCCAAAGTCCTGAAAGAGTGTCTCCCAAGTCTCGACTATGTTGCTATAGACATTAAGACTTCTTTAAAAAAGTACAGCCTCATGGGCGCACACGACACAAGCAGTCTACTGACCAGCATAAAAATGCTAATTGAGGGCAGCGTTGACTACGAGTTCCGATGCACCGTCGTCCCTACAATCGTTACGGTGGAGGACATCCTGAAGATGGGCGAAACGGTGAAGGGGGCGAAGCGGTTCGCCTTCCAACAATTCGTCCCTGGAGGAACCTTGGACAAGAATTTCAACAATCTGAAGCCCTATCCCGCCGAGGTTATACGGTCCTTCGTTGAGATCATGAAAAAGTACGTCGGCGAAGTAGTCCTAAGAATTTGAGCCACTTTTTGTTAATTGTGGCTGTTCTTAGTTTTTCGTGAGGTACTTGTGGATGGATTGTGCAGCCTTCTTTCCGCCCGCCATCGCCGAAATCACGGTGGCGTTGTCCGTCACGATGTCTCCAGCCGCGAACACGCCGGGCATGTCGGTTTCGCCCGTCTCCGGGTTGGCGACGATTGTGCCATGCGACGAAACCTTGACCATGCTTTCTCCACGGACCGCCAGGGGGTTCGGCTTCTGACCGATGGCAACGACGACAGTGTCCGCGTCCAACAGGAACTCTGATCTCGCCACGACGACGGGTCTCATTCTGCCGGACTCGTCGGGTTTTCCGAGCTCCATCCTGACGCATTCAACCTTTTTAACCCAACCCTTCTCGTCGCCAATGAACCGCGTCGGGTTAGCCAGAAAGATGAAGTTGATGCCCTCCTCCTTCGCGTTGACGACCTCATCGTGCCTCGCTGGCATCAGCTCCTCGGTCCTGCGGTAGACAACCGTGACCTCGCCTCCGAGCCTGAGGGCGCAGCGGGCCGAGTCCATGGCGACGTTCCCCCCACCGACCACAACGACCTTCTTTCCGACCTTGACGGGCGTGGCGTGCTCGGGGAAGCTGTACGCCTTCATCAGGTTGACGCGGATGAGGAACTCGTTCGCCGAGTAAATCCCGCTCAGGTTCTCGCCGGGGACGCCGAGGAACATGGGGAGCCCCGCGCCCGAGCCCACGAAGACGGCGTCGAAGCCTTCCTTGAAGAGCTCGTCCATCTTTACGACCTTGCCGACGATGACGTTGGTCTCGACTTTGGCGCCGAGGCTTTCGACGTACTTGACTTCGTCCTCGACGATGGTCTTCGGCAGCCTGAACTCGGGGATGCCGTACATCAGCACTCCGCCCGCGGCGTGAAGAGCCTCGAAAACCGTGACCTCGTGCCCCATCTTCGCCAGCTCAGCAGCCGCCGTTAAGCCCGCTGGTCCTGAGCCGACGACGGCGACTCGCTTCCCCGTTGAAGCCTTTCTACCGGACCTTCTTTTCGCCTTGTCCTCCTCGTCAGCCACGAACCGTTCGAGGGCTCCAATGTTGACAGGCTCGCCATTCAATCCCAGGATGCACTTGCCCATGCACTGGTCCTCCTGAGGGCAGACCCGTCCGCAGATGGCGGGCAGGCTGTTTTTCTCTCGGATTTTGTCTAGCGATTCGCTGTATTTTTTTTCTCGGATGAGCTTGATGAAGGCGGGGATTTCTATGCCGACGGGGCACCCTTCCACGCACTTCGGGACCTTGCACTGGAGGCAGCGGAACGCCTCAGTGGTCGCATCGGCTTCGTTGTAGCCTAGGGCGACCTCCTTGAACGACTTGACTCTTTCTGCGATTTCGCGCTTGGGCATCTTCGTCTGAGGCTTCTTGGCTGCCACCTTCGCTTACTCCGTAATGTGGGTTAAGATACAGAATTTGGCGACTCGAAACTTATTAATATTTTCAGGAATGGCTGGAGCTTGTTTTCGAATAGTCAGGTAATTAATCTTTACAGCGAAGCAAATGGCGGTTGCTTTAGCTGACTTTTTTGCCAGCTAGCTTCTCCATGGCGACGATGACTGCCTGCGTCCCTTGCTCTCCGAGTCCTTCTGCCTCAACCGCCCTGAACAGCTGGTGCACTAATGCTGTTGCGGGTAACGGGAGCCCCATCTCAGCGGCGAAGGACAGGACTGTCTTCAGGTCCTTCTGCTGGTGCTTGATCTTGAAGCCCGGGCGCATGTCGCGTTCGACCATCTTGGGTCCCAAGTTCGAAAGCATCCACGAGCCCGCTGCGCCCGCGGTCACAACCTCGAGCAGCTTCTTCAGGTCGAGTCCAGCCTTGGCTCCGAGCATCAGCCCCTCGCAGACCGCCTGAATGTTAAGTGCGCAGATTATCTGGTTGCACAGCTTCGTCGTCTGCCCCGCGCCGTTCGCGCCCATGTGCGTTATCCTCTTTCCGAGCGCCTGAAAGACGGGCAAGCACTCGTCGAAGGTTTCTTTGTCTCCGCCCACCATGACTGAAAGCGTTGCCTGTTTGGCGCCGACTTCGCCCCCGCTGACCGGCGCGTCGAGGATCTTGACTCCCTTGGCGCCCAGCTCCTTGGCGATTTTCTGGGCGACGGTTGGCGAGATGGAGCTCATGTCGACGACGGTTAGACCCTCATGGACTCCATGGACTATGCCTTCGGACCCCAGCGTCACTTCCTCCACGTCGGAGGAGTCGGTGACCATCGTGATGACGACATCCGACTTTTCAGCAACTTCTTTTGGCGTCTTGGCTCCCTGAGCGCCCGCGGCTAGCAGCTCGTCCATCTTCGATTTTGTCCTGTTCCACACGGTCAGCCCGTAACCCGCGTTCAACAAGTTCAAAGCCATGGGTTTGCCCATGACGCCTAAGCCGATGAAGCCTATCTTCGGTTTACTCAACGTCCGTAGCCTCTGAACCAAAAGGCGGCTCAGGGTATTTTAAGTTTTTCAGCAGGCAAAACCCTTAAAAACACGGCGAAAACAGTTCTATGAAGAAACGGCGGCGGGCGAGTAGATCAGTTTGGCATGATCGCAGCGTTGGCATCGCTGAGGTCGAGGGTTCAAATCCCTCCTCGTCCACCATTTAAAATGGTTTTTCAACGGGGTCTGATCAGATCTTTTTTGCATTATCTTTATGTCTTTAGCTTTTTGATTAGAGTTATTATCTAGGAAAAGGTTTTGAGTCTAAAGAGCATTAAGTGTTTGATGAGTGGTATGCTGAACATCGATGATGTGAGACAGAAAATCGGGAACCTGAAGCCAATTATTAGGGAGAGGTACAAAGTCAGGACCATAGGCGTCTTCGGCTCGTACGTGAGAGGCGAAGCCAAAGAAAAAAGCGACCTTGACGTTCTAGTCGATTTTTCCAAGCCGATAAGCCTCTTGAAGTTCGTTGAACTAGAAAACTTTCTCAGCGACTCCATCGGCGTCAGAGTGGACTTGGTAATGAAGAATGCGTTGAAGCCGAGGATAGGAAAACACATCCTAGAAGAAGTTGTTGCCGTATGAAAAGCGAATTCCTCGACTACGTGGAAGACATAATCGAAGCCATGGACAACGCAATGAGTTTTACAGGAACCATGAAATATGAGGAATTCGTGGAAGACAGGAAAACCGTCTATGCTGTCATACGGGCAATAGAAATCATTGGAGAAGCCGTAAAGAGGATACCTGAATCGATCAAAAGCCGTTATCAGCAGATACCTTGGAGAGACATGGCTGGAATGAGAGACAAACTCATACACGAGTATTTCGGAGTAGACCCAAGAGCTGTCTGGGACACTGTAAAAAAGGACACCCCTAAATTAAGACCCTTATTCGAAAGAATTCTCAATGAACTTGAAAAATAACACTAGATACTAGCTAGAACTTATAGTAAGATGCGGCTGGACATACATCTCTAGAATATAATATTGTTGGCATCGCTGAGGTCGAGGGTTCAAATCCCTCCTCGTCCACTTATAAACACGATTTTTTATGTTGTTGCCTTGGGTTCATAGCCCGTTTTCTCTAGGGGTCATGTTTGTTTTGTTTATGCTTGCCACCTAAGGTTTAGCTATTTCTTGACGCGTCTTACGACCTCGTAGACGATTAATACGATGGTGATCCAGACGACGAGGTCGATTGCCAGTTCTGCGGCCTGCAGCTCGTACGTGGGGGACGCACCGGGCACGACCACGACCCTCTGAACTAGCCAAGGCAAGGGAAAGCCGTACCCCGTTATCCTGGCGCCCAGCCCCACTGTCAGGTCCTGCGTGTAGACTGCTGAAGCCAAGGCGACGACGACACCGCACACGACGGTAATCACAAAATTCCTTATTTCCTTGTTCATTCCCAATCAATAATACTTATGTATTCTGAAATTTAAAATTTCGCAATAAACTATTCTGTTACCTGAAAAAGAAATCCAAATGGGAAGGATGGCGCGGAACCGCTGAGTAATCAATACTTCTTTAAGCCCTTTTCTTGGACGATTACTCCTCCCATTCCCTTCGCGACCTTTATCGCAGAGACCATATAGATTACGACTAAGCCGCCGTACTGGGTCCACACATAGCTGCAGATTAGGGGTCCCAAGACCTGCGTGCTGCTTCTGATGGGTCCGTATATAATGCCCAACATGGTCCCGCGCACCTCCGGGGGGATGACATCGTACATGAGTGCCACCACGCTGTTCCCGGAAGTCATTCCGCTTATCGCACGAGCTGCGTAGATCGGTATCAGCCAGTAGAAGTTGGGGACGAAGACAAAGGACAATACGCACATGCCGTGAACGGCTTCGAGGAAGATGAAGGGCTTGCGGCTATGCCTGTCCGCGAATTTTTCTATGGGAATCTGGGTCACCATGTAGGACAGCGTATAGACCGAGGTGATGAGCCCCAGAAACCAGTAGGGGATGCCCTGCTGCTCCACGAAGTAGATTGAGATGTAGTCCCACGCCGGGGCTTCGATGTCCCAGAGGCACCCGATGGCGATGACCGCCACAAGGTTTCTTCCGCCTTGCCTCGTAATCATGCTAAGACCGTCCCTGAGGTACTTCAGGTGGTCGCGGACCTTTTCGATCAGCTTCTTTTTAGACTCCGCCTTTTCGACGACTCGAGGGGGAACGACGTCCTCAATGTAGCGTAGCAGTATGAATGCGCCCGTTGCTTCTAGAATCAGTTCAATGACGAAGAGGGACCTAATCCCCCAAAAGGTGGCCAAAATTCCCCCTAAAGTTGGGCTGATGAGGCTGGGAACCGAGGTCAAGGTGTCCATTGTTGCCAGCGCAGTCTGGCGGTTCTTGGCGTCAGTCGCGTCTCCTATGAACGCTTGGTATGCTGGTCCGCAGAGGATGCCCAGCAGAGAGCCGAATATCCATCCGGGAACCAGCCAAGTCCAATGCTGCGCAACAATTGCTAGTATGGTCGAGATTAGGCTTCCGAACGAGTTGATGAGAATCAGCTTTTTTCTACCGTACAGGTCAGCGATTCTTCCAGCGATTGGCCTGAGGATCCAGTTCAGCCCGGCAATTATTGAGCCAACTACGCCGAGCTCGATCATTTCGATTCCGAGGCTTCTCAGGAAGAGGACGAAGAGCCCGCCGCTTAGGAGACTGCCGCCGAAGCCGCTGACAATGCTGGCTAGGCAAAGGACCTGAAGGTTCCTGCTCATTCCTGTGAACGAGCTGAGAGAACGCTCTACCCTTGACAACATTTCTATTGTCGAATAAGCTAATAATATGAAATATATAAATTACTTGCGGTGAGGGCTCAACGCCGACCCTTCATCGTCTACCAAAATTTGCATGAACCGAACCGCTTCAAGTCATAAAATAAGCATAGTTTTTAAGTCATTTTTCTAAAACAGACTGCATTCTTTTTATCTATCAATTCTAAGAATATAGTGACAGTAAATGAGGCTGATGTCATGGTAAAAACGGGTTACGCTCCGACGGCTGCGAACCTGAAGATGCGGGAGTGGTTTCAGGACGCGAAGTTCGGGATGTTCATCCACTGGGGGGTCTACAGCGTTTTGGGCGACGGAGAATGGGTGATGCACCTTAAAAAAATGATGGCGGAAGAGTACGAGAAGCTTCCTTCGCTGTTTAATCCGACCGAGTACGACCCGGCGGAGTGGGTGCGCACCGCGAAGAACGCGGGAATGAAGTACATCACGGTCACGAGCAAGCACCACGACGGCTTCGCCATGTACGACTCCAAAGTCAGCGACTACGACATCGTGGACCGCACGCCGTACAAGAAGGACGCGCTGAAGATGCTGGCGAACGAGTGCAAGAGACAGGGCGTGAAGCTGTTCTTCTACCACTCGCACCTCGACTGGCACCACCCTGATTATTACCCGCGCGGCAGAACTGGCGAATACAGCAACCGACCGGACCACGGGGACTTCAACAAGTACCTTAACTACATGAATGCGCAGATCGCAGAATTGTGCAGCGGTAAATATGGTGAAATCGGGGGCATGTGGTTCGACGGGTGGTGGGACCAGCAGCTGAAGAAGCCGGGCGAACCGGTGAAGGCGACGCAGGTGGACTGGAAGCTGAAAGAAACATATGATTTAATCCACAAGCTGCAGCCTCAGGCGCTGATCGGGAACAACCACCACGTGGCGCCGTTCCCCGGAGAGGACTTCCAAATGTTCGAGAAAGACCTGCCCGGAGGCAACACGACGGGGTTCAGCGGCGACTCCGAAATTGGGAATCTTCCGCTGGAAACGTGCGAGACCATCAACAACTCCTGGGGCTACAACAAAGACGATGCGAATATAAAGAGTCTGAAAGCGCTCATACACTACTTGGTACGGGCTGCAGGGTCGAACGCGAACTTCCTCCTCAACGTGGGACCGATGCCCAACGGCAAAATTCAGCCAGAGTTCGTGAAGCGCCTCGTCGAAATCGGAAAGTGGACGGCTGAGAACGGAGAATCAATATACGGAACCAGAGGAGGACCAATCGAACCCTCTGAGAACTTTGTGACCACCTGCAAAGAGGACAGGATTTTCTTGCACGTGCTTGACTGGAAAGGCGAAAACAGCCTATTCGTCCCTTATGATGCGAAAAAGGTTACAGGCGCCTGGAAGCTGGATGATGGAACAGCCATTCAGGTCCGAAAGCAGAAACAAGGACTCACCGTTAGCCTTCCGAAAGACAAGCAAAACGATATTGACACAGTCATCGTTCTTGAAGTTAAGTAAATATAGAAATTCAATTGCCTTTCCCACGCAAAGGGAACGGCCATATCATTGTATTAGAATTAAGGCGTGGCAACCGCGAACTTGACTTCTTTTACGCCCTTCTGGGTGCTGAGCTCCTGCCCGAGGCTCCACACGTCCTTGGCTTTCCCCTTCACTGCAAATATTTCGAGGCACCCGTTTCTGGCGAGGTGGACATGCATGGTGGAGGAGACGACGCCTTCCGCAGCTTTATCAGCGAGTATAAGTGGGCTTTCAGCGACACAGAAGAAATCGCCGGCGCCATCATGTTAATTTACTATTTGGATAAGCCAGGTTTACTGAACCAGATTGTCGAGATTCAGCACAGCTTCGAAGGCGTCGTATAGGGACGCGCAGTTGGAGGTGATTAAAATAAAAAATAAGAAAAACTTCGACGAAAGAAAGTTTGAAAAGTTAAAAAACGAGATTGTGTCACTCAGGGATTATAGTCAGACTAGAGGGCATGTGCAAACTCGAAGAGGAAAATATTGTAAATGATTTAAAAACGAGACTATCCTTTAAAATTTGAATGCTCAGTCGATTTCCTAATTTGATAAGATGGACAGACCTTTGGCGAAAGAGCCCAGAATATAAGTTTAAAGGGGAAAATTTGAAAAACGTCTTTGAACTCTGGATGGAAAATGATAAAAATCTTCCTTTCAAGGTTAGGCGTTTTTCGTGGCATCCTGAAACCTTCTTTCTCGTTAAGAAAATTGATGCGAAATGGGATTATTATGAGAAGACAGGAAAACTGTATGGCAAAGCCTATGGAGATATGTACCTTAAAGGTAAACTTGCTTCACAAGATATATCACTTAATTGTACTGGATGTTATCAGTGGGAATTATTACTAGCTAGCTTGCACTGACTCAGAAGGAGCTAGGTGGATTTTCTATGATGCAACTTACGGAGATATAGAGCGAAAACGTTTTGAACTTGACATGATTAACGATTCGAGAAACACACCCACACCAATAATTAAAGTCATTATAGAAAAAAGGATAGTAGAAATGGTTTTTGTGTTTAGGATATGTCAAAGATAAGTATAATGA
>CAZOKM010000024.1:0-19936 GCA_964580405.1 uncultured Candidatus Bathyarchaeia archaeon | reverse complement strand
GGATGCGTGGTCACGACGGGTGAGCTGAGGTCCGCTGCGAGCTTGAGGCTCTTCTTCGTCTTTTCCACGCGCTCCTTCAGGTCTCGGGGGTCGCCTAGGGCTGAACCGGGCCATCCGTGTCCGGGGGTACTCGGTCCCTCGAGCTGCGCGCAGAAGCCGCTGATGGCTAAGCCGTATGAATGGACGAGCTCGAGCATCGTCTTCCTTTTGGCTCCCTTGCAGCGGTCGGGGTCCAGGACGCACGGGCTGGCTGGGCCGTTGTCGACGCACCACATCTGCACGGACTTTACGCCTATCTCAACGGCGGTGCTTAACCTCTGCTTAAGCTGGTCTTCGGTCGCCATTGACCCGAGAGACCAGAGTGCTAAACCGATTTTGAGTTTCGCCATAACCTTCGCCTACCAGTGCTCCGATATTTTCTTTATACGGAGATTTATGTTTTCCCACTTTTATGACATGGAAAATAATTCGCACATGGAATAATAAAAAAAGGCCGACTTACTGACGAAGGGCATCGGCTCATCGTTTCTTCAGTTGCCCGTACTTCAGTCCGCAGTCAATGTAGTGGATGATGTTCCGCTGAATCTTGCCTTTCAAAGGCGTCGTAATCGGCATAGCCGTCGGGCAGAGGATGAAGCCACCAGTGCTTGCTGCCTGCTTGATTGCCCTCTTAACCTGTTTTTCGACGTCTGCTTTGGTTCCGATTTCGAATAGCCTCTCCTCGACGTTGCCCATGAGCACGGTTTCAGCTCCGAGGATTCTTCGGGCTTCGTCCAATTCGACGTCTCCGTCCGGCGGGGGCTCCAATGGGTCAATGGCGTCGACCCCCATCTCTTTAATTGCGGGCAGCACCTTGGCGACCTTGCCGTGCGAGTGAAGCCTAGCGTACCCGCTGTACTTGTGAAGGAGGCTTACGAGGTTCACGTCGTACGACTTCACGAGCTTGTCGAATTCGCGGGGATGCAGGTAGGGTGGAATAACGTACTCGGGACCGCAAATGCGGTACATCGTTGTAGCGCCCTTCCTGAGGAGGTATTCAAGGTAGTTGCATATCCGCTCTTGGAAAAAGTCCATCAGCTCGAAGACGAACGATTTGTTCCGAATATAAATGTTGAGGAATCTCGACAAACCGAAAAGGTCAACCGTCAGGCAAATAGCGTCTGGAATGTCCGCTAAAACGATTCCTGAACCGCCAAGTTTTTTGTCAACCATAAAAAACGAGTCTACGTTTGGCTGCCAAGGCTCGTAGGAAAGGGACAGGATTTTCCTCGCGTCCTCCTCGTCCGTGCAGAACGGCTTGAGCGTCCACGAGGTGTGAATTCCCTCGTCTTGCCTGCTGAGGGTCGAAACTTCGCCTCGGGGCGTCATAACAATGGTCTTGGTGAACATTGAACCTTTTTCTCTCCAAGTTTCTCGCTTGACGGTTTGGTCGTCGACCACGCCATAGAATAAGACTGGCTTGTCATATGGGGGCCCCCAGAAATACAGCTTGTCGGTCTTCCCCTCGGCATAATTGAGGATGTCAACGTACTCTGGGTAGCCGCGTATCCAGCCGTCGTAGAAGCCGTCGAACTCATAAAGAGATATCGGAACCCTGTCCGGCTCCTCGCCTCGAAGAACCCTCAAGAGTCGTTCTCTGCTGTTCAGCGTTTTATTCCTCCTGGAGCCGTTGTTTACGTTTTAGCGCGCGAACCTTTGAACACTGACAACAAAATGAGAGGATACTGATAATAAATTAAACTGGTCTCCTCGTGCCGAAGAGGGAAACGGCGAAGGTAACTGTTTCGTAACTGTTTCAATAGTTGAACATATATAGTCAGTCCATTAAACCACTACCACCAAAATATTGAGAACGTGAATATCATGAAAGGCGCAAGATTCCCCCAAAAAGTTACCTCAATACTTCTTTTTGTGCTCTTGGCGCTTTCGGTTCTGCCATCACCAAAACCAAGCTATGCCTCGACGGGAAACATCCTCATCAACGCCATCGTGCCCTCGAGCCCCATAATCGAGGTTCAAGTCGGCGAAACCATAAGCCTCTATTTCGGCATGGTCACGTGGTCAGGCGGGCAGGTGACCCTGTACCTCAGTAAAGACGGCTACTCGTCTCTGAGCGAAGACGACGTAAGGTTCGGGCCGGCTTTCACCGTTGCCAAGATAAAAGGAAGCGCCGTGGACACCACGAGCTACCCCAACTACACCGTCGGGAGCAACTGGATTAACGGGACGATTCCCAAGTCGGTGGGAGTCGCCGGGGGAAGATACTTCATGAAAGCCTTCGACGGGTCATCAGCCACCGTAGCGGTCTCGGACTTGTACTTTACAATCACTGCCGCGTTCGACATTTACCCAGAGTCGGGGCCAGGTCTTACGCCGATAACGGTCAACGGGTACTCGTTGCCCCCCAACGATTACGTCAACATAAGTTATTACAATGGCACCATCTGGAAAACGATTGTGAATTTCTATTCGGCTGACGCAAACGGCCAAGTAGCCTACACTGTGCCAGCTCCCGATCTGGGTGAAGTTATTCCTGCAGGGATTAACTCGAGCTCCTACTCTACAATAACTTTGAGGGTGATAATGAACAGCACGGATCAAGCTTTCAACAGCACCTTCAACGAGTACCGAAGAGGGTTAACTCAGGTTTTTTCGGAATCCCAAAAGATAACCCTGACAGGCGCAGGCATGTTCGGGAACAACACGCTTTACATCGTTTACGGCCTTTTTGTCAGGGTCTTAGGCCAGCTGACTATGGTGGGCCAGTGGTTCAACCCAGGCAGCATCAGGATTTACTGGGACGACGCCACGTTGATTGGTACCGCTACCGCTAATGGTACTGGCATTTTCAACGCGACGGTTACGATACCGATAACCTCCGAGGGCGACCACAACGTCACCATCAGGGACTCAACGGTCAAGTTCGTCCTCAGGGTCCGATGCTACCCCGTTCTCGACACGACGCCTCCCGTCGCCAATGCTGGACCCGACCTGACGGTGAACGAGGACGCAACGTTCAGTTTCAACGGCTTAGGCTCAACGGACAACAAGGCCATAACCAGTTACAAATGGACCTTCGTCGACGGCTCCCCCAAGACTTTGGTGGGCGTGGACCCCGAATACGTCTTCCACAATCCAGGCGTCTACTACGTCACGCTTAACGTGACCGACATCGGGGGAAACTCGAACACCGACGTGGTCAAGGTCACGGTACTAGATATAACAAAACCCGTGGCTGAGGCTGGACTTAACCACACCGTGAATGAGGATACGTGGATTACGTTCAACGGTTCTCTCTCAACCGACAATGTGGGCGTGTCTCTGTACGTGTGGAACATTGTCGGAACCGAAAATTCAACGTTGACGGGCATGATTGTGGAAAACTTCTTCACAAAGCCCGGCGTCTACACCGTCACGTTGAACGTTTCGGACGCGGCTGGAAACTGGGGAACGGACGAACTCACCGTCACGGTCTTAGATATAACGAGTCCCTTCGCTGAAGCCGGCGCAAATCAAACCATATCTGAGGGTGGCACGGTAGTCTTCAACGGCTGCTACTCAACCGACAACGTCGGCGTCGTTAGGTACGAATGGGATTTCGGGGACGGGAGCACCGGCTCCGGCATGATTATCAACCGCACGTATGAGAGTCCAGGGAACTACACGGTTTCGCTGACCGTTTTCGACCAAGCTGGCAACAACAACACAGATACAACCTTTATTACTGTCCTAAGAGACACTGACAGAGACTCAATACCTGACATATATGACAGCGATGCCGACGGAGACGGGATGCTGAATGTGTGGGAGACAGCGCATGGCTTGGACCCCCTCAACGCGACTGATGCGTATCTGGACAACGACGGAGACGGAATAATCAACCTAAGGGAGTACTTGGACAACACGGACCCCAACAACTTCTTCTCGCCGCTTAAGCTCTGGGTCGTAGCCGTAACAGCAATCCCGATCATCGTGATCGCCATCGCAATATTCTACGTGCTAAGGACGTCCAAAGTGAGTAAAGAGGAATACATCGAAAAGGAAGTCGCCAAGTTCGAGAAGCAGTTCCCAGACGTCAAAGAGCTGAACCCGAGCTACTACAGCTGGAAAACCGCCGAAATCAGGCAGGAAGCCGAAAAACAGTATGACGAGCTCACAAAGACAGGTTACACGATGGTCACAAAGACTTCGATTTGGAAGCGCCGGAAACCCAAGAAGAAGCCAGAAAAATCCTCTCAATAACTTAACGGCGCTACTCCTCGTTTTCAAGATAATGGGCGAATGCATTCCGTGGAACAGGTCTATATGAAATAAGGCTAGATGACATAGCCCCATTTTTCTTTTTCAGCTGCATGAGTATCTAGAGCAAAGTCTGCAGTACAATGTACACGATTAGTCCGATTATGACGCCGGACAGGTCGGTCAGGAACTTCTTCAGGCCTTCCTCCTTGTCATAAACTCGGTCCTCAATCTTCTTTGCCATCGCGTTTCACCTTGTCCCAAACATTCCTTGAGCTCCGAATATAAAGTCAAGGCACCACTTGAGAGCACAGAAGAAGAGTTCAAAACGTAATCACAAAATGTGACTAAAGAAAAGAATAATATACACCAGCAAGAGGTTTCGAAGAACGCGGACGCGTTGGGAAAAATTTTATAGATTCAGCATTTCTCTGGGCATCTGCTTTTTGGGCGTGTTTTTGATGAATTCCTCAACCTCTCGTACCGATGTGGGGCTGCCCATGGGTCCAAAATTGGTAACCTTGATTGCCCCCGAAGCCCCCGCGAACTCCAGGGTCTTACCTAAAGGCAGGTTTCTGAGAACGCCGTACAGGAACGCCGCGTCGTAGACGTCTCCCGCCCCCGTGGGGTCGGCTTCCTTGACTTGGAAGGCGGGCTCAAAAGTCGTGCCCTTCTCCGTGACCGCAAGGGCGCCCGTGGCTCCCATCTTGATGACCGCGGTTTGGGGACCCATCTTCAGAAGCTCGTGCGCAGCCTCAAGCGGGTCCTTCTTTCCCGTTAAAACCGCTGCCTCGTCCCTGCTCGGGAACACGATTTGGCTTGCGCTGAGGACGGGCTTACAGATTCTCCTTATCGTGTCAACGTCCAGGAGTTCTGGTCTGAGATTCGGGTCGAACGTCACCATCGCGCCCGTGCTCTTCGCAATCTCGACTGCCTTGTAGCACGCTTTTTGGACGCTCTCGTTCATCGACAGCGACGAACCCATCACGTGCAGGAACCTCGCCTTCGAAACGTAGTCGCGGCGCACGTCGCCCACGTTGAGCTGCCCAGCCGCGGAGTGGCGAAGGTGGAAAATGAACTTCCTCTCGCCAGTAGAATAGTACATGACGAAAGCCGTGCCCGTCGTATACCCCTTCGCGACGCGGATGTGCTCAACGTCGACCCCGCTTTTCCTCAGGCGGCTGAGTAGGAGGTCGCCGAATCCGTCGTCCCCCACGGCTCCGATGAAGCCCGATTTGAGACCGAGGCGCGCAGCCGCGTCGATGAAAATTGCGGGTGCTCCGCTCGGGTAAGGTCCCAGGTATGTTCCCTGAACGTCGTGAGGAACATCCAGGTCTTTCCGCATAATTTCAACTAATAATTCGCCTAGGCTCACGATTTCGAGAGACACGCAGGGTTCCTCCGCGGTTCAAGGGCTTTTTGCATGATTCTACCTAATTAAAATTACCATAATCAGTAATAACGAGCGACGTTTTCGGTGTACTCACAATATAACACTGTCAATGAATTTTTGTAGTGACGATTATCATAAGGGCTTGACGGGGATACCGTTTTTTTAGCCTGAAATTATTATTGTTTCTGAAATATTTTAAATACGACTTATAAAATATTGGTGAGAACAATCAAAGGTGTATAATCTTGCGGCTTCAGAAAAGCTTGAAGATTAGCGTGCCTTGCCTCGTTCTTGTCATGCTCATTGTCTGCCTGAGCTTCCCGCTGTTTTCAACCGTCCAACCCTCCGCTGGAGTAGATTATAATTATACTTATTATGGCGTCGTCCCGTTCAAGACCTACAGGTACAACCTTACTGACGAATTCAATCCCGACTCACCATATCAGGTTCAGGTGTCCAGTGTTATGAATAGGACTCTGCTGTCAATTGTCGCCTCAGAAGATGGTACTAACTGTGCAGTCTATAATTTGATGAATGGCAGTGCTATTTGGTCAGGCCAACTGAACACCAGACAAAATAAATTTCTGCTTTTACCAAATGGAACATTCTTCAAAGTAGTGTCGGACAAAATTGTTTCTGTTTTACTTTTAGGATATCAGTATATACCACAACCTGACGTTACGCCAGTAATCAATCAGTCGCCTAACACATTCTACACGACTGTTGACGGTTTGTACGTTGGCAAGAAATTCGTCTTCATGGTTGACGAAGGAAGCGGAGGAACAGCAAACTACATGATAATTGCACTTGAAAAATCCACGGTTACGATTTCCGATGAAGATGGCAATGTTCTGAATACGATGTCCATTGACGCTTACGGGATTAAGAATTACCCGTTCACTGCGTTCAGAGTTTACGAAATCGAGTCCACAGGCAACATAGTGCTACAGGCTGGCACAATTTCATATTTGGGAGGAGACACAAATTGCTATCCTGTCCCGTGCATCGAAGGCGGCTATGTGGGAAGATACTTCGTAACGAAATCCATCACAGGATACGATGCACTCAGAGACTACGGGTACCGCATTTCATCCGCTGAAAACGCCAAAGTTAAGGTGTATGACATTGAAACTAAACAAATAATAAAGGAATATGACGTTGTAGCCGGAGTGGGGGTTGGCTTCCAGCCACCGGGGGCAAACGGACTATTCGTCCAAAGCGATGTACCGATCACGTTAGCCATGGTCCACAACGGCAGCATTGAGCAGACGCGTCCTCTTGAGAGTGGAGGAGCCTACGGCGGACCATACACCAGCTACGGTTCAGAGGTTGCGGTAATCGGCGTCCGAGCCAACGAAGACACCGAAGTATATCTTCCTCTGAAAGCGCAGGTCGAAGTTTACTTCTTCGCGAACCAGGAAACTCAAGTGACGATCGACGACTCGACCCACACAATAGGCGCTGACGACTACTTCGTGTACACGATACCGGGAAACCACCTGATCAGGTCAGACAAGGACATAATCATGGAGGTTAACTACTGGAACGGGATACCCGACTATCAGGGAATCTCGTTCACGGGTGCCATACTTCCAGCAATCGAACTGGTGAGCACGAACCCCGACATTACGGTGCTGCCGATAGAGGGAGGCTTCCCGATGACGTACGTGGCGATCGGCGGCGGCGCAGCTGCGGTTGTCGTAGTCGTTGTTGTTTTGGTTCTGAGGAAACGCGGCGGCAAACCCAGTTAGAACGCCGTCAACTTCCCCTTTTTCCTTTGTGGATTCGTATGATTGAGTTTTCTTTTTTTCTGATTTTCATTAAGAGGAGATATACGGCTGCGACGATGATTGTTCTGTTATAATGGTTCTGGAGGGCGCACGTGGAACATTATGAGGGTTTTTATATATGATTATACGTTGTTGAGAGTAGAGGCGCGGCAGAAAAAGGGAGCGGGACGGTGGCATTGAGCAGCGATTACAATTTGATAAAAAAGGTCTTTCAGCACGTCGTTCTGGAGGGAGATTCCTACGAAGTCGGGCGGCAGCTCGGCGAAGTCCTGAAAAAGCACAACCCCGAGACGGTGAGGTGGTTTGTCTCCGCGAGGGTTGAACCCGAAAAGCTCGGCTTCTGGGACCTTGAGCATCTGCAGGGCTTCTACGAAGAGCACTGCCCGGGAATAAACGACGAGATACAGGGGTTGGCGGACAGCTTCGGCGCCGAGCTCCGCGACCTTCAGGCGTACAATCTGCCCATTCCGAGGCAAGGGAGCTGCAGCCACTTCGCCGTTTTTTCGTCCGTTACGGGCGACGGGCACGTCTACGTGGGGAGGAGCTACGAGTACAATCAGCGCCTTAACGATTTCCGCCTGTGCACCGCCAGAATCAAGGGAAAGGCAAAGCGCATAGGGTTCATGGAGAACCTTATCGGGCTGGACGACGGGATGAACGAGCACGGGCTGTGCGTGACCTTTTCGGGGGGAGGGACCCAAAAGAAGGAGCCCACGAAGGCGGGGTTCCCCTTCTTCCTCGTGGCCCGGGCGCTTCTTGACAACTGTAAGACGGTGGATGAGGCGCTGAAGCACTTGAAGAAGATGCCCGTGTACGGCTTCTGGAACTTCATTTTAACGGATAAGGGCAACAACGCCGCTTTGGCGCAGTACTTCGACGGAGAATGCAGCATCAAGCAGATAGGTGAAAACTCGTCTGAACGGTACCTCTTCTGCACGAACCATTACGTGCTGCCTGACATGGTGAAGTACCAGAAATTTGCGGGCGACTGGATTCTGAGGAACTCCAAGAGAAGGTACGAACTGATCGGGAACATGCTGTCCAGAGCAGCCCCAAAAATTGGTAAAGAAGACATCAGGAGCTTGCTGTCCAAGGAGCTGTACAATGGAGTCTGCGGGCACTACTACACCGAGTATTTCGGAACGCTGTTCTCCGCCATCTACGACCTGACCGACCTCACGGCGGAAGTCTGCTTCGGCGCCCCCACACACAACAAGTGGCAAAAACCGTTCACGCTCAGAGACCCCGTCGGCGTCAAACCCTACTTGGCCATTCTGCCCGACAAACCGATTTCCCGCGACGAATTGTGGAAAGTTGCGTGAGGAACGAAGCAAATGCCCGCTTATTGAAATTAACAATCTTTTGAGAGTTAGAGGCTGTACTCCTCCATGTACGTGGGTGCACTCACTTCCCATCCGCTCTTGGATTGGATGTAATCCTTTAGGGTCATGATGGGTTCCTCTTCGCCATGTGTCAGAAAGATGCGCCTCGGCGGCGACTTGAAGTTGCTGACCCAACGGTGCAGGTCGTCCATGCCCGCGTGGGCGGAGAACGCGTCGATTTTTTCGACCTTCATGCGCACTGGGTAGTATTGGCCGTGAATTCTGACGGGCGAGTTTCCGTCCAAGATCTGGCGTCCCAGCGTCCCTTTCGCTTGGTACCCCACGAAAAGCAGCGTCGATTCTGGTCGAGTAATGTTCCTTATTAAGTGGTGTTTGATGCGTCCACCCGTGATCATACCCGAGCCCGCCATGATGATCGTTGACCCTTTGATGAGGTTTATCGCCTTGGACGCCTCGGCAGTTTCGACGAGCTTCAGCCCCGGAAACTCGAACGGCGACTGGCCTTCCCTGAAGAGTTTTAGCGTCTCTTCGTCAAGGTACTTTTTGCATCGCTCAAAAACCTTCGTGATTTCGACGGCCATGGGGCTGTCGAGAAAAGTCATGATGTACGGGATTCTTTTTGCCCGCGCCAGACGGTTCAGGTGGTATATGAGTTCTTGGGCGCGTTCGATCGCGAAGGTTGGGATTAGGAGGTTTCCGCCTGCCTCAACCGTTTTGTTTATGATGCTGCACAGTTGTTCGTCGATGTCTTGGGGGTCGCTGTGGTTGCGGTTCCCGTAGGTGGACTCCATGACCACGTAGTCCGCCCGGTCGAAGACGGAGGGGTTGCTAATGAGGGGCTTGTTCCACTGCCCGACGTCTCCGGAAAAGATTATGTTCCTCTTCCCGTCCTCGCCTTGGACGATGACCTCGACCATCGCTGAACCGAGAATGTGGCCAGCATCGTGAAAACAAACTTTGACACGGTCGTTCAGTTGAATCTGGTCTTCGAACGAAACTCCCCTTAGCTGACGAAGACACCTTTTCGCGTCCCGGACGGTGTACAGCGGGATTTCCGGGTAAGGTCCCTTCCGTCCCTCTTTTGCGTGACGTTTTTTCTTAAACTCAGCGTCCTCTTCCAGCAACCGAGCGGAATCTAGAATCACGATGGGAAGCATCTCTTTGGACGCGGAGGTTAGCAGAATGTCTCCGGAAAACCCTTCCCTGACGAGCTTGGGGATAAGCCCCGAGTGGTCCAAGTGAACATGCGTTAGAAGAAGGTACTGGATTTGGTCAGGGGGGACGGGAAAGTTTCCCCAGTTCCTGTAGGAATAGTCCCGCTCCTGAAACAATCCGCAATCGACGAGAATCTTCAATCCGCCGACGTCCAGAAAGTAGCATGATCCAGTCACTTGTCGTGTTGCGCCCAAGAATTTTATCTTCATAAAATTTAACCCTGCGAAAATGTTTTAAATTGCCCGAGTCTGCTGTCCACATAATATCTGTGATTGGGGACATTTAAGGCATACACAAAGGGCTGCGAGTATAATCGTAACGAAAAACGCTTTGACATTAGCAGCCATTTGAAAGACATAACGCCATAAAACTAAATATGAAAGTCTGCGCATTACATTGCTTAGAACTTTTCAGGGTGGAATCATGAAAAAGCGCAGGTCAATAGCATTCTTGGGCGGAGCCGACATCAAGCCGGAAGACCAGACGTACAAAGACGCTTACATGACAGCCAAACGCCTAGCCAAATTGGGTTTAATTACTTATAATGGTGGGGGACCGGGCGTCATGAGGGCATCAACCGAAGGCGCAAAATCGGCGGGAGGAAAGGTTGTGGGAGTAACGTACTACCCCAAGAGTCCTCATGCGCATTTCGAGGGAAGAGACCCCGAGAATGCCTTTGACGAGGAGGTCGTGACGTCCGACTATTTTGAGCGAACAAAACAGCTGTTAATATTAAGTGACATACACATCGTCTTCAGGGGAGGGACCGGGACAATATCCGAGTTCGGCATGGCCTGGGCTTCCTCCAGAATCCGCGCCGGGCAGGAGAGGCCCATCATCCTCTTCGGGGGCTTTTGGAAGATCCTCATCGAAAACTTCAAGGAAAACATGTACATGCGACCGGGCGAATTCCGGCTCTACAAGATAGTTGAGTCCGTGGGCGAAGCCGTAAACGAAGTAAAGCGTCTTGTCAGCTCGAACGAAAGAAGCTAAATAGGAACCCATTTTCTCCATTTGTCAACGTAAGAATTCGTTATAATTTTGCGTTATTCTGTGGTTCGCCCGTCGTAGTGTTCCTCGCTTGCCATCGCTTCTTTTTTGGTGTGGCGGACCACGCCGTCTTGGTGCTCTGGCGGTGAGTAAATCGTGTAGAGCTTGAGGCTCGCAGTCTTTGACGTGTTGATTACGTTGTGCAGGGCGCCCGATGGGACGATGACTGCTGTTCCGTCCTTGACGTGGTGCTCCGCGCCGTCGATGACTACCTTTCCTTCTCCTTCCTCGAACCGGAAGAACTGGTCAACGTCATCGTGCGTTTCTGCGCCTATCTCCTCGCCGGGCTTGAGGCTCATGAGCACGAGCTGGCTGTACTTCCCCGTGTAGAGGACGCGGCGAAAATCGGCGTTCTTCGTCGTTTCTTTCTCAATACCGACTACGTATCCCTTCAAACATATCACCTAATCTATCATAATGCAAAATTCCTTATCAACATTTTGGTCACATCATATATAGGAGCAAACAAGAAGTAGCATTACGATCTAGAATTAGCCAGATAATTTCCAAAATTAAAACAAATATCACGTAATAACATGGTTTGGTGGTCGGCTTGCCAGTTTCCAGAACGTACTGGAGGGAGATGGGGTTCCCTAAGGAAGGAGAAGTAGTTGGCGGGTTCAGCGTCGAGTCAGTGTCCGTAGAGCACGCGTCTGCGTACACGGACAAGCTGGCGAGGTACGGGTACCCGACGAAAATAGTAGTAAAGGGAGAAGGAACGGTCAACGACGTGAAAGAGGCATTCGGGAAGTTCTTCGAAGTCGAGAAGACGATTCGTTCGGGCTACGGGAACCCGTACAGGTGCAAGTCGGGAAAAATGGTCGTCCATCAACTGGGAGGGAAGAGGTTCACGATAGAAGCCCTCGGAGGCTGCGAAAAAGCCCTTGAGGAGAAGCAGGAAACAACAGCATCTTTCGACCTTAAGGAAGCGGCGTTGAAAGCCTTCGAAGCCATCTTCAGCGGTCATGAATCCGTGAATATTGGTGGAAAGGACTATTCCGTCGAGAGGACGTCGAGCTCTGGGCTTCGGTACGTGAGGATTGGCAAGTACAGTTTCCTCGAGCAGAACCCGAACAAGTCGTCCCGCTGGGCGAAACTAGCGAACGAGGGGCACAAGATACTGTGGGTCTTGGAGGGGCAGATTTATCTGGCTCAGGTGTTGGACGCTGTGTTCCACGATTTCAGGAAGGGCTAATGCGCCACGATTCTCCGAAAACCCGTCAATCTTATAAAAGCAATGAAACAATGAATTGAATGCAGGAGTTGTCTCGTTGGAAAAGGTTTCTTGCAGCAACTACGGTTACAGGCAGTGGAAACTGGCCGAAGTCATACCGAGCATGGCAAAAATCGGGTACAAGGGCATCGAGATCGTGACCCACCAGCTTGGCTGGCCGATGGGGTTCCACCTCATGCCCGAGTGGATGGCGCAGTCGTCCGAGTACATGGACGGCCTGACGAAGTGCCTCGAAGAGAACAAGATGCAGGTCTGCTGCGTTTCGCCGCATGTGGAGTTCGGCGTCGACGACCAGAGGGAATACTACGTCGGCGAAGCCAAAAAGCAGGTTGACCTAGCAGTAAAAGTTAAGTCAAAATTGATACGGATTCACGCCACGCAGCTTCCCGAAATCCCGAAGGGAATCACCAGAGGCGTCTTCTTGGAGAAGATGGTTAGCGCCCTGGCTGCGAGCACTGACTATGCTAAGTCCAAGGGGGTTAAGCTGGGGATCGAGACCTCGCACTACCACCTGAAGGAGATTCCCCTGAAGGAAGTCGTGGACGCTGTCGGCTCAGACTACTTGGGCGTGACATGGCACACCATGGTCGAAGACTCCCCCGAAAAGATGGTTTCGGACTTCGGGAACAAGATTTTCCACCTCCATTTATCCGAGGCCACGAGGAAAGGCGGTATAGCGTTCCAAATCTTCTTCATGAGAAGGAGGGGGATGTCGGACGCGGAAATCAGGAAGAAGCTCGGGCTGACCCAGAAGGCGTTCGACGAGGTCCTATCATATTTGAGTAAGCACTTCTTCATCGGCGAAGGCGACATCGACTTCAAAGCAATCGTCAAAGCTCTTAAAGGAATTAATTACTCAGGCTGGTGGAACTTCGAGGGCCACTGGACCATCGACCCCGAAGCAGACGCACAGAAAGGATTCGTCTACATAAATCACCTACTAAAAGAAGAAAAATAGCCAGTCGTCAATACATGTTAGGCCTTCATACACTTCCCAAAAACTAAAAAAAAATTATTCGATGAATGAAACTAGTTAGTGAGCTCCATTTCAGTTTAATACAGAGCTCTGAAAAAGATTCTTGGTCTATTTTGGTCTATAGAATTGGGATTATTGAGTAAAGATCTTAAAAAAGCGGATGTAATAACCGTTAAATTTATAACACTCGTTCGGAGCCTTTAACTTATGACCAAGCGCTTCAGCATAATAAATTTTAAAGGTGGCGTAGGAAAGACTACACTTGCTTTTCAAATTGGCTGCAAACTGGCCTCAATGAAAGATGTTAATGTTTTACTTTGTGATGTTGATCATCAAAGCAGTCTGTCAATAGTTTGTCTTGGCGGTAAAGCATGGGACGAGGCGGTGGAAGAGCATAAAACTATCGACCAAATTTTTAAAAGCATGATAGGAAAAGGATCAATGCCGGGAAAAGAAATCATACACCACCCAAGTGGAAACCTTGGTGCATTTTATCCAAGACTCGATATTATACCATCAGCACTTTCTCTTGATGAGACGGAGATCGACCTCACAAGTTCAACTGTAGGAAACGCAGTGGAATCTGAATGGCGTAAAAGGACACTTTTATGTGAGTGGTTATCTCAAAACGCGATAGATGAACTCTATGATTACATTATATTTGATTGCCCTCCAGCAACAAAAATTGTCACCCAAAATGCTTTGGCCTCTTCACACGGTTATGTAGTTCCAGCGATTCCTGATGCTGTGTCGATACGAGGAACACCTCATTTGACAGAACAAATGATGTCAAAGATTGAAGATCAATTTAATACTTTATCGGGATTTCTGAAAACAAAGGGAGAGAAGATAGTATCAACGTATATTTCTTCGCGGAAATTCTTAGGAATCGTAATATTTAGAATAAAGCCGGCTGGGTCATGTAGTGGATGGACAAATGACGCAACTCAACATTTAGGAGGGCTACAAAGAATATATAATCACGGCGAAATTATCGAGCCAATGATTGAAGAAGGAGTCGGGGTCAGCCAGTCATTGACTTGGAGGCTCCCAGTATACGAGTTTCCCTCTGAGCAAAACATTGGGAAGAGAGGTTTTCCAGAGGCTTTCACGAAAGTGACGATGGAGATAAAAAGGAGAGTTGATGCATTATAAACAAAGTTGAAATATCAAATGAATCTTCTAACAAAAAGATAAGCCAAAGACAGATCAAAGTAGCAACCTTACTTAAGATTTTGAAAGCAAATGAAACCTTTCTGAAAAAGATATCGAGAGATCAAGGAGATTGGCAGAATTTGACTTTATTTATCGAAGTTTTCAAACCATATTCACAACTAACTCTCGACGACTTGAGCTTGATTTTAAAAGAAACGACGAAGCAAAGCGAAGGGCATTCAAGTGCGGAGAGAACTGAATTCTTAAAGAATGTAGACCTCTCGCAACTCCGCGACCCTGGATTCAGATTGCTACTTTCCCGTGAAGAACTCTCTGAATTGGCACAAAGGGAACTTGGAATATCAAAATGGAAGATCATGAAAATGGGAAAGAAGGGAATAAATGAATTTATTCAAAATGCTCTTGAAAATGTTGACACGCTCAATATTATTGCCAAGCGTGCATCCTCGAAGGAATGATAGAAGTTTAGAGTAATGTAAATTTGTTTCTTATTTAGTCGATTAAGCATTTTATCCATTTTTTACTCTGCCCTGAGGTTTTAGGGATTGTTAGTCTACGTCTATCTTTCAATGATGGGAATCCACCACCGCACTTTCAGATACTAGAAGGCAATCATGCTTTACTATTATACTGATGAACTATCTTCTGCATGATAAAGTTCCTCGGACACAAAAGCATCTGAAACACTATGATCTGCATCCGCCATGCAAAATCATAATAATAAAAAAACTACGAATACATACGCTAACTAATAATATACGAGGTAAAAGCACTGATAAAGCAGTCTTCCGCTCCAAATGGAAGGTTAAAGGCGTCAAACTGTTCTAGAAACACGAATAATGCATAATGGTCTATGAAAAATGAATAGTGGGCCGGGAGAGATTTGAACTCTCGACCCTTCGGTTATCAGCCGAATGCTCTAGCCAAGCTGAGCCACCAGCCCACTGTGGTATTTTTGTGGGATTCCACGTAATAAAGTTTACATGGCATCATTGTCTTTTGGTAAGTCATAATCAACATAGTTATTGCTGCAATTCTGTTATCAATAAAAGTCTGAATCGCGGTATTCGAAGTTTTCCCCTAAAGTCTAAATGTTTATATGCCGTTTCCCCGTTTCTGCATGACTAGAGGCTGCGTGAAATGTCCCGAACTAACGTTGACGGCATGAAGCTGAAGGGAACCACCACATTAGCGGTCAAGTGCGTCGACGGCGTCATCTTGGCCACTGACACGCGGGCGACGATGCTTCCGGGCTTCGTGGCGCACAAGAAAGTCAAAAAGGTTTACCAAATAACGAGGAACATAGGCATGACCATCGCGGGCGTCCCAGCTGAAGCCCTGAACCTGCTTGACATCCTGAGGGCGAACGCCTCGATCTACGCTTTTCAGAGGAAACGCGAAGCGTCCGTGAAGACGGTCGCGAACCTCGCTTCTCAGGTCCTGTTCTCGCAGAGGTACTACCCCTACGCCGTTCAGGTCATCGTTGGAGGCTGCGACTCAGAGGGGTTCCACCTGTACTCTCTGGACCCGTTCGGAAGCGTGATAGAGGACGACATGATATCGACGGGCTCAGGTTCCCCCATCGCCTACGGAGTTCTCGAAAGCGGGTACAACAAGCAGATGAACCTAAAGGAAGGACTCGTTCTGGCTGCAGACGCGATTCGGTCGGCGATGAAGCGGAACGTCTACACGGGCGACAGCTTCGACATAGCAACGATCACCGTGGACAAAGGCTACACAGAACTGTCTGAACAGGAAAAGAAGAACCTGCTGGAAAAACCGTAAAGCCACGCTTACAGCGAATTTTAAATGAATTGAATTACTTCTTTCAGGCTACGGATTTTTGTGTATTCGCCAGAAATCTTGTTGCTTCTGTCAATCAGTATCGGTTTGAGCCCAGAATCTTCTGCGCCTCTGTAATCAAGTTCGGTGTTGTCTCCAACGAAAAGCGCCTCTTGAGGGTCGATTGCCAACTTTTCCAACGCGTGCATGAATATCTTTCTGTCAGGCTTCCTAGCTCCTACGTCGTCCACGCCCACCGTCACGTCGAATTTGTCCGACAAGCTGACCCTTTGGAAAATGTCCTCAATGTCCTTCCTGAAGCCGTTCGTCACCATCCCCAGTTTCAGCCCCCGCCTTCGAAGCGTCAGCAGCGTATCCTTCACTTCGGGGAACAGTTCAAGACCAGCGTTCATCCACCATTCATCGGAGATCGTGTCAGCAAGTTCTTCGATGTTCCTGCTGACTCCCATTTTCCTCAAAATCCTGCCATTGTATATGCGCCAAAACTCTCGGTAAGGTAGTCCGTGATCATTCGCCATCTCTTTGGCGACTTCGCTGAGAAAGGCTTCATCAACGTTTTGCTTCGCGCGAATCCCATGGCTGGATAAGATTCTTTCAAAAATTATCGGGACAGGAGCAGTCTTAATCAGCGTTCCCCCGAGGTCGAAAAGAACCGCCCTTATGTCCACAGCCATTCCTCGCAACCACATCCAGCGGCTACATATTAAAACTTTTCAAAACGGATTCCCATTCGCCCAAAAAACAACGTTAAAATCTGCGCTAGTTTCTCAAAAGTTCCTTCTGTATTACGTCCATGGCTTTCTGCAACGGTTTCATTCTGTTTTTAAGCTCTTCTTGGCTGCGGACCCCAGAGGTTTTGTGCAAGAGCTCCTTAAGTTTCTGACCGATTTGGTTTTGGCGTCCTTCATCATTGAACCCGAGATAATTGGACGAAAAATTACCCAGCATGTACACGCATGCTGCGCTGGTTTCTCCTTTTTCAAGGTGCTCAGCGACTGCCAGCTTGAACCGCTTCAAATTAGTAATCGCCTCTGGAGAAGCGAGGAACCCAGCGATGACTGAGTCTACAAGGTTGAACGTTTCGTCAACGATTTCCTGAAGGCTCGTTCGGTTCGTCTGGTTGGTCCCGTAACAATCTTCCATGAGACTCTGAAGTTCAGGCTTGTTCAGTTTGCCGCAAGCTTCAACGAACCGGAGCCAAATCCGCTGCGTCGTAAGCGGCAGCCCCGAGAACCTTACAACAGTTTTCAGAACGTGAACCGCTGCGCCAGAATAAGCGTCACCACCGCCTCCCAACGCGTACATGTGGCAGATTGCCTGTACTAGGGTGCCTTTGCTGGTTTCCTTCTGGACTTTCACTGCTTCGGTCTTAACCAGTTCGAAGCTTAGCTTAGCTCGGGCATTCAACAATGATTCGTTTCCTAGGATTGGCAGCATCTTCTTTTGGAACGGAGGAACAATGTTGTTGGGGTCGTAAAGAATAATGATTTTCGCTAGCTCCCACAGTCCTTCCCACCTTGCCGCCGTGTCTATATTATCAAGTATCCATTCGGGCGTTGTCTGATAGAAAGAAAGCGGGTGGGGGGACACTCCGACGGGGATGCCTCCGACCCATTTGGTGTGAGGGACGCGGTCGGCTTGGGCGTAGTCTCTGAGGACGATGTGGAGGTCCACGTCGCTGCTTTCCCTGTAGTCTCCCCTAGCGAGTGAGCCGTAAACGTATGATGTTAAGAGGTTGTCGCCCAACTCCTTCAACAACTCCTCTGAAGCCTTCTTAGCAGCTCCGAGAAACCTAGGAAACGTCTCGTCATCCGTCATACCAAACATCGCCATCGTTCTGACTAATAGCAGTAGAACATGATATGATACTATGTCTTATAATCTCACGTAAAAAAGCATGCCCCAAAAATGGTGACAAGTTTGTGAAGGTCTCATTGTATTACGTGTTCACAAAAGCCTTATAGGGCAAGTTGTGTTTAGAAAATGGAATTTACATCAAAGTGAGACGGCTTTGGCTGAAAACTGGCACGGCAAGGCAACCGAAGAGACCTTGAAGGGTCTGGGGAGCTCCAAAGATGGTCTGAGCGAGCAGGAAGCCAAGGCACGTCTGGAACAGTACGGGTTCAACGAGCTGAAAGAGCGGAAGCGGAGGACGCCCCTCCAAATGTTCCTAGACGAGTTCCGCGACATCTTCATCCTGCTCCTCATCGCAGCCACCATATTTTCAGTTGTCATAGGCTACTATGAGCTGCAACAACCCACACTGCCAGGTGAATCGCCAAAAGACGCTCTGGAAACGTACGCTGACGCAATAGTCATCGCAATAATCGTGCTCCTCGTCGCAGTCGCAGGATTCGTTCAAGAGTTCCGCGCGGAAAAAGCCCTCGAAGCCCTGAAGAAGCTGGCAGCCCCAAAGGCTCGGGTGATGAGGGGAGGAAAAGAGGTGGTTATTCCAGCCCGCGAGATTGTTCCTGGTGACATACTGGTTCTCGAGTCGGGGGACCACGTGGCTGCGGACGCGCGGCTGATAGAAAGCATCGAGTTGAAAACGGACGAGGCAATCCTCACTGGTGAATCAACAGCCGTGGGAAAGGACGCTTCAGATGTTCTTCCAGAAGGCACCCCCGTTTCGGACAGGCGGAACATGGTCTTCACTGCGACCCACACGACGTACGGTCGCGGCAGAGCCGTGGTCACGACTACCGGAATGCAGACGGAGTTCGGTAAAATCGCTGAGCTCGTGCAGGAGGCTGAAGAGGAAGAGACTCCACTTCAGAAGAAGCTTGACGCCTTCGCCAAGAAAATCGGCAAGGTCGTTGTTCTGGTTTGTGTTCTCATTTTCGGGCTGGAAGCTTTTGAGGTAGCATCAGTCATCTGGCATGGGCAGGGGGCATTAAACATCGAAGGGTTCATTCAGGCCTTCATGTCCTCAATTTCGCTGGCCGTATCCGCTGTCCCAGAAGGCTTACCCGCAATCGTGACCATAAGCCTCGCCTTGGGGGCGCGGGAATTCGCCAAGAGGAACGCCATAATCCGTAAGCTGTCGGCAGCCGAAGGCTTGGGCGCAGTCACCGTCATCTGCTCAGACAAGACTGGAACCTTGACGAAGGGCGAAATGACCGTCCGCAGACTGTTCGCGGGAGACCAGTTCGTCGAGGTTTCGGGAGTCGGCTACGAGCCCAAGGGCGAGCTTCAGGGCAGTATAAAAGGTGACGCATCAGCTGACCCTGACGTTTCGATGTTGCTAAAAATCGGTTCCCTCTGCAGCAACGCTCATCTTGAGCAGGACGAGAAGGGATTATGGAGCATCGTGGGCGACCCCACTGAAGGAGCGTTGGTGGTCGCTGCCGCAAAAGCAGGCCTCACCTCGGAACTATTAACCAAATTGTACCCACGTGTTGGCGAGGCGCCCTTCACCTCTGAAAGAAAGAGGATGGCAACCGTTCACGTGACGCCTGAGAAGGGGAAAGTTGCCTTCGTGAAGGGTGCGCCAGAAATAATGCTGGAAAGATGCACTCGCGCCCTCGCAGAAGGCAAGGAGAAGAAGCTCACTGCAGCTGCCCGCACAAAAATAATGGAGGTCAACGAGCAGATGGCTAGCTCAGCGCTGCGGGTCCTCGCCATGGCGTACAAGCCTCTCCCAGACGACTATGACGAAACCAACATAGAATCAGTCGAGGACGACTTGGTGTTCGTGGGGCTGGAGGGCATGATCGA
>CAZOKM010000023.1:10700-20688 GCA_964580405.1 uncultured Candidatus Bathyarchaeia archaeon | reverse complement strand
GTCCTGAGCACCGTGGGCTACGACTGCCTCGCGATTAATGCTCTGGTCAAGTCCGACGTGCTTGCGGCGTTTGGGAAGCCGCTGGGCGTGGGGAAGGAGTCCGACGTTTTCGATGCCCTGACCCCTAATGACGAGAGGGTCGCAGTAAAATTCCACCGTTTGGGAAGGGCGAGCTTCCGCCAGACGAGGCGGGTCAGGGGCTACGTCGCGGACCGGAGGCACATCTCGTGGCTCTACCAGTCAAGGCTCGCGGCTGAAAAAGAATTCGAGGCTTTGAGGCTCGTTTTTCCGTGCGGAGTCTCGGTTCCCAAGCCCGTAGGCCAGAACCGCCACGTGGTCGTCATGGGCATGATTGAGGGAGGGGAGCTCTACCACGTCCAGGAGCTCCCGGAACCCGAAAACGTCCTGAACGAAATACTGGAAAACGTGAAAATAGCTTATCAAAAAGCGGGGGTCGTCCACGCTGACCTCAGCGAGTACAACGTGATTCTGAAGCCCGACCTGCACGTTCTCGTCATCGACTGGCCGCAGTTCGTGAAGAGGGACCACCCCAACGCCGACGTACTCCTCGAAAGGGACGTCCACAACGTCCTGCAGTTCTTCCAGAAAAGGTTCAGGGTCAGACAGGACCTCCAACATACGCTGGACTACGTAAAGAAGCCAATTGAAGATTGATGCCTTAAAAATTCATTTTGTTTTCGTGTTTCCCGCTGATATGGTTGAACGTTGGGAAAGATATTAATATTCAATTTTTATAACCTCATATCGGGAGAAACTGGAATGCGGCGCAAGTTCCTCGTCATTCTGCTGATCGCCGTCCTTTTCAGCGTACACAACGCGACTTTAACGAAGGCAAGCTCCGTGTACGATGAGTCTTTGGAGATTTGGGTTGGATTCTACAACATGACTTGCAGTTCTCTCTTTTGGCTTGAAGTATCAAGCCCAGACGGTCCATTCAACGCCTCGGAATTTTCGGATGAGCCTAGCTTCGTGTCTCTGTCCATAGAATCCAATTTAGGACTTGTTACCAGAATTTTAGACGATTTCAACGTTACCTATTACACTCTAATTCAAATCAATTTGAATCCCGCGAATGCTGAGCAGGGGAAGGTTGTGGCTGATGCCCTTAAGAGAAAGATTGAGAACTACTTTCAGATTTTCTTATTGTACAACGAATATCTCAGTCAAGCTGCGGAATCTGGTAGTTCTGGGAATTATGTTTACATTGGCGACGTTCCTATAGTGGATAAACTCCAGTTAGAGTTTCTAAGGCAAGACTTGCCGGGGTTGAGTCAACTTTTAACTTCAGACCCTGCCGTTGGAGATGCGCAAGTGCGTCTAGGGCTTAAAAAAATCGGCGGTTCCTTCCTTTGGTCATACCAAGTTATAGGATTCAGCAAAAAACTTTTTCACGTGAATTATGGGCAAGAATACACGGTGAGTTTAAACGAGATACTGAACCGCACTGAGACCATTAACTCTGCGGCTGGAGCGCACTCATCAAAAATTTATTTCAGAATCTTTTTGGAGGACATTAACTTCACTTTTGTGCCCCTCGGAACCGAACCTGTGATGAGCAATACGCAGACAGGGCAGTCCCTTTTTTACGCCAACGTTACGGGAGACAGCTTCTACGACGTTAATCTCCGGTTCAAGGTCGTGCAGGGCACTGACCCAACCATATACGCAGCAGCTGCAGTCCTAGGCGTATTTTCCTGCGCAGTTGGACTTTACCTTTATAGGAAACGAAGGCTCAAGTCATCCCGTTATTGAATGTATGTGCTCGCTTTCTCGATAATTTCGTTCGTGGTTTGTATTCGTCATCATACAGGAAAAAAAGGACAGTAAAAGTCGTTTGAGTTAGGGCATGTTTTGGATATTGCTTATTCTCGCTGTGTCTGCTGACTGAGAGGTAACGTAGAAAGATATTTATGCCATATTCCATTTATTATAGTAATGGGAGAATCAAAGTGCGGAGAAAAGTCTACACTATCTTTCTGTTAATCGTTCTTCTCTGTATTCAGGATGCAGCGTTAACTAAGGCAGAGACGGTTTACAAAGAATCCCTGACTCTGGACGTTGCCATTTTTAAAACGATGAAATGCTACTTAGATACGGAATTGAGTGTCACTACGCCAAACGGTCCCTTCGACGCCTCGGAGTTCACTAGCGACCCCGAGTTCAACTCTTTTTATGTCTTCTGTTATTTAGTGTGGGGAGGCGACGTTCCAGTCGACGCCAGCGGGTCTCCAATATATAATATTACTTTTTGCACAGACGTTCAGGTGTACGTGAATGGAATAGAATTTGCTCCTACTTTGCATGGGCTTAGGATTGCTGAAGCCCTAAATAGCAAGATTGAGAACATGTTCAACATTGTTTTAACATACTTTCCTGAACGGATCCCCGCAATGGGCATTCCCTACACAGACCTTTATTCGTTCATAAGCAATGTTTCCGTGGTGGACCAGTTCTGGGACATCTTTAAAACGTTCAATTTTCCGGGTTTCAGCCAATTGTTCACCTCAAACGCAAACATCGAGGCTGGTGGAATGGAGCTGAGCCTTGAAAAAATTGACGGCTCCTTCTTGTGGACGTACAAAATTCGTTTTGGTCTTTACGGACCGCCCAGAATAGAATTCGGGCAAGAATACACGTTAAGCCTGAACGACATACTTAATCGTAGTGAGGACATTAGTTCCGCGCTTGGGTCTTCAGCCTCGAACGTTAGAGTGGAATTTTGGATGGGGAACGAGAATTGGACTTTTGTTCCGCTTGGAGTTGAGCCCATAATGATTAAGTCGCAGGATGACGTACCACGGCGAATCGTCTTCAGCACGGACATCGCGGGCAGCAGAATTACAGACATTAAAATTCGGTTCAAGATTATCGAGAAACCAGAAAATTATTTAGCCATGTACGTTACGGTCGTTCTTTTGGGCGCATTTTCCAGCGCGGTCGGATATTATCTTGTGAAAAGACATAGGATCAGGTCCTCCAGTTATGGGCTGTAGGCGCCTCGCCTTGCTGATGATTACCTTTTTTTTAGGGTGTAATCGTTATTACGTGGAATAAAACGGACACCCAAACTCATTTCGGACTTTTGGCACGTTTTGGATGTTAAGTGTCTACGCTGCATCTATTAATTAGAAGAGAGTGTAGAAAGATATTTATGTTGTATTCTATTTTTTATAATAATGGGAGAAACTAGAATGCGTAGAAAGATTCACGCTGTTCTCTTAATCGCCATTGTCCTATGTATTCAAGGTACAGACTTGGTAAAAGCGGAAACGGTGTACAAAGAATCCATGATTTTAAACGTTGGCATTTACACAACGATGAAATGTAGTTTTTTTATGGAATTTAATGTTACGACACCAGACAGCCCTTTCGATGCCTCGGAGTTCACTGGCGACCCCGAGTTCAACTCTTTTTATATTTTTTGTCATAATGAAAATGGTATAGCGCGCGAAATAGGATACGTGACCCCTGGAGATCCTTCGTACAATGTTTCTTTCCGCACGGACGTTCAAGTGTACATGAACGGGACAGGATTCACTCCTACTTTGCATGGGCTAAGGGTTGCTGATGCCTTGAAAAGTAAGGTTGAGGACATGTTCAGTATTATTCTATTGTATGTTTCTAAGCGAACCTCCTCCATGGGCATTCCTCATACTGACTTCTATTCATTCTTGAGCAACGTCTCCGTGATAGACCAATTCTGGGACATTTTCAAAATGCAGAATTTTCACGGCTTCAGCGAACTTTTTACCTCAAACGCAAACATTCATGTCCATTATATGGAGTTGAGGCTTGAAAAGATAGACGGTTCTTACATGTGGACGTATAACTTTTTCCTTGGCTTTGACATCAGCAGGACGCCAATAATAGAATTCGGGCAAGAGTATATGTTAAGCCTGAACGAGATGCTTGGTCGCAGTGGAGACATAGAATCCGCGCTTGGGTCTTCAGCCTCGAACATCAACGTGGATTTTAATATAGGGAACGCGACATGGACCTTTATTCCTCTCGGAATAGAGCCCATAATGGTTAAAACGCAGGACGACCCGCAAGCAATCGTCTTCAGCACTGACATCGCGGACACCCGAGTCACAGACGTCAAGATCAGGTTCAAGGTTCTCGAGAAACCTGAGAACTATTTAGCCATGTACGTAGGGATTGTTGCTTTAGGCGCAATTGCCTGCACAGTAGGGTCCTACCTTTTCAAAAGGCGTAAGAACAGGTCTTCCCGTTACGGGTGGTAAACCGCTCTTTTTTCTCGTCGAAGGTGTTAAATCCCTTTTCGCTTAATTTATGGGGCAAAACGGAGGACAGCCATATACCGAGCTATAAAGTAGCAATTATCGGTTCGGGCAACCGCGGGAAGGGCCACGCGAGGGCCTACGCCGTTCACCCCGAAGCCAAAGTCGTGGCCTGCATGGACATCAAGAAAGAGAACGCTGAGGCGCTTGCGAAGGAGCAGGGCCTGCCCGCGTCCAATGCCTACACGGACCACAAGCTCATGCTCAAAAAGGAGAAGCCCGACATCGTCAGCGTGTGCACGTGGCCTGGGACACACGCCCAAATGGTGGTGGACAGCGTCGAAGCCGGAGCCAAAGCCATCTTCATGGAAAAGCCTATGGCAACAACGTGGGGCGACGCCAAAAAGCTCTATCAAGCTTGTGTGGACGGCGGGGTCATGCTTTCGGTTTGTCACCAGCGCAGGTTCGCTCCCCCTTACGTTAAGGCGCGGGAGCTCGCGAATAATGGAGCCATCGGGGAGCTGCACAGGGTCGAAGGGTACTGCCACAACCTGTACGACTGGGGCACCCACTGGTTCGACATCTTCAACTTCTACAACAACGACCAACCCGCCGACTGGGTCATGGGCCAAGTCAGCTACGAGTGGGAAAAGCCGTTCACGATCTTCGAAGTGCCAATCGAAACCAACGGACTATCCTACGTGAGGTGGAAGAACAGCGTCTGCGGCCTCATGGTAACGGGCCGAAACACGGGCGGCAGGTGCGCGAACAGGCTCATCGGCAGCAAGGGCATGATCGAGCTCGACGTCTTCTGGGACCACCAGGTCTGGGGGCCGAAGAAGGAGGGTCCGATCCTCCGCGTATTAACCGAGGACTCGAAGGGCTGGCTGACCCCCGAGCTCAGGTACGCGTCGGGCGACCTCTACCCGTACAAGAACAGCGAGCAGATGGAAGACATACTAGCCGTCAGGGAAGTGGTTGACTGCCTCAAGACTGGGAGGGAGCCCATCATAAGCGGAAGAAGGGCGCTGCAGGCGACGGAGCTCATCTTCGCCACGTACGAGTCTAGCCGCAGACGGGCAAGGGTCTACCTCCCACTCGACGTAGAAGACTCGCCCTTTGTTTCGATGCTCGAATCGGGAGCCGTCGGACCCAAAAAGGCGTCCTAAAAACCGTCTATGGACTCAATCGTCGCACATACAAAAAACGAGAAAACCGATCAACCGAAACAGGAAGAAAAAGTGTAGTGACGAAAAAATCGCCATCCAACAAACAAGACCGCTTCGTGCTCAAGGGCGTGCCTCGAGTACATAGCGAAGGCTTCGGTTGCGACCACCTGCCCGAGTCCAAGCCGACCCTGCAGTAATGCTGCACCTGCGCGTACGTCATGAGCGCCTGCGGCTACGCGTTCTGGCTCGGGTGGAAGAATGGCTGGCACTTTAACAACTAGCATAGAATCAGTTATGGGCATACGCAGTTTTTTTCGGAGAGAAGGTTTCTTAAGGACACGAGCCTACTCTTGGGGTGGGGGCTGCGGATTTGGATTTCAGCGAGTTGACGCCTGAGGAGAAAGTGAACCTCGCGATCAACATGACAGACGTCTGCGTCCGCATATGCGCAGAGGGCATCAGGGACCAGCATCCGGGAATCACCGAAGACAGGCTGCTGGAGATGCTTCGGGAAAGGATAGCCTTCGGCAAGCAGCTTAACGCGGAGTCAGGGAAATGGAAGCTTTCGAAGGAGTAGTCAAGCGAATAGTCAACGCCCTAAACGGTGCTAAAGTGGAGTATCTGCTTACTGAGGCCTTGGCAGCAAGCCATTACGGGTTGCCTCGCACCACGGCGGACGTGGACATTATAGTGAAGGTTTCCGCGAAGAATCTTCATTCATGGTTGCTTCCAGCCTTGAAATTGGCGGGATTAAAAGTTGAAGAAGAGAAAATTAAAGTTGCGCTCAGGTCGGGCTACAACGTAGTCTCGTTCGAAGACAGTATATCGCCCTTCACCGTTGACGTCATCTTCTTCCGCAAGACTCTAAGAAAAAGGCCGGGTTCAATCCTGGGGCTGCCAACCTTCTATCAGACGCCGGAAGACCTGATACTCGCGAAGCTGCGAATGGTAAAGGCGACGGTTCCGAAGGACAGAACATTGAAAGACGTGGACGACATCAAGACGGTCCTGAGGTTTTCCGAGGTCGACGTCGAAGCTGTCAAGAGGGAAGCACTGAAGAATTCCACGTTGCCGATACTGGAAAAGATAATCGGCGAGTTGGACAGCCTAGACAAACAGTATTTTTAATAATAGAGAATGGGGCAACCAATTCTGTTCTTTCGCCTGGAAAGAAGATTAATATCGATTTTTCTAAAAAATGAATTTTGGTCAATGCGAACCTACTCCTGTCCCTCTATGTTTTTTCAAGTGTTGATAAGCCCGCTTCATTTTATTTAATTAAAAGTGTAAGTGTGTGTGATTTATTTGATAAAAAATACGCTTGAAGTCGTGCCACAAGTTGAGCTGAAGAGATATCTTGGTAAATGGTATGAGATTGCGCACCTTCCCTTTAAATTTGAAGATGATTGTACTGATATAACAGCGACTTATAGCTTATCTAAAGATGGTAAAGTTTCCGTACTCAATGAATGCCTAAAAGATGGCAAGCTGAAACAAGCAAAGGGCAAGGCAAAAATAGTTGACAAGAACACTGGAGCGAAACTGAAAGTGACGTTCTTCTGGCCATTCTATGGTGATTATTGGATTATAAACTTAGGAAAGGATTACGATTATGCCGTTGTAGGCACACCAAATCGCAGGTATCTTTGGATATTGAACAGAACCCCACAAATGGACGACAATCTATTCTCTCAACTAATTGAATTTGTAAAGTTAAAAGGTTTCGATGTAAACAAACTCATCAAAACCAGCCATAAACTATAGAAAATATGTTTATTTGGTTCTCTCGTAGGTTGCTTGGTTGCTAGCTTAGTGTTATGCCTTTCCTCTGGGTTGGGTCGGGATTAAATTTTAATACATACACAGAAAAATTCCCCATAACACTACTGTTGTACACAGAGTTATTGTAAAAATAGATATAGCTGATAACATAATATTAAGAGTAATAAAGAAGAGGGCCTGAAAACGTGCATTTCAAAAAGATTAATATAAAATTTGTTTTGTATCATTTCATTATAATATCCATAATTTGTTTTTCCCCCACAGCAACTACTGGGATTAAACCATCTTCAAGCGACCAAACTACATATACCTATTATGGCGTTGTTCCTGCAAAACTTTATCGATACAATCTTACGGACGGACGTGATCGTAATTCAGGCTGGCAGCTGCAAGTAAGTGCCAACACGTCTCTTCTTACGATTGTTGCTTCAATCGACGGCACAAATATTGAGGTTTTTGATTTAACTCTTGGTAATTACAGTTTGAGAAAGTTAAACACGTTAGAGAGTTATTCAATACTTTTAGCAAATGGCACATTTTTCAAAGTAGTGTCAGACAAAATAGTAACTGTTGGACTCCTTAATTATCAATCGATACCTGTTATGCCTCCGCCTTCTAATGCGACTGGTCCCTTGCCACATACATTCTACACGTCTACGGATGGCTTGTACGTTGGTAAAGAATTCGTCTTTATGGCTTCTCAATATATAACAGACATCTATTACGCGATATTAGCCGTAGAAAGTTCTACAGTCACAGTAACCAAAGATGATGGTACATCAACTTCATATGCTCTTGAGGCTAATTCATACAAGACTTTACTGTTAAGCCCTTTCAGAAATTACAGAATAACCTCTACTGGAAACATTATGGTGGAATCAGGAGGAGAAGATTTACCAGGCTTTGGAGGAGACTGTCATTGTTATGCGGTTCCTTCTGTTGAAGGAGGCTTTGTGGGAACTTACTTCCTTGCAATGTCAGTCAAAACTTGGGACACGATAATGGATTTCGGATACCGAGTGTCAGCCACAGAGACTACTACAGTAAAAGTGTTTGACCTTGAGACCAAGAAGCTGCTAACTCAGCTTTCAGTGGAAGGAGGAAGCGGCGTTGCTTTTAAACCCGCAGCATATGCGATAGCTGTGCAGAGCGAAAAACCGATCACGCTGGCATTGACTCACAATGGCACTATTGATCAGATGCGTCCTCTTGCTGGTGGAAATCCAAAGGTAGACAAATACTCGGGATATGAGGAAGGAATCATGTTTATTGGCGTTCGGCCTGGTGAAGAAACTGAAATATACCTTCCTGTATATGCACAGAATAACGTCTTCTTCTTCGCATCAGATGATACTCAAATAACCATCGATGATGAGATCACTCAAACAGTACGAAATGACAGTTACTATCTATCTACTATACCTGGGACCCACAAGATCACTTCTAATAAAAACATTGTTGTAGAAATAATCCACTGGTGCGGCGAACCCGACTACCAAGGAATCTGGTTTACAGGAACTATAATACCATGCATCGAAACAGTCGCTAACAACCCAACCGTCACAATAACTCCTCTTGAAGGAGGCTTCCCGACGACGTACATAATCGTCGGGGTAAGCGCCGCCGCAGCCTTCGCAGTCGTCGCTGTTTTAGTGATGAGAAGACGGGGCGGCAAACCAAGCTAGAGCACCCAAGAATTTCGCAATTAAGGGGGCTTCATATTCAATTATTACTTGACCATGAACTGCATCAGGTCTCCCACTGTAAACAGTTTTTGCCTTTTCTCCAAGTCGATTATATCGAACAATGCAGTTAATCCCCGCTGTTTTCAAAATTGGCGCTAACAATTTTTCAAATTCAATCTTCAGGTCATCTTCTGATACAGCTAAATTTAGAATTTTTCGGGTCTCTGCCACCAGTAAGTCTGCTAGTTGTTGAAGAGACTTTTGTTCAGTATTGTCATTAAAATTGCGGCCTTTTTCCAGAGCTGTTTACCCTTCATATAGATTGATATGACTTAGCTATAAGATAAGTTACCATATAAATTTTTTACATACAGACACAAATCTAGCTAGCATACGAAACAACCGAAATCAAATTGGCGATAAGAATAGAAGAACAATGGAAAATGATAAAAAGTGAATAGCTTCAAACCTAAACGCTGGAAGTGTTTCCCTAACAAGATGTGCGACTAAGCCTATGCTGCGGTATTTCGGGTGAAGAACAACTCAGCTGATCGACGTGAGTTTCCTGTTCAGTTCTCGAATCGGAAGACTTCTTCCAACAGCTTCTTTGCACTCGAAAATCTGTAGCTAGCTAAGAACGCGACAGTATAAACAAAATTGTTTAGCAAAGTTGGTTTGGCGTCTTTTAAGGGTAGCTCGCAGCGCGCGCTTGGGAATTTCTTTGACATAAGATTCATGTACAAACTCAACGAAATGTTAAAGGTAGAAACCATAGTTTGATGAAAAGGCTGGCGGAACCCTTGAGTCAAATTAGCCCTTTTTGGCGGAGAGTTCGGGAGCTGATGCATGAGATTGCAATCGAGCTTTACATGCAAGATCATAAGGATTTAAAGGTCTTTAACATCCCTGAAGAGACGGAGTTAAGGGAAGGGGGATACCTAGACCGAGCCAGAGTCATAGCAATTAGGAAAGTAACTGAACAGGAGCCGGGAAAACACAAAACACTCAAAAAAGTAAAAGATCATAGCGACGACTAAAAAGGCTTTTTATACGTCCTTTTGCTTTATCAGACATCTTTTTCATATTTGTG
>CAZOKM010000023.1:0-10690 GCA_964580405.1 uncultured Candidatus Bathyarchaeia archaeon | reverse complement strand
CCCCGGCGTCGTCGTAATAAAATGTCATAATAAAATATAATGAAGTGTGCCTTAGATAAGAGCCAAACAAGCCTGTTTAAATTTTGAACTCTAAAATGTTTAGCACCTTAGAAAAAAGTCTGACATTAATGTTTTTCAGCCCCTACCCCCTAGGTTTTTTCAGCATCTGTTGCAGCCAAGGTCCCAGCAGGCTTCTGCTACGAATGCGAAATTGTCGGTATACTGACTTAAGGGAGATGCAACTTCAATTTGCCCAGATAGTGTTGTTTTAGTTTGTCGATTTTTGGTGCTATTATTATGCTGCAGTAAGATTTTTCGGGGTGGTTCTTGAAATAGTTTTGATGGTACTTTTCGGCATTATAGAATATTTTGAAAGGTTCTATTTGTGTCACTATGGGCATGTTCCAGGTTTTCGTCTCAGTGAGTTCCTTGATTACCTTTTCCGCTATTGCCTTCTGTTGGTCATCGTGGTAAAATATGACTGAGCGGTACTGTGTGCCAACATCATTCCCTTGGCGGTTCAACGTTGCCGGATCATGCGACGAGAAAAAAACTTCCAAGATTCCTTTAAAGGAAATCACGTTTGGATTGAAACTGATTTGCACAACCTCTGCGTGTCCGGTTGTTCCCGTGGAAACTTCTTCGTAAGTCGGGTTTTCCATCTTCCCTCCGGAGTAACCTGCTTCTACCTTTTCGACCCCTTCTAAAAGGCTGAAGACAGCTTCTGTACACCAGAAACAACCTCCCCCAAGAGTTGCCACTTCCGATTGCTTAGAAGAAACTGGAATATTTTTTTTCTGGCTCATGAATATCATCCACGCATTCCTTACGGGCTTTTGCATCCTTTTCCTTTGAGGCATTAGCTTTATTCGGTTCCTTTAAATTTTAATACAACCAACCAAACTTTTAAACGCAGAAATTCTTATCTATTCAATACAGACCATGAGGGAATCAGAGATGAAATGCCAAACTAACATCATAAGGGATTTTTTGGCGATAACGATCATAATTCTCTTGTTAGGTAATTTTTCTCTCTTCTTCTCAACCTTTTATGAGGTGTATGCGCAGGAAAAATACGAGTTTTTCGGTTATGTTCCCGCGAAAATGTGGCGCTATAATTTGACTGACACCGATGATCTCAATTCAGGTTGGAGGCTCGCTACGAATGCGACGGGGACGTCTGGGCGTGGGACAGCTGGGTTGGTGGCAGTTGTTGGCATAGTGGATGGCACTCACGTAAAAGTCTACAGTGTGGATAACGGCTCATTGGTTTCTGAAGCCACGATAGACAGCATGCAGAAACATTACACAGTCTTCAGGAACGGAACTTTCTTCAGGGTTGAAACAGACAAGCTGGCAAGCGTTTACCTCCTCAATTATGGGTCGGTTCCAGCTGGCAACGCGTCTTCTGGACCCTTACCCGAAACATTTTATCAAGACGTCAACGGGGCTTACGTAGGCAAGGAATTCATCCTTTTAGGGGGTGGAATCGGCTACACCGTGGGATATGCGATCTTCGCCTTGGAGAATGCTGAGGTTACTGTGACAAGGAACGACAGTGTACAAGAACAATACTCGATTCCAGTGAACACGTGGAAAGAGATATTGTGGCAACCGTTCAGAACATATAAAATCGAGTCCACGGGCTACATCATGATCCAGTCGGGAAGACCTGTGGACATTTGGGGAGATGCTCGTTCGTTCTTTTTGCCAGCTGCTGAAGGAGGGTTTGTGGGAAAGACCTTCTATTCGTGGTGTCAACCTAGCTGGGACCCAACAGAAAGCTATGGATTCAGAGCGTCATCTACTCAGGACGCGAAAATCACAGTTTGGAACCTCGAAACAGGTCAACTGATATTATCAACCAATGTAATTGCAGGAAGCGGAGTCAGCTTAAAGCCTTCAGCAAACGCAATTGTTGTACAAAGCGACAATCCAATCACGCTGCAATATCTCCACAACGGCTCAATCACCAATTCGAAATATTCGACGGGACCTGGAATTTATGGTGCATACGGATCAGGCGTTTCATACATGGGTGTCAAACACGACGAGGACACTACGTTCTATCTTTCAGTGGATTCGTATGTTGAAGCCTACATTTTTGCGTCTGAAGAAACCGATATTATTTTGGATGGAAACGACTGGACTATTAGAGCTGGCGCCTACTATTCGCTGTCTCAGCCTGGAACACACACAATAAGGGCAAACAAAAACGTGGTCATTGAAACACTGAATTGGCCGAATACGCCGGAATATCAAGGACTCGCGTATAATGGAGTCCAGATACCCAGCATCCAAACAGTGGACGTGGTTGTTGACGTAACGTTGACTCCTCTTGAAGGCTTCCCAATGATGTACGTAATAGCTGGCGCAGGCGCCGCCGCAGCCGTCGTCATCGTCGCCGTTTTAGTGATGAGAAGACGCGGCGGCAAACCAAGCTAGAACATTAAAGTCTAGAAACTTACCAATAATTCGGCTTCTTTAACTTGCCGCGAGTAGAGGGTTAGTTATGAAGATTCCTTGACTTTATTATTTAGGCCTTTATTCAGGATTATCGCAGCAGAAATGAATATACTGCTAATCAGTAAAGCTCAACAAGTACTTTGTTTTGTTTTTTGCTACGGTCAACGGGGAGGAGGCTGGCCTCAACGTCCTCACCATTCAGCTGCATTCTCTTCACGCCCTTGCCCTTTGCCCCGTTTTTGATTGTTATGTCGAAGTCAATTCCACGGAATTTTCGCTTCACCCTAATGCGTTTCCATTTTAAGGGCAGGCAGGGGTCAATTCGTAAACCTCTGTAGTCCGGTCTGATACCCAGAATGTGCTGCGTAGCTGCGTAGTAGGACCACGCCGCTGTGCCGGTCAGCCAAGGTATGCGGCCAGCTCCGAAGCGTCGGCTGTTTTTGGAGTGGGTCCATTGGCAGTGGACGTACGGTTCAATCTGGCGAATCTCGGCCCTTTTGTTGAAGGCTGCTGGCATGTAAGCCCGGAAGTACTCGTAAGCCCTGTCCCCGCGTCCGAGCATAGTCTCAGCCATGACGGCCCAGCCCTGAGTGTGATTGAAGATTGAGGCGTTCTCCTTCATGCCCGCGGGGTAGATGACGCCGCCGTAGATGTCTGTTACCTTCCTGAACGGCGGCTCAAGCATGACCAGCCCGTATTCGGAGAACATGCGCTCGTAGACGCTGTCCATCGCGGATTTGGCTTGCTGCGTTGTCGCGGCGCCGCTGATTACGGCCCACGATTGCGCGTTCACGAAAATCGAGCCCTCGGCGTCGGTCTTCCTTCCGATAACGCGGCCGTCTTCACGTAACGCTCGGATGAACCACTCGCCGTCCCAAGTGTGTTTCTGGATGCTCTCATCGAGCTTCTTGAGCTGATAGTTAGCCCAAACAACTTCGTCGGGTTTACCAAGCATCTCAGCAATCTCTGCGTAAACGGTCAAGCCATAACGGATTTGGAACGCGACGAACACTGACTCTCCATGTTCACCAAGGTTCAAACAGTCGTTCCAGTCGGCTCCCAGTCCGTAAGGCAGACCGTGTGAGCCGCTACGTTCAAGGTTAAATTCAATCGCGCGGCGCAGATGCCCAAGAACTGTGTCTTCTCCTTTGTCGGCGTACGGCAGAACCTTCTCGTAGAAAGACACGTCGCCAGTTTCCTTGACGAAGGCTGGCACCGTGTTGAAAAGCCAGAGACAGTCGTCAGAGCGGTAGTGAGTGGGCGTTTCTTCTTTGCCAGGATGGTGCTCAAACGGTTTGATTAGGGCCATTGCCCCTCCATTGGAGCATTGGCCAGTGATCATCAGCTCAAGCCGTTCTCGGGCTTCTTTCGGAATGGCAGACAAGGACCCTAGGATGTCTTGTACAGTATCTCGGTAACTCAGTCCGTCGCGCTCGCCGGTGTATACCAGTGACGCTGTGCGGGACCATGCAAATGTGAGGAGGCAGTTGTAGGGGTTCCAAACGTTCACCATGCTATTGAAGTCGTCGTCAGGGGAATCGACGTTAAGCACGCCGAGACGGCTGTGCCATTTCTGCTTCAACTCTGCGAAAGCATCGTGCACCTTGTCCATCGAACTAAATTCAGCCAGCGCCTTTTTCCCGTCATACGCTGCGCTGCCTACGCCCAGAACCACGGCGAACTCCTTGCTCTGTTTGGGGGCAAGTTCGACGTCTATCTGTAAAGTGCCGCAGCCGGTGTCTCCGTATGCCCGTGAGCCCGTGCATTTGCCCTTCTCAACCACAGTGGGATTAGCATAGGTGCGGTAGGGTCCTAAGAACACGTTTCTGTCAGTATCAAAACCTGAGGCCTTCGCGCCGACCAGACCGAGGAAAATGTATTTTTCAATCACGCGCGAGTTCGGGTCGGCTGGGTCTCCGGCGAAGTTGGGGTGCATGACGTAACTGATCATTCCCTCGGTCATGCCGCAGTCAATGATGTGCTGCGAATACTGCTGGTTAAACGCCTCAGCAAAAATGTTCCATTCGCTAGCAAACTCAGCATACGTGAAAACCCTTAACTTGCGACGTTTTTTGGACCTGTTGGTGACCTTCAAAACCCAAAACTCGAATAACCGGTCGAGAGGCACAAAATAGGTTGACTCGGAATGTATGCCGCCAAAATCTGAATCTATGATGGTGTATGCTGTGCCGTGGCGGCAGGTGGTCTTGTACTTCTCCAACGGTTTGCCGACGGGTTGCCAGCTGGAGGACCAGTAGTCTCCGGACTCTTTGTCGCGGATGTAGAAGTAGCGGCCCGGCTGGTCCATCGGGACGTTGTTGAAGATGATGCGCGTGAATCGGCCGCGCGCGGCGGAGCGCCAGAAACTGTACCCCCCAGCATTGTTCGTGATGACTGCGCCGTATTCTAGGGAGCCAAGGTAGTTGCTCCACGAGCGCGGCGTGTCCGGCCTCGTGATGACGTACTCTTTATTCTTATCATCGAAATGTCCGAATTGCATGATATCTTATTGCTCTTAATAATATATAAGACGTAATCACATACCGTCATCCGCCAAGCACAGGTAAAAGATAAAGAAGCCGCCGACCACATCGAGTGAGCTCTGAAAAAGTAGGGTGGCGGTCACGTTGCTGTTGGGTTCTCAACCTTTCCCATGAACAGTACTGTTCCTGAGCGGTCGTCCCTGATTACGAAAAAGAAGGGTCTGTCCACGCTAAAGGTCGGACCAACGGCGGAAAAACTTATTCCCACGACGGTTGCGGCTGATGCCACGGTTCCCTTCTCGTTGACCTCAATGGTGGCTTTGTGGTCCACGTAGTCTATGTAAAGTTGTTTAGTGGCGATGCCTCCGAAATTGGCTTCGGCCGGAATAAAAGCAGTTCCCATCCCCAGATTCTTTAGGACATCGTTCAGACGTTTCACCCCGTATTCTATCTTGAACTTGGGAAGCTTCACCTGCAGGCTTCCCATCGGGCTGAAGCCTTCCACGTAGTTTTCCAGTGTTTCTCGGCTCAGTGACTCAACGAAAGAGTCGAGTGCGACGTCCCTGTCCGGCAGGAACACGTACATTGCGATTTTGTCTCTGCCGTATGGAAGCCGTACGGCCGTGAAGTCTTCCCCCTGAAGGTAGCTGAAGTTTCCCTTCGTCGACATCATGTCAACGCTTACTGCGCTTCCGTCGGAGAGGAAGAAGTCGGACGCCTCGGTTGCCGACTCGTCGAAGCTCGTTACCCACTCTCCCTTGAAGTAAATCGCGTTAATCAAGAACATAGCGAGCTGGGAACCAATTTCGTCCACCATTTTGTCTATTTTCCCGTCTGTCTGGTCGCTTACCCAAGCGTTAATCTCGTCGACAGTCTGCTGGCTCCCGAAATCGCGAGTAAAAACCTCGCTCCTGAAGAATTCCGTGACCCTTTGCGTAAATTCCTGCCTAACGTAAGGTTCGAAGCTGTCCCTTATCCAAATAGAATCGGCGATACTCAATTGTACAAGAATATCGGCATTTTCCAGGCTCTCGATTAAGTCCAAATATCCCTGATTCAGCTCTTCCAGACTCATGTTCCCAAGTTGAAGGACCCTCGCCATGGCATCCCGCGTTGTGCCTTCCGCCCCGTTGAAGGCCATCGACAGAGCGATCGAGACGCTCAAGGGCGAAATGAAGACGTTCCCGTTCTGGTCCTCGGCGATCAGCTCTTTGAAAAGGTTCAGGGCGAACCCGGTGTTCGAGGAAACGAGGCTTTTGTCAACGGAGCTTGCCCTTTCGTCGGACAGGGCATAGGCGTCGCTGATTCGGCTTTGCGTATCCAGATAGATGATGGCTATTTCGTTGGCAGAAGATCCGACTAAAAACACTAAAAAAACTACGAGTATAGCTGATGCAGTTTTTCTTTTCGTTGATTGCTCCGTCACCCTGTAGCCTCGCAGTAAAATACCCGAAAAACGCTTATTAATCTATACATTAGAACAACCCGCATTACAGATAAAGGACGTCATCCCAACCTGTCATGTCTTCCTTATTCTTTTCCTAAGCAGCTTGGGTTCCCCAGTAAACCATTTGAGGACGAAAGAGCTATACTGTGATTTCATTAGCCGGAAGGTTCAACACCGGGGCTTGGCATGATCTGCTTCGTCGACATTGAGCATCCGAACGCGATCAACAGAGACGAGAACGCAAGGTCCGGCCATCTTGCCAGGGTGATGGAGAGGTGCGCGTTGTTCGAGAAGCTGTCGGGCGTTCACTGCCTGCCCGTGCACTTCCTCCGCGTCAACAGGAAGGATTTATTGGAGTCCAAGGTTCAGGCCCTAATCATAAGCGGGTGCAGCACCGACTGGAAGGAGTACGACTTCGGAGGGTTCAAGGAGCTCTTCACACTATTGAAGGACGGCAACGTTCCGACCCTAGCCTTGTGCGGCGGCCATCAGCTCGTCGCGTACGCGTTCGGCGGAGAATGCGGTCCGCTGCGTCCGCTGAAGCCGGGGGAGGAGGACCCGAACCCGAACTACCGCCCCGGGATGCTGAAGGAGTGGGGGATCACTAAGGTCAAAATACTGATGAGGGACCCCCTGTTTGACGGCCTAGAAGACGAGATTGCTGTTCCCGAATACCATTACTGGGAGATCAAGGAATTGCCCAAGGAGTTCGCGAATTTGGCCAGCACAAGCGAATGCAGAGTTCAAGCCATTAAGCACAGGCAGAAGCCGATCTACGGGACCCAGTTCCACCCCGAGTCCTACGACGAACAGCACCGGGATGGTAAAATGGTGCTGAAAAACTTCTTCAAAATTGCTGGGATGTAGAACCTTAATGCGTCTGGCTGACTATTTTCGGGTTCTGGGGCACGCGACGAAGTGGAGTCTTGAATTCATCACTCCGGTTATGCTGTCGATCTCGTTCAGGTAAACCTTCTCGAGCTCTTCGACGTTCGCCGCCTCAATTCTCGCCACCGCGTCGAAGATGCCGATAACGAGGTGTGCCTTTTTGACCGCCTTTATTTTCCTAACCTTTTCCAGGAAGGTCTTCTTAGTTCCGGGTTCGAGGTTGAACAGGACATATCCTATTTCCATTTTCTTTCCTCCTATTCAAGAATCCTTTCGTCGACGCACAGAAGCGTCACGGTAGATTCGACTCCCGTGATCATCGAAATCTCCTCGATGACCGTGTTCTCAACGTCATGGATTTTAGGAGCGTTCAGCTTCACAATGGCGTCGTAGTCACCAAAAAGCAGCTGTACGTTCTCGACGCATTTCATGCGGCAAATTTTTTCAACAACAGACCGGTTGTAGCCCGACTCCACCGTCTGCGTGGCAATCTTGACGAGGATGAAAGCTTCGACCACTAACCATTCACCTTTGCATATTCCTATGTTAACCTCATATAAAATATTTTTATTCAAATCCTTTACCTGGGTTGTGTGTGTAAAATTGTCCGTAGCATCGGTGAACACGGAGTCGTCATCTTTTAGTATTATGTAGAAAAATAATACTAATGACTTTAAGCTTGCCGTCTAGGGAAATTGTGGTAAAAGCGTTCACTACGACTTAGGAGAAATGGAAGGTGAGTTGCGTAAAACCGTCACAAGCGTTCAAGGTCCAAATAAACAATAAGGAAATCCCCGTCTACGACGTCCCCGTCGCAGCGGTCGCCCAGTTCAACTTCGAAGAAGCAAGCCAGGTAACGGTTAAAGCCAATTGCGACGTCAAGTGGGCGGACGTGCGTCCCCTGAGCCTGGGCATAAAGCCCTCCTTCGACTCGAACGAAGTCCGGTTTACGATTGACAAACCGTGCAAGATGAGCGTCGAGTTGAACCGTGACCCCGCTGTTAGTCCGCTTTTCCTCTTCGCAGACCCGCCGGAAGAAGGGGTCCCAAAAGTGGACAGTCCGGACACCATCTATTTCGGTCCGAACAAGGTCCACGAAGCAGGCGTCATACGCGTGGAAAGCGGGCAAACGGTCTACATCGACGAAGGAGCGGTGGTTGAGGGCTGCGTCCTCGCAGAGAATGCAGAGGGCATTCGTGTCGCTGGCCGAGGCGTGCTTGACGGGACTCGGATTAACGAGTGGAGGGGCGAGAGGCGGCAGAGGCTGCTCCAGTTTCAGGACTGCCGCGGAGTCGAGGTTGAGGGTGTTACGGTCGTGAACAGCCAGACTTGGCAGATTGTGCCGATAAACTGCGACCGAGTGGACGTTCGCAATGTGAAGGTCGTGAGCGACAACGGGAGCGACGACGGCGTCGACGTCGTGAGGAGCAGGAGCGTGAACGTCGACGACTGCTTCATCCGCACAAAGGACGACTGCGTTGCAATCAAAGCATTATGGGATTATCCACCAGAAAACGGCGTCGAAAAAGTCAGAGTTTCTCATTCAGTGTTTTGGAACGCGCTCTGGGGGAACGGTCTCGAAATCGGATTCGAATTGAGGGCGAACAGGTTGCGCGACATCGTCTTCGAGGACTGCGACGTGATACACGTTGAACGCGGAGCAGTCTTCAGCATACACAATGGCGACTTCGCGACGGTTGAGGACGTCCGCTACGAGGACGTGCGCGTGGAGGACGCTCGCCACAAGCTCTTCGACTTGGCAATATTTCTCTCTCAGTACAGCCTAGACAGCCCAAAAGACCCGGAAGAAGTGAAGAGGCGCTACCTCCACGGGGCGTGGGACGGCGTGCTCAGCGTCCCCGAGGACAAAAAAGAATTTCACGCAACGAATCGTGGGCGTATCAGGAACATTCAATTCAAAGACATCGCGGTCGTAGACGGGCCTTCCCCGTTCTCGATAATCCACGGGTACGATGGAAAGCGCCTCGTCGAGAACGTGTCGTTCGAAAACCTAACAATCCATGGCCAACAAATCAAAAACGCTGAACAGGGCAGGTTCACCGTCGAAAACGCACGGAACATAAAATTCTTACACCATTAACAAAATGGCTCGTTACTCAACAATATGAATAATGTTGCGCTTCGCTTCATGTTTTATACTAACCACGACATTCTATTAACGGCGGCGAAATGTTATGAAGGTTTCAAAAATAAAGACCTTTTTTGTGGCAGACTCCGGGAGAACATACTTCGTAGTGAAGGTTGAGACCGACGAAGGCGTTTACGGGCTCGGAGAAGTGGGCATCCGCTGGTGGGGAGCCGCGATAAAAAAGGCGATTGAGCACCTGTCCCAAATCGTCGTGGGCCAGGACCCCTTCAGCACCGAACGCCTCTGGCAGCACATGTACAGAGGGAGCTTCTTCCCCGCCGACAAGGTTTACGCATGCGCCATCAGCGCCATCGACATTGCTCTTTGGGACATCAAAGGCAAATCGTTGGGCTTGCCTGTTTACAAGCTTCTCGGCGGACCCGTCCGCGATAAAGTAGTATGTTACCCGCACACTTGGGGGAATACGAACGAGGAGCTGGTGAAGAGCTGCGAGCGCGCGGTGCATGAAGGATGGAAATTTGTTCGTTTGAGTCAGCCCGAGACCGGAGTAATCAATAAAGGAAAAGAAAAAAGGGGACTTCTTGAACCCGCAAAGTCAATTCAAATGGCCAAGGACCAGACAGCTTTGGTTAGGGAAGCCGTTGGCGCAGACGCCGACATAGTCTTCGACGTGCACACGCGCCTCGACACGGCTAACGCCGTTGCCCTCTGCAAAGCCATCGAGCCGTACAAGCCCTTCTTCGTCGAGGACCCGCTGCGGTCAGAAAACCCCTCCAGCTACCGCACGCTTGCGAGGCACGTGTCTCTTCCGATAGCCGCTGGCGAGCAGTGGGCGTCGAAATGGGCCTTCAGAGAAGCCATCGAGGAGGAGCTGATTAACTACGCCCGCGTCGACCTCTGCATAGTCGGCGGGCTGACCGAAGCCCTCAAGATCACTCACTGGTGCGAGACGCACTACATCGACATCGCGCCCCACAACCCGCTTGGACCCGTAAGCGCAGCTGCCTGCGTCGCCCTCTGCATGGCCTCCACCAACGTCGGGGTGCAGGAGATGCCCCTCAAGCCGGGTGGCTTCGCGAACGACCTGTTCCCCAAGCAAATCAGGTGGGAGGAAGGCTACGCTTTCGCGCCGGACGCGCCGGGCTTGGGGGTCGACTTCGACGAGGAGACCGCGAAAAAAAGGCAGGCAGCGTCAACCGGGTGGCCGCCGGCACTTCATCGTGAAGACGGGGCGTTCACCAACTGGTAGTATGCGATTGTTAGGGGCATGACGAAGGAAATCCACGGGTACGCGTC
>CAZOKM010000022.1:0-20877 GCA_964580405.1 uncultured Candidatus Bathyarchaeia archaeon | reverse complement strand
CACTTCGTCCACGTTCCTGATGGCCTCGACGTACTTCTTTATTGTCTCGGCGTCGACGTCCGGGCTGAGCTTCAGCTCGTCGACGTTCTCGAAGATGACCCTTTTGCCGATGGACTCCAGGTCGCTCTTCGAGATTTCGAGGTTGTCGATTCCGCCGATCCTTATGACGTTCTGGTCCTGGAAGAACGGTTGATTGAAGAAGTTATTGTGTGGAAACTGTTTGTCGAATCCTCCGAATTTTACGACGTTCTGGTCCTGAATCACTTGCTCTTCGACCGGGTAGCGGATGATGTTGCGGCAGCCCTTCACCTTCTTCATCGCGTCCAAGTACAGCGGCTCGGGCACTTGGACGTTGTCGCAGTCCTCGATTAAGACCACGTTGCTTCCGAAGGCTTCCTTGTCGACGTCCTTGGTGAACCTCAGGTTCGTGACGCCCTTGAATGACACTCTTCCGATGTCGGTCAGGTCCTTTTTTGTGACCGTGATGTTGTCCATGTTTTCGCCGAAAATTGTTGAGGCTTCCTGAACCTGGTTCAAGTATGACTGCATCGCGTCGTTCATCAGGTCGGAAACGTTTTTGCCCGTTTCTTTGGCTTTCGCGAGGATCTTGTTGTAGAGCTCGGTTTCGAGCCCCCTTATTGCGGTTACGTCTTTCTGTTCGCTTGACACCTTAAACCACCTAAACATGTATAACAAGTAAACAAGTTAACATATAAAGCTTGCGGACAAAGAAAGCCCGAAGCGCAACCTATTCTGTTTTATTAATTTTCCACGAAAAAAATTCTGTTCCGACCGCGGCGACGAGCCTGAAGGTGCCCCGCAATCCTTTGAGACCGCTTCTTTGATTGAGGACCCGTTTCACCAACTCTTTCTTGGACACCTGCCCCTGTCCACCGATCAGCTTCATGTCGACGCCGAAATCTATTGTTGAGCGGCTCTGCTTCCCGCGGATGATGCGGACGTACTCGACCGACTTGCCCGTTGTTTCAATTATGAAACTGATGGCTGCGTCCTCGTCAAGGTTCACGGTGCATTGGATCGTCTGCTTTCCGAGGAGTCTGAGGAACCGCGACATCTCGATGACGTTGTGGACGCCTACCCGCCGGGTGTACTCCTCGACGCGAGGGTCGGGATAAGCGTCCAAGAAAATTTTGGCGTAGTGGCCGAACTCGTCCTTCTTGAGGGTCTTCCCGGCGCTGCTGATGAACTGCATGTCGTTCGCCCTCTCGCGGACGAAGCTCGCCAGAGTCATCTTCTTCTTCGTCCTGATTTGGGTGACCATCTCGCGGTCGATGAAGGTGTCGACGTTCCAGAACTTCGCCATGCAGTAGGTGGCGAGCTCCTCGATCTTCTGCTTCGACAGGTGCTTCGTCCTGTAGACGTTGTGCATCTCGTCGAACTTTTCCCAGTCCGTCTCGAAGATCAAGCCGTCCTTGTCGAGCTCCTCGTAGAACTTGGTCCCCGGAAACGGAGTCACCACGCCGAACGCGGCGCCTGTCATCCCGATCTCCCGCGCGTACACGGGGAAGTACCTGACCTCCTCCTCGGTCTGGTCGGGCAGCCCGATGACGAAGGTTCCGCCCGCGCTTCCGCCGTATTTACGAATATTTTTTACGGCTTCCTTGTGGATCTGGGTGGTGATGCCCTTCCTCGTCGACTCGAGGTCCCTCGGGTTGGGGCTCTCGACGCCCATCTCGAAGTACAGTATCCCCGCCTCGCACATCTTCCTCACGATCTCGGGGTACTTCGCCATGTGGTCCGTCCTCACCAGAGCCATGAACTCGATGTTCAAGTCTTGGTCCCGCAACAGCTCGGCGATGCGCTCAACCCGCTGGGGGATGCCCATGAAGCTCGGGTCCACGATGAAGCCGATGACCTTTCGTCCGCCGTGGAACTCGCATATCTCGGCGACCTCCTTGACGACGTTCTCGGGGGACCGCACCCTGTAGTGCCCCCGGCTCATGCTGGGCTCGCAGCAGAACGTGCAGTGGCTGTAGCAGCCCCGCGAAGTCATGATTGCGTCGTAGTCCGTCCTCCGGTCCTGAGCGAAGTACGGGTAAAGCCTAAGACAACGAGCAGGAAAAGGGACGCTGTCCAAGTCCTTGATGAACGGCCTGTCCTTATTGTGCACCGCCTGCCCAGCCTGCCTGTAAGAGACTCCGAGGACGCCCTCCGGTCCGCCCTTCTCAACGAGCTCCTTCACGGTGGCTTCGCCCTCGCCGCGGACGACTATGTCCACCTGAGGAAAAGACAGCATCAGGTCCGGCACAGCCGTCGGGTGGTAGCCGCCGACCATCGTTGTGGCGCCCTCCTTCTTTGCTATTGCCGCGAGCCGAAGCCCCTCGTTGTGCTCGGTCGCCGACATCGAAATACCAACAAGGTCGGGCTTGTGCAGGTCGAGGATCTGCTGGAACGTTCGGCGCTCCATCTCCATGTCGACGACGTGGACCGCGTCAACCGAGTCCCCAACGTAAGCCGCGATGTACTCCAAGCCGAGAGGAACCTGATCCATCAGGAAGCTCAGCCCACTCTTCCCCTTAGGCTTAACCAGCAGAATCCTACTGAACGGCATAAACCAAACTAAGCCCCGTACGCATTTAAAAAACGTTCGCACAACAACGACTGAAGCTAAAGTTACATAATTACGAATTACGCTTTACCCGTTTATTCGACTGTGAACGTTGCTGTCCAGAGTTCTTCTCTGAACGTGAGTAGTTGGGTGTAGATGGGTTCGCCGTTCTCGCCGTAGGTGAGGACGTACGCGTCCACGTGGACCTGGACTTCGTACTCGCCGGGGTCGAGGTTGCCGAGGGGGATGAGGACCAGCGGGTTCGTCAAAGCCTGGGTTACCGCTACGCCTTCGCCGGGGTCCGTGACGTTCACCTCGAACCTCAGCTTCACAGGGTCGGACTCGATATAGCTGAACTTCTTTACCTGTATCGTGTATCCTCCAGTCGAGAAGTCGCCACGAGAAACTATTATGGAGACGAAGTCTTCGGGAGAAGCCACTGTCGCCTCGTGCTCCTTGAGTGCCCTCCAGTAGTCGCCGTCCGCCTCGCCCGTGGGCAGCGACGGGTCTTGGCTTGTGGCGATTACGTGGACGCCCCTCTCGAAGACTCCCACGCCTCCGTAATAATCGTAGGTGGCACCATTCTCGCCAGAGAAGGGCGAGCTAGACTTGAACTCTCGACGTAGAAGCGTTCCCTTCCAGACGGTCACGCCGTGCACTTTTACGGTTATCGTGTACTCAGTGTTCTCGGGCAGCACAACCGGGTAGCCCACCGTCACGGACACGTCGCCCGACTCGTAAACGTAGGTTTCGTAGCCCAATAAGCCTTCGGGCGTAGCCCTTCCGCCTGTCCAATTTATTGTTAGAGGGTCGGGGACCTTCATCTCCAGAACCGCCCTCAGGTAAAGCATCGCGTAGTTTCGGACGAAGTCGGGCTCCAGGAAAGCGTCCCGCCAAGCCTCGTAAGCGTCCTCCGCGTATCTTTGTATCCAGGACTCGCCGCATCGGAGGCACGTCCACATGAAGTTTTCGCTCCTCGTGCCGATGGGCGTCAAGACGTATTGCCCGGTGATGTCGTGGGCGCCTTCGGGGCAGACAAGGTCTTCGGAAGCGGACGGAATGCCCGACAGAGCTACGGTCACTCCCGCTGAGCAGACGATTATGGCAATAATTAACGCTGCAACTACCTTCAGGTTCATTTGGCATCGTGAATAGAATAAACTAACAGCAGTATATTACCATGGACCAGAACAGTCTGTCCAAACATTAGAACAGAAGGTTTCGCTGCGTCCAAGTATTGCCTTGGACTTTTATCGCAGAATCGCCTTCAAATGAGGTGAGGCTGTGAACTGAACTATGGACCGCAAGGCAGTCGACGTTCTGCTTCAGCAGTGGAGGAGGGAAGAGTCCGAACCCTTCGAAGGCTGGGACTTCAGCCACATCGCGGGAAGGTACGTAGAGGAGCAGCCGCCGTGGTCCTACATGGAAATGGCGAAGAAACTCATGCTCCAGTCAACGGCTGTTCTGGACCTTGGGACGGGAGGCGGCGAAAAGCTGCTGGCAATGAAGGACTGCTTCCCGAGGCGGGTGGTCGCGACCGAAGGGTATCCGCCGAACCTAACTTTGGCTCGTAGGAGGCTCTTGCCTCACGGCGTCGAGGTTGTCGAAGCTGAAGAGTCCCTAGAAGGAAAACTGCCCTTTGCCAACGGCGAGTTCGACTTGGTGATTGACCGGCACTCCGCCTACAACGCGTCGGAGGTGGCTAGGGTCCTGAAGCCCCGCGGGGTCTTCCTCACGGAGCAGGTTGACGGAAGAAGCCTGATGGACCTTCACCGCGAATTCGGCTACGAACCGCAGTGGACATTCTTCACTCTGGAGTATGCGTTGGAACTGATTAAGCCCACGGAGCTCGTGGTAATTGACGCCCGAGAGTGGGAGGGAAAAACGGTCTTCAGGGACGTCGGAGCGCTCGTTTACTTCCTCAAGGCGATTCCGTGGATTGTGCAGGGCTTCACCGTCGAGACGCACTTCAAACAGCTTATGAAGCTACAAGAACGGCTAGAAAAAGAGGGGCAACTGACGTTCGCCGAAAGGCTTCTTCTCATTAAAGCGGAAAAATTCAAATGCAAGCATACATTCCACAATTGAATGTTGACTGGTCATAAAATTTAGTTACCTTACAAGATTTTGAAGACTTTAAACTTCCAAACTGCATAATGCATCCCTTACAGCTTCACAGAACCAAAGGAAAATTCAAATAGTTGATGGAAAAAATACTTGAAATTGACTGACTGGATATAAATTGGCTTTTTGTTTTTAGATTGGTGGAACAAAAATGGACTCCAAGAACTTTCTAATTGCATAGCACAAGCTTTCTGAGTGGAGTGCCTTCTTAATTTTGTTTAATTTTCTTACTCTTGTTATATCTATATTGGTAATAGCCATATGAGCTCATCATTATGAAGAATGAGACCACAAGCATGTTTCCATAAACATTAGCCACTAGGTATCCATACCAGTTTAAACCTATGCATCCGATGAACAAGAGCAAAAGGTAAACAGCAAGACTCACTGGCCAACGCTCAGGGTGATGATAAGGTTTCTTCTGAGTAATCAAACGGTACCAAAGGTCATAGACCAGATAGATGATTACGGGTAATTCAGCTACTAAGCGTCCTGAGTCGTTGCCGATGAGAAGATTCACGATCCAAAGCAGAGCGAAGGGTATCAACTGAAGACTGAACGGCAGACTCAACTTCCATTCCATCTCTTCAAGCTGGCGAGCACGCAAAAGATACACAACGATTAAAAAAGCATAGAATACCAACGCAAAGAATATAATTATGTAATCAACGAAAACTCCATCCACAAGAGGCACAACCAGACGATCACTACTAGGATAAAGAATAAGAGGTTCAGGATAAAAAATTAGTCTATTCGTCGGCTTCGTTTCGCCGTCATTTGCCAGCAAGTTTAATCTGTTTGAGCTTGACGTTGGGGAAGAAGAAGCCCTTCCCGACGGTCCGCCCCTCCTTAGACACGAGCTCGATGTCCCTGTACAGCTCCAGCATGTGCCCGCCCACCATCAGGTTCTTGACGGGGTGCTTCCTCTCGCCGTTCTCGATGAGAAAGCCTTCGTCGATCGTTGCGGACAGCTCGCCTGAAACGTTGTTCGGCGTGAACCCCATGTTCGTGGCCAGGATTCCCGCCTTCGTCTCCGCAACCATCTCGTCCAGCGTGCTGTCCCCCGGCTCAACCTGGACGTTGGTCGGCCCTGCCCCCACGTAGCCGCCGTAGCCTCCCCTCACAGCGTGCCCAGTTGTTTCAGTCCCTAAGATTCCAGCCGAGTAGTAGTTGTGCAGGAACGTCTTCACGGTGCCCTTGCCTATGACTTCGACCCGCCTTCTGGGGACGCCCTCGCCGTCGAAGGCCCCGCTGGCAATCGCGCCCGGAATCGTGCCGTCGTCCACCACCGACAGGACTGAGGGGGCGACCTGTTTTCCGAGGCAGCCCGACGCGAACGTCCTTCCCTTGGCGACGGACTCCCCCGAAATGGCTCCGAGTAGCGCGAAGATGAGTGAGCTCGACGAGTCAGGGGTAAGGATTAAAGGCATGGTCGCGCTTTCCACCCGTTTCGAGCCGAACTGCTCGACGGCCTTCTCCGCGGCTTGTTTGCCGATTTTCTCGAAGTCAATCTCCTTCAGCGTGATTCCGTAGTCGTACTCGTACGAGCTCCCAACGTCGTCGCCCCTCCTGTACGTGGGTCCAACGCTCGCGGACACGGACGTCTTCTCAGCCTCAACCGAAACCCCCATGGAAGTCATCAGGAAGCCCCTCGAGTGCCCGGTGCCCAGTCCTCCTTGGTACATGGCTCCCCTGCGGACGCCCTCCACGGCCTTTATCATGCTCTTCGCGCAACCCCCGACCTCCTCCAACGTCAGGGCGGCAACCTCGGAGTCGCAGAGACCCTTAACCTTGGCTGCCTTCGATGGACCCGGCATCCCCTTGAAGTAGGGGTCGGGCTGCGCAACAGACGCGAACGTGGCAGCTCGGCGAACTGTGGTTTCGACGTCCTCAGCTTTTAAGCTTTGAGAGAAAGCGACGCCGAGTCCCTTGTTCTTGTAGGCTCTTACGCCCAGCCCGAGGTCGGTCCGGGACATGGACTCCTTGATTCCCTTGCCCAGTATTTCGATGTTCAGTCCGCGTGAGTACGCGGCGTAGACGTCGAAAAAGTCTACGTCCATCTTTGATAGCAATTTGACAGCTTTCTCGACAGGAGTAACTAAGTCAATCTTTTCCATGTCTGTCACCTTCTTCCTCCAACGACGACGCCTTCGAACCTCATGTGAGGTGAGCCCGCGTCGACGTACATGCCTTGCCCGCCCTTCCCGCACATGCCCGGCATCTCAATCCTCAGGTCCTTGGCGACCGCGGTGACGTTCTTCAAAGCGTCTAAAGTTAATCCGTTGATGGCTACGTCCCTGAGGTGCTCCGTCAGCTCGCCCTTCTCTATGAGCCAGCCCTGCTCAGCCTTGCACGTGAACTGGCCCTTCTGGGTCTCCACGTAGCCGTACTGGGACCCCGACAGGAAGACCCCCACCTTCACGTCTTCGAGGACCTCCTCCAGGCTCATGTCCCCCGCCGCGAAGAACGTGTTCGACATCCGAATTATGGGCTGGAAGTGCTGGTTCTGGGCTCGGGCGCTGCCCTGCGGCTTGCCGCCTAGCTTGGCTGCCGACTCCAGGGAGTGGAGGTACCCGACCAGGGTGCCCTTGTCGACGATGGGATGTGGCTCTGCCTTGGTTCCCTCGTGGTCGTAGACGAAGTGCCCGTTCTTTTGTACAGTCGGGTCGTCCCACACCGAGACTAGGTCGCTTGCCACCTTCTCCCCCATCTTGCCCGAGATTATTGACTGCCCGCCAAAGACCAAGTCCCCCTCGCTGTTGTGACCGAAAGCCTCGTGGACGAAGAGCCCGCCCACGTCCGGGTCAACCACGACCGTGTACGTCCCCCTAGGAGGAGGACGGGCGTCAAGCAGCTTCACGGCTGTCTCAGCTGCCTTCAAGGAGAACTTTTCGGGCTGAACGCCTTCGACGAGCTCGTATCCAGCGACGTTTCCAGCCGACTTGAACCCGGCCTGCATGTTCGTACCCTCCTTCGAGATGACGCTGCAGTAGACGGCGGTTCTGGGCGTCGTCTCCTCAATGACCGTCCCGAACGAGTTGGCAACCATGACCCTTGTCAGCACTTCGCGGTAGCTCACGAAGGTGTCTTTGACCCTTTCGCTGTAGGTTCGGGCGGCTTTTTCGATTTCCAGCATCCTCTTCATCTTTTCTTCTTCGCTTACGTTGTCGGGGTCAACCTTCGGCTTGTGGATGACCGTGTCGACGACGGCCTTCTGGTCAACAACCACCGCTCCTTCTCCTTTTTGGGCTGCGATGGACTTCGCTCCTCCAACAGCGTCTTTCAGGGCTCTTTCGACGCTTGGCTTTGTGGACACGTTTGTCGACGCGAACCCCCATTTCCCGCCGACTATGACCCTGACTCCGACTCCGTGGAGGATGCCTGAAGACATCGACTTCGCGACGCCGTTTTCAATCGAAATGTATTTGGTCCTCTCCTCGAAGAACCTCGCCTCGCAGAAGCTTGCCCCCGCCTTCGCTCCCTTCTGGGAAATAAACTCAAGCAGGTCCTTCATCCGCAACTCACCTGACACCACTACATTACCAAGGTATAAAAAACATTCATCTCGATGCGGCTTTCATAATCATTTTATAGTTTTCAAGCGGAGGAGAGAACGCTTTTAATCGCAACTCCACAAACCCTAGGTCATGAACGTGATTCTCATCGTCTCTGACACCTTCCGCAGGGACCACCTGGGCTGCTACGGGAACAGCTGGATAAAGACGCCGAGCATCGACAGGCTGGCTGCGGAGTCCGTCGTCTTCGACAGAGCGTACGCGGCTTCGTTTCCGACGGTTCCAAACCGGAAAGACGTCGTGACGGGCAAGTACACCTTCACCTACACCGACTGGGGTCCACTCAGCTCGGACGAGGTTGTCCTCGCTGACTGCATGAGGGAAGCTGGCTACGTGACGATGTTGATTTGCGACACTCCCCACATACTAAAGGACGGGTACCATTTCGACAGGGGATACGACGGCTGGGTTTGGGTCCGAGGCCAAGAAAACGACAGGTACAGCACTGACCCAGTTGACATAAAATTTCCATGTGACCCCAAAAAGCTCAGGTCGCCCGACACGACCATGGTCCAATACTTGCGGAACACCTCGGAAATGAAAGGCGAGTCCGACCGCTTCGCCGCGAGGACGATGGCAGAGTCCGCGAGGTGGCTGGAAAAAAACTGGAAGCACGACAAGTTTTTCCTGTACGTGGACGTCTTTGACCCGCATGAGCCTTGGGACCCGCCCAAAAAGTACGTGGACCTCTACGACCCAGGGTATTCGGGAGAAGAGGTGACGTATCCTGCCTACGGACCGTGCGACTACCTGACTCCGGCAGAGCTGAAACATGCACGCGCCCTTTACGCGGGTGAAGCCACCATGGTGGACCACTGGGTCGGCTACCTGCTCAAGAAGGTGAAGAAACTAGGTCTGTGGGACAAAACCGCCGTAATCTTCACGACGGACCACGGGTTCTACCACGGCGAACACGGGCTAATCGGAAAAAGTATAATAACCGAAACAGCTCACGGGCTCGCTCCGCTCTATAACGAAGTAGCTCACATTCCGCTCATGATTAGGATGCCTGGCGCGAAGCCAAACCGTTACGACGCTTTGGCGCAGCCCCCCGACCTAGCCCCAACAATACTTGAGATTGGCGGAGCCAAAGCACCTAATGTGATGCAGGGAAAATCGTTAATCCCCATTATGAACGGCGAAAGCCCTTCATGGAGTGACATCGCCGTCTCGTCCCCCAGCATAATTCACGGACCCGTCGCTGGCCAGCGCATTTCAGTCATTGACAAGGACTGGTTCTTCGTATACTGCGGGCAAGTGGACGACGCGTTAAAGGACCTTCCGCCCGAACAGGAGACCAAAATCGTGGACGGCTTCAGGCGGCTTCAGAAAATCATGGGCGAAGCTCCCAGAAACGAGCTCTACCATCTCCCAACGGACCCCAACCAACAGCGCAACATCTATAAAGAAAACATGGTTGTTGCGGAGACTCTTCACGGCAAACTCGTTGACTTCCTCAAATCGGTCGGAACCAGAGCTGAAATCCTCAAATATTGGGAAAGGCTTGACTGAACTCTTCCTCTTCAGTTTGGGTTTCTGAGAGTTTTAAAGTATGCAGTATAGTTTATTCGGGGTTCTTGCGATATTCTTATTTTCCTCTTCCGCTTATATTCTACGATTTTACCATGAGCAGAGAAGAAGTCGTTTGGATCTTCAGGGACCTTCTGCGGTGCAGCGGATGCCGAAGATGCGAGCTCGCCTGCTCGCTGCGCCACGAGGGGAAGATGTGGCCCGAAGCCTCCAGGATAAGGGTCTTCATGCTCTTCCCCGGAGCGGAAGTGCCCCACCTTTGCAGCCAGTGCCACGACTACCCGTGCGTCGCCTCGTGCCCGACCAAGGCGCTGTCGGTCGACGAAAAAACGTTGGCGGTCAAGGTTGACAGGGAAAAATGCGTGAGCTGCGCAAAATGCATAGAAGCGTGTCCAGGTAACATCCCGTTCCTTCACCCCGGCGACAACAAGGCGACGATATGCGACCTTTGCGGCGGAGACCCCGAGTGCGTCAAGGTGTGCCGCGAGGGAAGGTTCGACGCCCTTTGGCTGATTAGGCAGCGGAGGGAGTGGATGGGCAAGAACTTGACTAGGAAACTGTTCGCCCAGAAGCCTGAGGAGCTGACCAAGGACATCGCGGAAAACATTTTCGGAGAAAAAGCGAAGGAGCTGATATAGGATGCCGAGAGGTTACGCTGGAAAGTTTCTGGACGTCGACCTGTCCAATGACAAGATAAAGGACGTTACGTTCAGCGACGAGGTCCTCATGAACTACGTCGGCGGAAGAGGGCTCGCATCAAGAATCCTGTGGGACAGACTTGGCAAAAAATGGCGGAAGGTGGACCCGCTTGGACCCGAAAACCTGTTCATGGCGATGCTGGGTCCGATGACCGCGATCCATCCAGGAGCACGGGTCTGCATAACGGGCAAGTCGCCCCAGTGCAACGGCATAATCGGCTCCACGTGCAGCGGCGAGTTCCCCTCGGAGCTCAAGTGCGCGGGGTACGACGGCGTCATCGTCTCTGGGAAGGCTGAAAAGCCCGTCTACATCCTCGTAACGGACGACCACGCCGAAGTCAGGGACGCCAAGAACGTCTGGGGCACCGAGTCCCCCGCCACGATCAGAATCATGAACAAGGAAGTCCGCGAAGAGCTCTCTAGAAGGTACCCGAAGGTGGGCTTGTGGAAGGAGCCCGGGATGATTTACTGCGGTCCAGCGGGCGAAAACCGTGTTAGGACGGCAGCAGTGCTCCAGAAGATCAGCCACGCCGCGGGCTACGGCGGCTACGGTGCCGTAATGGGCTCGAAGAACCTTAAGGCGATTGTCGCTAAGGGGAGGAAGCCGCTTCCCGACGTAGCAAGCCCGGGCGCCGTGAAGCTTCTGTGGAGGGAGGTTGACAAGAGGCTCTGCAACAGGGAGCGCGAGTGGCCGACCGTCCACGGGACGGGTTACGCGGGCTACACGACGGGGGCGGAGAGCAGCTCCGAGCCAATCAGGAACTGGCAGGAGGAGTGGCACGACGAGAAGGGCTACGGCGGACCAAAATTCGACTACAGGTACTGGGTGAAGCGGATGTGGAGCGACTTCAACTGCGCCGCGTGCTGCATGAAGCTCTCCGTCATCAAGGCTGGACCCTACAAGGGAACCTTCACCGACGACCCCGACTACGAGCTGCAGGCCTACTGCGGGCCGAACCTCGGAACCTTCGAACCAGCAAAGTGCATCTACATGTCGGCGCTCATGGACTATCTGGGCTTTTCGGGCATCAACGGACCCAACACCCTCGCCTTCGCCGCGGAGCTCTACCAGAGAGGCATCCTCACGGAGAAGGACCTCGGGTTCAAGCTGAACTGGGGGGACATCGAAGCGTTCGAGAAGCTGGCGAGGAAAATCGTCAGGCGGGAAGGCATCGGTGACGTGCTCGCGGAGGGTACGTACAGGGCGGCTTTAAAGATTTCCGAGATGAAGGGAGTTGACGTTACAAAGTACGCGGTTCACGTCAAGGGCGTGGAGATTGGAGCCCACGGGACCCGAAGCGGAGAGGACTACAACCCCATCGGGTACGCCTGCTCGCCCCAGTGCGGGGACCACACGTCCGGGGTCCGCGACGCCTACGGCGACATGGGGGCGGTGTTCCACGACTCAGCCGTCGTCTGCAACTTCGCCCTCGACTGGGAGCTCCTCTGGGACTACTACCGCGCAATCACGGGTTGGACGACCACGCAGGACGAGTGGAACCGAGTCCTTGGGCACAGGATATTCCACATACAGAGGGCGGCGTTGCTGCTCGGGGGGCCCGACATCGTTTGGGACCCCGCGGTCCACGACGACAATCCGCCGAGGTACTACGAGCCGCTGCCTTCGGGACCGTACAAGGGCAAGACGACCGACAGGAAAGAGGTCTTGAAGCAGAGGAAGCGGTACTACAAAGCCATCGGCTGGGACAAGAACGGCGTCCCCAAGTCGGAGGTCCTCAAGAAACTTGGATTGGACGACGTCGACAAAGAGATGGAGAAGCTGAGAAAGTAAGCCTCCCCGTCATCCCTTATTTCATTTTTTGGGAAGACATGAATAATCGTAGTTAGGAATGTGGTTGAACCGTGAAGGTAAATGTCAAAGCGCTAGGGCGCCTCTCAGCCAGTCTGGGAAACGAGAGAGCTGTCGAGCTTGCGGACAAAGCCACAATAGGCGACCTACTATCCGTGCTGAAGGAAAAAACAGCAGCAGTTCAGAGGGAGGCACTTTTCAGATTCGACCGCGCCGAACCCGAACTCACAGTACTCCTCAACGGACAAAACGTTCAAACCCTCGACGGACTAACAACCGCCTTAAAAGACGGAGACCTAGTCCTTCTGCTGCCGTCAATATACGGCGGGTAAACCTCATTTTCTCGTTTTTCCTTTACCAAAGTAATTCTATGTACTTCATGGCGCCACACGAATCTCGAATATTGGAGAACGTGTTTCTACCAAAAGCTTTATTAATTCGATTAGCATCAAATTATATTCGATTAAAAACAAATTCAATTCAATGAAAATAGAGTTGAGTTCTATGTTCGGAAAAAAGGACGACGAAGAAATCAAGAACCTCAGAGAGCAGGTCGAAAAGCTCAAGGAGCAGATAAACGGGCTCTCGAAGCAGCTCGAACCCAAAAAGGAAGAGGAACAACCCGAAAAAGTGGAAGAGCCTAAAGCGGAGGAGCCGAAAATCGAGCAGTCTACAGAACCATGCGACGCTACTCGGAAATTCGAGTCCAACCCGCAATTCGACTTCGGCGGCATGGTCGAGGGCATCATGAACAACGTGATGAAGGACCTAGACCGCACACTAGGCGGGGTTTCCCAAAAAATCAGACCCGAAGATTTCACCAAAAACATGACGGAAAAATTCGCTCCGAAAGAAACTCCGAAGGTCAACCCTAAGGCTGCAGCGGACCTGATGAACGCCCTTGGGCACGAGAACAGAGTCGCAATCCTCGGCGAGCTCGTTTCTGGCGGATGCTACGCAAGCGACCTTCAGGCGAAGATTCCTGACATAAGCGCCAGCACCCTATCGAGCCACCTGGACGTGCTTGAGAAGGCTGGGCTCGTTGTTCAGGAGAAGGCTCGTGGACGATACCTCATCACGATGTCTGGAAGGCTCGCGTACCAGATGGCGAACGAGATTGCGAAACAGGCTGAACAAAATTCGCTGTAGCATCATTTCCCCCTAAAATGAACACGTCGTGTTGGTGAATTCAAAATGAAAGTAAATATTGAAACAAAGGAATACGCGAAAATGGCTTTGACCGTTACCGGAGGCATCCTCCTAGGGTACATGGTCTTCTTCATGTTCGCATTATTCTGAAAAGACTGATGAATTGTAAATCTGGTCACTTTTTTACAGAACAGTTAACTAAAGTGACCATGCCATTGTTTCTGTAAAAGCGTACAACATTGATAGTGAGCTGCGATGGAGACCCCCGTAACCTGCGAGGACCTAGTCAAGGTTTACAACGGCAAAAAAAAGGTCACGGCGCTCGACCACCTCAGCCTGAACGTTAGAAAGGGCGAGGTATTCGGGCTGCTTGGACCCAACGGCGCGGGGAAGACGACCCTCGTCAGGATCTTTACTACGCTTCTCAAGGCAACAAGCGGTCACGCAGAGGTCGGCGGCTTCGACGTCGACAAGGACGAAAACAAGGTGCGCCAGATCATCGGCTACGCAGGCCAAGACTCCGAAAGGTCCGCGTATTGGAGGCTCAGCGTCCGAGAGAACCTTCTGTATTTCGCTTACGCGTTGAGGGACATTCCCTACAAGGTGTCGAAGGAGCGGGCTGAGGAGATTGCCGAGGGCGTGGGCTTCACGGACCGTATGGACAGGCACTTCATAGCGCTGTCGGGGGGCGAAAAGCAGCTCGTCATCGTCATGAGGGCCATCATACACAACCCGCAGGTGTGCTTCCTCGACGAGCCCTCCAAGAGCCTTGACCCATTGACGGGGCACCGGGCACGAACCTACCTCAAGAAGTACGCCCGGGACCACGGGATGACCCTCGTTATCACGACGCACAACATGCTCGAGGCTGAAGAGGTCTGCGACAGGCTGGCTCTGGTTGACCACGGGGCGATAAAGTTCATCGGCACGTCCTCCGAGTTCAAGAGGCGGGTCACCGTGAAGGAGACACTGGAGATTGGAGCCAACAACCTCAGCAAAGAGCTGGAGGCGAACCTTTCGGCGCTTCCCGGCGTCACGAACTTGGTTAAAGAGCAGAGCGTGCGGCTTTACTGCGACGACGCCTTCAACATTTTGACCGACGTTGTGGAACTGCTTAAGCGTTCGGGCTTGAAGGTCCCGGTGCGGATGGTTGAGCCTTCCCTTGAGGACGCGTTCGCGTTCTTCGTGGAGAACGGCGAAAAAGAGGTGAAGACAAATGCCTAGCGCATTTAAACTGTTTTACATGTCGGTCTGGCGAAACCTTCTGACGATGACGCGGTACAAGGCGAACTTCGTTTTTGAGATGCTGGGAAGCTTCCTGTTCGGGTTCGGTATGCTGATTTTCGCCATGGCGTTTGACACCAATATGCTCAGCAACCTTGTGGGCTCAACCAACTATGTCGCCTTCATAATACTCGGTATCAGCTACCAAAGCTGGCAGAACACGGCTCTTTGGGGCTCAGCGGGCATGTTCCAGGGCGAACTTAGTTCAGGACAAATCGACTACACGTTCAGCTGCCCGTTCTCGAGGTACTGGTACATCACGAGCAACATAGCCGCCTCAGCGCTGCAGTCTACAATATTCTTCACGCCAATGTTTTGCGTGGCGCTGTACTTCACGAGCTCAACCCTGACCCCGTTCGGGGTCTTCCTCGGACTGACGGCTACCATGATCTCAGTGGCAGCGGTAGCACAATTAGGCGCCATATTCGCCAGTCTGGTCCTGAAGTACAGGCAGACCACTGCGATCTTTAGCTTCTTCAACTTCGCGTTCCAAATGCTCACGGGCATGTTCGTCCCGTTCCAGCTGCTTCCAGCGGTGCTGCAGATGGCCGGGTACGCTTTGCCTATAACCTTCGGCATGGACCTTCTGAGGTACTACGTCATGAACACGCGGCCGATCATGCCCGTCGAGTACGAGTGGGTGGGACTTTTCCTGCAGCTAATCATCCTTGCCGTGGTCGCGAAGTTGACGGTCATGTACCTCGAAAAGTCAGCTAAAGAGCAGGGGCTACACTACCTTTAAGGCGTGGATGCCGTCTCATCCTGAAAATGGGTAATGTCGGCTTTATACCGAAGGTCACGTTTTTCGACTTCAGTGAAGACTGGTTTTCTCCTCGACGGCTAGTCAGATAGTTGCTTATCCCCATAACTCTTATCTGAAGATTCATTTTATTTGTTTGAGGAACTTTCGAATTGCAGCTCAACCTTAAAGGCAAAGCCGCGATTGTGACCGGCGGAGCGTCAGGCGTGGGCAGAGGAATCGCGTTAGGACTTGCGGAAGAGGGCGCGTGCGTGGTCATCGCGGACATCGACGGCGAGAAAGCCTTGAAAACGGAACGCGAAGTAAGGGAAAGGTTCCCCGGAGCCGCCTGCGTCGCCCGCGAGGTGGACGTGACGCGCGAGGAAAGCGTCAAGCGCCTGGTCGAGGAGACCGTCGGCAGGTTCGGCGCGGTTCACATCCTCGTGAACAACGTGGGCGTCGTAATCCCCCACTTCATCCAGGACGTCACGGCGAAAGAGTTCGAGACAACGATGAGAGTGAACGTGGAGGGGGCAGTCCACTGTGCAAAAGCAGTCACTCCGCACATGAAGCGCCAAGGATACGGCAGAATCGTCAACATCAGCTCGATGTCGGGCGTCGTGGGCAGCGCCGGGCTGTCGGTCTACTCCATGAGCAAGTTCGCCCTGAGGGGACTCACCCACGCTTTGGGGCGCGAAATGGGGCAGTTCGGCGTCACCGTGAACGCGGTAGCGCCGACCGACATTTACGAAGCGGGAGCCTGGAGCCAGAACCCAAGCCTCTACGAAATCTCCATGGAGAAGGAGGGGGCGAAATCTCCCGAAGAATTAGTGAAGAGCAGAATCGGCAAGATTCCCGTCAGAAGGGCGTGCACGGTTGAGGACGTGGCGAATTTGGTCGTCTTCCTTTGCTCTGAGAGGGCGGGCTTCATCAACTGCCAGACCATCTTGCTCAACGGCGGCTTGGCGCCAACTTGAGCAAGTGCCCACTTTGAATAAACTTTGGTCTTTTATCCTATTTTTTAGTTTTTGCGGTCTTAAGGAACTCGTCCACTTCCTTGCGTGAGGGGATGCCCGCTCTGCCTCCGACTTTCCTGCATTTCATCGCGGCCACGGCATTAGAGAACTCGGCGGTCTTCCTCAGGTCCCAATTGTGCAGGATTCCGTAGATGAACGCGCCGTGGAACACGTCCCCGCTTCCCGTCGTGTCCACGACGTCGACCTCGAAGGCCGGCTGCACGAACGCTTCCCCCTTCGACCTGCACAGGCACCCCTTCTCGCCCAGCGTGAACACGGTGGTCTCAGGCCCCAGGGAACTAACCTTCTCAGCTGCCCTGAAGTAGTCGCCGCCTGAACCGATTCTCTTAGCAAAAGTTTCCGAGCCTATGACGACGTCGGCCAGCCTCACCATCTTCTGCAGCTGCGAATCTACGGTGTCGATGTCCAGAACAACCGTTTTGCCCGCCTCTCTGAACCATCTGGCTGCCGCCAGAGCCGCTTCGGGTTCGTGGTAGTCGACGTGGAGTATTTTCGCCGAGAGCATGAACTCCTCGTCCAGCTCGTCGGGAGCCAGGGGTTTTAGTTGTTTGTGCCAGAGTATGGTCCTTTTTCCTGTTTCCTTGTCGACGATTGAGAACGCGAAGACCGATAAGCCGCCCCTTTCGACCACCACGTGGCTGGTGTCCACGCCTTCCCTCTTGAATTCGCCGACTATGAACCTGCCCATCTCGTCGTCTCCGACCTTCCCCACGTAAGAAGCATTCATTCCCAGCCTGGAAAGGGTCACCATGGCCGTTGCCGCTTCTCCTCCTCCCTGGCGGTGAACCTCCAGCATCCTCAGCCTCTCGTCCATCGCCGGATAGTGGGGAACCACGCCTAAGAAGTCGCAGGCAGAAGCCCCCAGCCCGATTACGTCGAACATTTTTTTCTCGCCGCCTACAACCTTGCCAACAGAGTTTATGGCTACGTAATATTATTTTAAAGCTGTTATACCGAAATCTCAAGCACGTAATATGTTTTGTGCCTTGCAGACTGACCCCTAGAAACTGATAAATATCAAATACTCGACTTGTGCATGAAACAAAATGTCAACCCCCAAAGTAGGCTTCATTCCGTGCGGCGTCCACGAAAAAATGATAGACACCTTCGGTCGCCCCCTGATCAACCGCCAAATGATCGAGCAGGCGGCGAAAAGCCTGAAGGACGCTGGGTTCGACGTTTGCAGATACAGCGAAATCGTACGCACAAAGAAAGATGCAGCAGCGGCAGTTAGCAGCGTGGAAAAAGAAAACGTTGACTGCGTAATACTTTATGTGGCTTCGTGGCTTTGGGCGTCGGAGCTCGTCGGCGCAGCGTCTTTGTGTTCCAGGCCGATTCTGATTTGGACGACGCCGATTTCGCAGGGCTGGGGGACCGGCGGGGCGCTGGTGCTTCACGGGGCGTTCGACGAGGTCGGCCTCAAGCACAAGTTCGTCTACGGCTTCCCAGATGACCCCGAGACCCAGAAAAAAATAGTGGGCTACGTCAAGGCGGCAAAGGTATTGAAGCAGCTGAAGGGTTCGACCGTTGGCTTGATTGGGGGAATCAGCATGGGCGCCACTCCGGGGAGGGTCGACGAAGCCGTGTGGATGCAAAAGTTCGGCGTCACCGTGGACCACGTCGACCAATATGCGGTTATTCAAAAAGCTGAACGGATACCGAAGGACGAAGTCGCACGGGAATACGAGGAGCTGAAGAACGTCGCGGGCGAGGTCCCACCGTTCGACGGCGTCATGGACCACTCCATTAGGCTGTATCTAGCTATGAAGAAGGTCATTAAAGAGAACTCTTTCAACTTCACTGCCCTCAAGTGCTTCCCAGAAGTCAGCGACAACTACGCCACCGCGTGCCTCGCCCAGAGCCTGCTCGGGAACGAGGGCTTCACAAGCGCGTGCATAGGAGACCTGAACACGGCCCTCACGGCGTACATTCTTCAAATGCTAAGTGGCTCTTCGGTTTTTAACCCCGACATTCAGCGAATAAGGAAAGGCGACAACGTCGTGGTGATGACTTCCGACGGAACCTGCCCCTTAAACATCGCGGAAGACAAGAACGGAGTCAAGCTCAGCAAGAGGGGAGTGTTCGGGGAAGGCGACGCGGACGGAATCTGCGTGGGCCTCGTGTGCAAGCCCGGAACAGTGACGCTTGCCCGGATGACGAGAATCAAGGGAAAGTACTTCATGCACATCTCCCTCGGCGAGTCGTATGTTCCGCCCAAGCCAAAGCTGCAGAAGGAGCTGAACGAGTGCGGCTTTCCCTGCTGGCCCCACGCCTTCGTAAAGCTCGATGGAGATGTCGAACGGTTCGTCCAGAACCAGAGGAGCGAGTACATCTCAATGTGCTACGGTGACCTGAAGGAGGAGCTGCTGGACCTCTGCTACCTGCTTGACGTTGAGCCGATAATCACGGATTAAAATGAGTGACAAAGACCCGTGATAACCAAACGGTCAAGAGTGAAAGACGCCATTGCGCACGAAGACGTGGACGTAGTGCCTTGGCAGATGGACCTGACGAGTCCAATACGAGTGAAGGTAGCGAAACATTATGGGGACGCCCGTCTCGAGGACCCCCGCTTTTTCGACGAGTGGCTTGGCAACCACTTCAGAAGCGTCGAACCCAAGAGCCGAGGGCAATTTCACGGACTCGAAGAGGAAGTAAGCCCGGGACTGTGGCGGGACGGGTGGGGCATAATCTGGGACACGAGGGGACTCTATGGCGAAGGAGAGTGGGGTCGCCCCGTCAACTGCGTCCTCAAGGAGCCATCGTTAAGCGGCTTCAAATTTCCCGAACCACCCGCCAAGGCGGCTTTTTCGCATTTTCCCCGATTCATCGAGGACAACAAGGATTACTTCATTCTTGCCGATCAGGCGCACCTCTTTGAGACGGCTTGGGCTTTGAGGGGCATGCAGAACCTCATAATAGACATGTACCGAAACCCAGAGTTCGTCGAGGACCTGATGGACGGCGTGACCGAGTATTACCTAGCCACAATTAAGCAGATGCTGAAGTACGACGTAGACGCGGTCAGCTTCGGGGACGACTGGGGCTACCGCGACGGCCTTCTCATGGGCGTCGAGAACTGGCGCAGGTTCATCAAGCCTAGGATGGCGAGGATGTTTGCGCTCGTGAAAGAGGCGGGAAAATCCACGTACATCCACTCGGACGGGAACGTTACAGCGATCTTTCCAGACCTGATCGAGATAGGCTTGGACGTTTACAACCCGTTCCAGCCGGAAATCATGAACGTTTACGAAGTGAAGAAAAAGTTCGGGGACAGGCTTTCCTTCCACGGAGGCATCGGAATCCAAAAACTACTACCCTTCGGATCCCCTAAGGAAGTCAAGGAAACCGTGCAACGCATGATTAGGGAGGTAGGAGCGGGTGGAGGATACATCCTGGGACCCTCCCACTCCATTCTGGCGGATTCCCCGCTAAAAAATGTCATAACCCTAATAGAAACTGTCAAAAACCAGTGAATGTCTGGTTTTAAGAATCTAGTTGGGTTTTCGATGCTTATATACTGTTAACGTGATAGATAATGCCCGTTGGTGGGTTGCTGGATGGGCCAAACTAGGCACGTTTTCGAAACGACAATCGAGAAAAAAGTTTCTCTGCAGTACCTGCTTTACCTGCCGAAGGGCTACGGCGAGAAGCCAGGCGAGAAGTGGCCGCTGGTCCTGTTTCTGCACGGGATGGGCGAGAGGGGAAGCGACCTCGACCTCGTCAAGAAGCACGGAATCCCCAAGGTCGTCATGAAGAGGCAGGAGTTCCCGTTCGTCGCCGTGTCGCCGCAGTGCCCCATGGAGACCACGTGGCCAGGCCTGACCGAAGAGCTCTACGCCTTGATCGTGGACGTCATGCGGAAGTACAAGGTTGACGAGTCGCGCGTCTACCTGACGGGGCTGAGCATGGGAGGGTACGGAGCGTGGTACCTCGCCTCGGCGTACCCGAAGCTCTTCGCGGCGGTTGTCCCAATCTGCGGAGGCATGATGCGCGACGCGGGGTTCCAAGACAGAATAAACGCGCTCAAACGCATTCCGACTTGGATTTTCCACGGCGAAAAGGACGAGGCCGTGCCCGTGCAGAACTCGAAGGACATCTTCGACGCCCTCAAGAAGGTCAGAGGAAGGGTGAAGCTCACGCTGTACCCCGACCTGAGCCACGACTCGTGGACCAGAACCTACGACAACCCTGAACTGTACGAGTGGCTCCTCAAACAGAAACGCAAGCGAAAGAACGTTATTTGGCCAAAAAAATAGTGATGATTTAGTATTCACGCATTCTAACGAAAAATAATAAGTTTTTTTGGCTTTTTATTCGAGAAATATTTTTACCATTTGAATTCCCCTAGATATATTATGA
>CAZOKM010000021.1:0-22689 GCA_964580405.1 uncultured Candidatus Bathyarchaeia archaeon | reverse complement strand
TACTTCTGGAAAAGGTTAGTCAGAAGCGTCGGTCTAGCGTTAGTAATGGTATTGAAATTGCCGGCTTGAATTCCGGTGTGGATTTGTATTGGGAGTTTATATTCCGCGCACTTCTGGCACACAAGGTGCATCATGTAGTCTTGGAACACCCTTTTCTCGTCTTGGCTGGCCTTGTCCAGATCCTTGTTGAAGACTTTTTCAGCGTCCGCTTTCGCAACATTCTCGAAATTGAGGTCGCGAATGTAGGCCATCGTCGATTTTATGGCTATTGCTCCCGCCTTTTTCGCTGCTTTGAACGCCATGTCGAGGACGTTGAGGTATTCGTCGAATGAGTGAACCTTTTCGTCCGTGAAGTTCTTGACTATGCTCATCCAAGTGGGTCCGGCGTAGACGAATTCGTCCATCCTCACGACGTGAATGAGCCTTTCGTCCTTGATGATCTTGTCGTTCGGCACGTTTGTCCCGCTTATGTCCAGAATGACCCTGTGCACCTTCATTTTGTCAAGTACAGCCAGTGACCATTTTAGGTGGTCCTTGCTTTTTTCGCGGATGCATTCCGAGATTTTTTTCCAGTTCGAGTCGTCAATCTCCTCGTCTTCGAGCCCATAAAGGTCGCGGAGAGCGATGAGGAGGTACCTGTAGTAAATGGTATTCCGAACCTTCTCGATGTAGGGTTTCAGTTCCTTCCATCTTTGTTCGGATTCGTCTTCGCTACACGGTTTCTTGAGATACTTGTATTTTTCTGGCGTGAGGCAAGAGGCAGGTAAACCGGACGACAGCAAGTCCGCGAAAAGGTACGTGTCTGTCAAGAAGTATGGAAGGTCCATTTCGAACGTGGCTTCAGGCAGAAACGGTGATGTGAGATGCTCGTGGTTGTCGACCCACTTCATGCCGTCGAATCCTTCGAGGATGTTACGTTTCACTTCTTCAACCTTGTCCATCCACTTTTGCCTCCTTAACGTATTATCGTGTTATAGAACATACTCACCGACAAATAGGTATTTAACAATTTTTAACGTAGAGCAAAGATTCTCATAAGAGGGACTGCGAGAATCACCGTGTTATCTTTAACAAAAACCTAAATACATACGCCAGAATAATTGCCTCAAAAAGGGTCAAAGGTTTTGTCCCTAAAAAAAGGTTTGCTATCCGGATGTTTCTTTGGATTGATTATTGGATTGTTTTTTGGATACTTTGTTGCTTTGCAGCGCATAAGTGATTTAGAGTCTCAGGTGGAAGTTTTGGAGGAGAACATGCCACCCCTGCGGTACTTCGCTGATGCGCATGGCGTCCTAATCGGGACGGCAGTTTCGGTTACTCCCTTAAGGAGTGAAGCCTTGTACGCGGAGACCCTCAGCTGCGAATTCAACATTCTTACAGCGGAAAGCGCCATGAAGTTTGAGTCGATTCATCCAGCGCAGAACCTCTACATGTTCGACGACGCCGATACCATCGTCTCGTTCGCTGAAGCGCACAACATGAAAGTACGAGGCCACACACTCGTTTGGCACGAACAGCTCCCTTGGTGGATCACCTCGGGAAATTTCTCCCACGAAGAATGGATTAACATCCTTCATGATCACATCACCACCGTCGTGAGCCGGTACCGAGGAAGAATTTACGCTTGGGACGTTGTCAACGAAGCAGTCGACGGCGACGGTTCGCTGAGGGACACGGTCTGGCTGCGCAACATCGGCCCTGAATACATAGAGCTCGCGTTCCGCTGGGCGCATGAGGCTGATCCGGACGCGCTTCTGTTCTACAACGATTACGGGGGAGAGGGCATGAACCAGAAGTCGAACGCAATCTACGATTTGGTCAAGAACCTCACCGATGAAGGTGTGCCCATTAATGGCGTAGGTCTTCAGATGCACGTAAGCCTCGAAAACTCGCCGGACCCGCAGGAGGTTGCCGAGAACATGGCTCGTTTGTCGGCTCTCGGTCTTGACATACACATTACCGAACTGGACGTCAGGATAGCGACCCCTGTCACTGAGGATAAGCTTGCGGCGCAGGCGCAAGTATACCGTGAACTGCTTGAGGTTTGTCTCAATGCCAGCAACTGCAAGGCGTTCGTGATGTGGGGGTTCACCGACCGGTACTCGTGGGTTCCGTCGCAATTCCGCGGGTACGACTCAGCCCTCATCTTCGACTCCTCGTATCACGCTAAACCAGCATATTTTGCACTCTGGAGGTGTCTATTTAACTCGTCATTTAGCCAAGAAACTTCCAGTGGTCCTTAATGGCTTATTGACTTCTATCATCATGTTTCAGAACTTGGAAAGTCGTTCTGCACCTGTAGAAAACACTTGATTATCTCATGCGATGCTTACGAACAGTGAGAAGACATTCTCAGCGAGGTTGTTAAAATCCAAGTAAAAGACGGCTCCTAACGGTTTGGTTCTTGCGTTTTACGTTTTTTCGATCATTACTGCCTGCTTGTTGATTTCGTAAATTACCTCTGGCTTGACCTTGGGTCTCCTATCGTAGGTGTATAATCCATTCGTCTCCTGTTCGACGTCGTAAAGCTGCGTGTAGCAGAAGCCCGCGATTTCAGGGTTGGAAAGCAGGGTCTTTGTTAAAGATTCGTACCTTTTAATGAATTCCTCGTGCGTCTTCGGTCTTTCGCCGTACCCCCAACTGTCCTTGCCTGCGTCGTCAGGGTGCCACCATATTCCGCCGTACTCGCTTACGACGATGGGCTGACCCTTGTAAGATGCGTTCATTTGAAGATTCGGCTGCGTCTTTCGCCAGTCAATCGTCACAGGTTCCTTTGCAGCTTTCTCGCGGAGTGCCTTAAGATTTACATAATTGTCTCTAAAGGTTTCAGCGTTCTGTTCGTAGTCGTGGAGGTCGTAGACGTCAGTCTCAACGTGGGTGTACCCGCTTGAATCGACAATCGGCCTCGTCGGGTCGAGAGCCCTAGTCAGCTGAGCAATCCTCCGGATGAAGTCCGCGTGGGGGTCTCCGACGTTGAATATCGTCTCGTTAAAGGGCAGCCACATTACGATGCACGGGTGGTTGAAGTCCCGTCCGATGGCCTGAGTCCACTCGTCGAGGAACGCGTCTCTCGTGCGGCTCTTAAAAAGGTCTGCGCCCCAGTCTGGGAACTCGCCGACCACGAGGTACCCGAGCTTGTCAGCCCAGTAGAGAAAGCGGGGGTCGAAGACCTTCTGGTGAAGCCTCGCGCCGTCGAATCCCATGGCTTTGGAGATTTCTATGTCACGCCTGAGGGCTTCGTCTGAAGGCGCCGTGTAAATTCCCTTAGGATAGTATCCCTGATCCAAGACCGTCCGTAGAAAACGGGTTTCGTTGTTGAGCAGGAAACGGTTGCCGTCCACGCGAGCGTCTCTTAAGCCGAAATACGAGTTTACCGAGTCGACAACTCCGTTTTCGCCAGTAAGTTGCACCTTCAGCTTGTACAGGTGAGGGTCTTCGGGCGACCACAATCTTGGACGTGGGACACTCAGCATCACTTCAGCCGGAGAAGCGTAAAATGATTTGTTGGCTTCCGAAACCCTTTCGTCTCCATCATAGGCGGTGACTGATAGGTTGTATTGCCCCTTTTGACCCTTGACGAAGACCTGAACGAAGACCCTTCCATTATGTGGGTCAGTAGTCAAGCGGAACGATGAGGCGTAGAGCCGGGGGACGTGTTCAAGCCACACCGTCTGCCAGATGCCGGTGACACGGGTGTACAAGCAACTGTGGGAATGAAGACGGTGGCTCTGTTTTCCTGTTGGCTGCAATCCGCTTCGGCACTCGTCCTTCGCGTGGACCACAAGCTCGTTGCCTTTGTCTTTTGCCACGCTGCTTACGTCGCACGTGAAAGGCGTGTACCCTCCCCTGTGAAGGCAGACCCGTTGACCGTTGACCCACACGGTCGCCTCGTAGTCGACGGCGCCGAAATTCAACAGGACGCGCCCGTCCACCCACTTGGCGGGGACGTCGAAGAAGCGCCTGTACCACACCGACTCCATAAAGTCTTTATTTTCGACGCCTGAGAGGGAGCTCTCCGGCGGGAAGGGCACGACTATCGTTTTCGAAAAATCCCTCCCAGAAGACCACCCCTTCTCGACTCCGCTCTTTTCTGCGTCAATCTCGAACTGCCATTCGCCGTTAAGGTTCACCCAGTCAGTCCTCTCGAAATCTGGGCGCGGATGTTCGGGTCGCGGAACCTTCATCGTACCACCATCATGGGTTTGAGTTTTCTTCTAAAGAGCCAGACCTCGGATATGCCTTTTTCGGTTCACGCGATATTCCGAGATTATGGTAAGCATGCTACTTCATGATTACTTCGCATGATACTTATTCTGCGTTAAAAAAATCCTGAATGCTCGGGAAGGGGCGTCCTACAAGGATATAAGGGCTCTTTACCTCATTGTTTTCGAAATCAGGAAGTCAACAGACATGCGAAGTGATGACGTTAAGAAAGGAGTCCTACGGACGGCGCATAGGTCCCTACTGAGGTCCTTGGGCCTTTCGACGGAGGAGATAGAGAAGCCCTGGGTCGCCGTTGTGAACTCGTGGAACGAAATCGTTCCAGGTCATGTCGGTCTACGGAAGATAGCTGAAGCAGTAAAAAGTGGTGTCAGGACAGCTGGAGGCACTCCGTTCGAGTTCAACACGATCTCGGTGTGCGACGGCATGATACAGGGGACAACGGGCATCCGTTACTCGCTTCCCAGCAGGGAGGTCATCGCGGACTCCATAGAGGTCATGGTCGAAGCCCACAGGTTCGACGCGGCGGTCTTCATTCCCTCGTGCGACAAAAGCGTCCCTGGGCATCTAATGGCGGCGGTTCGGCTGAACCTTCCATCAATCGTGGTCACGGGCGGTCCCATGTTTCCAGGCACGTACAAGGGACGGAACCTCACGCTTGTTGACGTGCGAGAGTACATTGGAGCCTTCAAGGCGGGGAAGCTCTCGGAGAAGGAGTTGGCTGAGGTAGAAGAGTGCGCTTGTCCGGGCGCAGGGTCGTGTTCGATGATGGGAACCGCGAACACTATGGCCGTCTTCACGGAGGCGGTGGGCATGTCGCTGCCCGGGTGCGCAACTACTCACGCCGAGAGCTCGAGGAAGGTTCAGTTGGCGGAGCAGAGCGGGAAGAGGGTCATGAGGCTTCTGGAAGAAGACATAAAACCGTCTGACGTAGTGACCAAGCAATCCTTGAAGAACGCAACCAAAGTTGTCATGGCGGTCGGCGGTTCACTTAATTCCTGTCTTCACGCCCCTGCGATCGCAAACGAGCTTGGAATGAAGATGGACCTCGGGCTCTTCGACGAGATCAGCCGGAAAACGCCGTACATTTGCAGCATGAAGCCCGCGGGACCCTACAACATGCTTGATTTGGACAGGGCAGGCGGCGTCCCAGCCGTGTTGAAGGCGATTCGGAGCCTCCTGAACTTGGAGTGTCTGACCGTCAGCGGAGAAAAAGTGAAAGACATTGTGGAAAAAGCCACGGTACTGAACACGGAGGTCATACGCCTTGTGGACAAACCGATTTGCAGCGAAGGTGGCATAGCTGTCCTTAAGGGAAACTTGGCTCCCGACGGCGCTGTCGTGAAGCAGGTTGCGCTCAAGCCCGCGATGATGAGGCATGAGGGTCCCGCCAGAGTCTTCGACTGCATGGAGGACGCCGTGGACGCGCTGTGGAACGGAAATGTGAAACAGGGAGACGTGGTCGTGATCCGCTTTGAGGGTCCGAAGGGTGGTCCGGGTATGCGCGAGATGCACATGGTATCTTCGGTCCTCGTGGGAATGGGGCTGGACGACTCCGTCGCACTCGTCACGGACGGAAGGTTCTCTGGTTCGACCCGCGGACCCGCGATCGGTCATGTCTCTCCGGAAGCTGCTTTAGGAGGACCAATAGCCGCGGTGAAGGACGGAGACGTCGTCCGATACGACATACCTCAACGGAGCCTGGAAGTCAGACTTTCCGAAGAAGAAATAAAAAACCGACTCAGAAAAGTAGAGACGCCGATCAAAAAATCCTTGAAGTATCTGGGAAGGTACTCAAGAGACGTGACTTCAGCGAATCTAGGTGCAGTCCTGAAGTAAAAAATGAAAAGAGAAGCCACAAAATATTCTTCGGTTCTATGTCCATCTATTAAAAATTGTCAACGGGTTAATCTGTCGATGAGCTTTTGTTCGGAGTCGTAGAGTTGAACGTCGAGTGCCATCTTTCCGAGTTCGTGTGTCGCGCAGCTCAGGCACGGGTCGAACGCCCTGACTATGGCTTCAACCCTGTTCAGTACGCCCTCGGTTAGCTTCTTGCCTTTAACGTACTTCTTGGCGACCTGCGTGACGGCCATGTTGTAGGCGAGGTTGTTGTTCTCGGTCGCGATGATCATGTTCACCGCCGTTACGAGTCCTTCCCTGTCGACCTTGTAGTGGTGGATTAGGGTTCCTCTTGGTGCTTCAGCTACGCCGACGCCTTCGCTCCTGTTGACTGAAGCTTTGGCCCAGACGTTGTCCGCGTAGGCTTCCGGGTCCTTGAGGATTTCCTTGGCTTTCTCGATGCAGAAGAGCACCTCCACAAGCCGCGCGTAATGATACAGGAAGGTGCTTTGGACGATGCCGTTCTTGCCGAACTTCCTGTAGTCCTTCAGCTCCTCGTCAGCCAGCGGCGTCCCACAATGCGAGACGATGTTGAGCCTAGCCAGCGGTCCAACCCTGTAGGCGCCATCCGGGTACCCGAGGGGCTTGTAGAACGGGAACTTCATGTAGCTCCACGGTTCGACTGCTTCGCCGATGTACTCGTGGTACTTCTTCGGGTCCAAGTTGTCCGCGACGACCTTGCCCTTCGGGTCGACGACCCTTATCTTTCCGTCGTAGTGCTCAAGCCCGCCATCGGGAGACACGAGACCAAGATAATAGGTTGGGAAGTTGCCAAAGTTCTCGATTTCCTCCTCCAAACCGCCCAGTTTACCCTTGAACATTGTCAGTGTCTCTTGCGTGATGCCCATAACTTCAGGTAGCCCAGCAAGCATCTTTCCAGCCTTTTCTTTCGAAAGCGGAGTCTTGACGCCGCCGGGCGCGAGCCAGTCGCTCGAGTGGATTCTCTTGCCCGCGAGGCCTTCGATGACTTCCTGTCCCCATTTCCGCAGCTTTATGCCCTTCTTCGCCAGTTCAGGGTGACTGCTGATTAAACCGAAAATATTCCTAACGGAGGGGTCCGCGTCCATTCCTAAGAGTAAGTCAGGCGAGGACAGGTGGAAGAAGCTCAGCGCGTGGGACTGGACGATTTGTCCCATGTGCATGAGGCGTCGTAGGAGCTCGGCTGACCTCGGGATGTTGACGGATACTATCTCGTCGCACGCCTTCGCGGATGCAAGCAGGTGGCTGACGGGGCAGATTCCGCACGTCCTCGATGTTATCAACGGCATCTCGTAGAATGGGCGTCCCTCGCAGAACTTCTCGAACCCTCTGAAGTCGGTGACTTGGAACCGCGCATCCTTGACGGTGCCGTCCTTGTTCAGGAAAATCGTTACTTTTCCATGCCCTTCGATTCGGGTTACGGGGGAAACCTCAATTTTACTCATCTTTCGTGCATGCTCCTTTAACCGTATTTCGACCTGCCTTCCATGTTCGGCGTCCTCCCCGCAAGCAGCTCCGTCACGACGTAGTTTATGGTGTCAGCCGACGGAGGACAACCAGGAACGTAAAAGTCCACCTTCACGGATTCGTGCAGCGGACCAGTCTGCTTCAGGAGCTTCGGAACCTCGTCCGGTATTCGTCCATTCACGTCCGCAGTCTCCACGAAAGCCCTCCTGAGAGCCGACTCTGCACTATTCGACACCGTGTTCCTTAGTCCCGTAACGTTTCCCGTGACAGCGCAGTCGCCCAAAGCGATGAGGACCTTCGTCCTCTCCCTGACCTTCCTCAGTATTTCCAGCTGTTCGTCGTTCGCCACCGCGCCTTCGACGAGGGTGACGTCAACATTTTCGGGGAAAACCTTAACGTCCATTATCGGGCTGTAGACCAGCTGAATCTTCTCCGCGAGCTCAAAGAGACGTTCGTCCTGGTCCAAGAAGGACATGTGGCACCCCGAGCACCCGCTGAGCCAGATGGTTGCGACCCGAGTCTTGCTTTGCGCGTTCATCTATTTTCGTCTCCTCTCCAACACGAACTCCGCTATGTTCTTGTCTCTGGTCTGAACGACGGGCTGTCCCTCGACGTAGATAGCGCCGACGGGGCAGACCTTGGCGCACTTCCTACATGACGTGCACGATTTAGAGGAGCCCCACGCGTCGTCGAGGTCAATGATGACTTCCGAGTCCTTTCCCCTCATCTTCAGGTCGAGAACGTGGACCCCCTCAATCTGGCTGCAGACCCTAATGCATCGGCTGCAGAGTATGCATCGGTTTCGGTCGAAGACGAGAAACTCGTGAGTCGAATCAACGCTGCGTGACTTCCAGTTTCGTTCGAACCTGACGTGGTCAACCCCTAGCTTATTGGCTAAGTCCTGAAGTTCACAGTCGCCGTTAGCCACGCAGACCGAACAGACGTGAATTCTCTCCGAAAGGATTAGCTCCAGAGCCATTTTGCGGTACGTCTTCAGCCTGTCAGATTCCGTCGTGACTTCCATTCCGTTGTTGACGGGCGTCGTGCACGCTGGGAAAAGCTTCGGCGACCCCTTAACTTCTACAAGGCAGAGGCGGCAGCCCCCCAAGCTTGTTAAGCCGTCGAACTCGCACAAGGTGGGGATGCTTATGCCGTTTTCCTTCGCCGCCTTGAGGATAGTGTCGCCGTCTTTAGAAACGACGTCTTGCCCGTTAATCTTCAGGTTAATTATCCCTACACTCATGGCTCATTCTGCTCCTTATCCTTTTTTGAAGCATTTTCCTGCTGAACACTTCTTTTCGGTGATGTGTTGGACGTACTCGTCCTTGAAGTACCTCAGGGTCGTTAAAACTGGGTTCGGAGCCGTCTGCCCGAGTCCGCACAGGCTGGCTTCTTTAATGTAGTTGCCAGCTTCCTCAAGCACACTCATGTCGTCCAGCCTACCTTCGCCCTGCATGATGCGTTCGAAGATTTTCTGAACCTTGGCGAGACCTACCCTACAGGGGACACATTTACCGCACGACTCGTCGATGCAGAAGTCGGTAAAGAACTTCGCGGTGTCCACCATGCACGACTTGTCGTCAATCACGACGATGCCCCCCGAGCCCATGATAGCGCCCGCCTTCGTCAAAGACTCATAATCAATAGGTAAGTCAAGCTGACTCTCAGGTAAACATCCACCAGAAGGTCCACCAACAAGAACGGCTTTGAACTTCCTGTCGTTGGGGACGCCTCCGCCGATGTCGAAAACGACTTCCCTCAGAGTTATGCCCATGGGCACTTCGATTAGCCCAGGGTTGTTGACTTTCCCAGTCAAAGAGAAACACTTGGTTCCACTGCATTTAAGCGTCCCAATCTTGCTGAACCACGCCCCCCCGTTCAAAACTATGGGGGGAATGTTTGCCAAGGTTTCAACGTTCTGTATGAGGGTAGGCTTCGCCCACAAGCCCGACGTAGCGGGGTATGGCGGACGCGGACGAGGCATAGCCCTTTCCCCCTCAACAGAAGCAAGAATGGCTGTTTCCTCGCCTGCAACGAAGGCTCCTGCTCCAAGCCTCAAGTCAATGGCAAGATTGAAAGGAGTCTCAAGAACGTTTTCGCCGACAAGACTCAGCGATTTCGCCTGCTCAAGCGCCTTCTTCAGGGTCGTAATCGCAAGCGGGTATTCTGACCTAATGTAAATGTAGGCTTGTTCAATTCCAGTCACATAAGCAGCAATCAGCAAACCCTCAATGATGGCGTGCGGGTCAGCCTCCGCGAGCGTTCGGTTCGCGAACACTCCTGGATCGCCCTCGTCCAAGTTGGCTATGGCGTATTTGGGGTTTCCAGTGGCTCTGGCGACGAAACTCCATTTCTGACCTGTGAGGAAGCCTGCTCCTCCTCGTCCTCTCAAGCCGCTGGCTGTCACCTCGTCTATGACTTCTTTCTGCGTCATTTTTGTTAGGCACTTTATCAGCGCGGAGTAGCCACCCATGGCGATGTAGTCTTCGATGTTGAATGGGTCGATTTTTCCAGCGTTCCTCAGAATGAGCCTGTGCTGCTTCTTGAAGAACGCATCGTTCGAGTACAGCAAGCTCTTAACGGGCTTCCCCTTCACGATGTGCTCTTTCACTATTTCACGTGCATTTTCGGGAGTCACGTTCTGGTAAAGGTAGTCTCCTGGCTCCACAACGACCGCTGGTCCGACGCTGCAGGTCCCGAAGCAGCCCGTTCTGGCAACTTTGCAGTCTTTTTCGACGCCCATCATCTTCACGGCTTCGTCGAAAGCCTTCAGCACTTCCTCCGCGCCGAAGGGTAAGCAGCCGCTGGAGCAGCAGACGTTTATTCTGTACTTGTAGGACCTTCGCTGGTCAAGGTCCCTTTCTGCAAGCTTGATTATGTCAATCGGCTTCAACTTTTTCCTCCCCAAGCACTGATTTTATCTTGTTAACCACCGCTTCAGGCGTGGCTTTCCCGACGACGACGTTGTCGACGATTGCGTTTGGCGCCATCGCGCACGCGCCGATGCAGCGGGTGATGAAAAGGGAAAGTTTTCCATCCGCTCGGGTTTCCCCGCGTTTAACGTTGAATTCGTTTTCAACCGTTGAAATGATTTCTTCGACGCTTTTCACGAAGCATGCCGTTCCCAGACAGAAGGTGACAACGTGGCTTCCCGGCTTCTTCAGCTTAAAAAAGTTATAGAAGGTCGTCACGCCGTAGACGTGGCTCGGGGGAAGGCTCAGTGAGTCCGAGACGTGCGTGAGGACGTCCTTGTCGAGGAATCCGTACTGTTCTTGGGCAAAATGCAGAATCTCGAGGAGTGCGTCTTTGCGGTGTTGATGCTGAAGTATAAACTTGTCAAGCATGAGTAGGCGCCTGTCATTCTTGAGGGACGTAATTTAACCTCCTACTTCAAGGCTCGTTTTAGCATGGAACCTTTCCGCGTATTTAAGAGTTACTTAACAACCTAATGCCATTCAAACTATGTCAACTAAGCTAATTCGCATCAATAACAAAAATTTGTGACGACTCCACCGGGAACACTTAATCAACGGCTTGACAGAATCCCCGAAATAACTTGGCTGGCGATTGAACAGGGACGAGTAGGTAAATCGGCGCTGAGGGTGAACCATTCTGCCTTTTCCAGCTCTTGGGACACAACGATGTCCGCATTCTCCGAGTCAGCCCTGAACCCGATCATCAGAAGGTCAATCTCCTTGTGAACGAAGGTTCCGACGATACTCAGGTTTTTGATGTCCAGACCAACTTCCTCCTTAACTTCTCGGGCAGCTGCTTCTTCAGCCGTTTCGCCAGATTTAATGTGCCCCGCGACTAGTCCCCAGAAGGGATGGCTCCAACCCACGCTTCTCGTTAAAAGTATCTTGTCGCCATTGACGACCGCAATAATCACAGCGGGCGAAGGTGCGTCAAAAAACACTCGGTCGCACTGCTGACAATACTTTTCGACGCTTCCGTCCAGTAAAGTCTTAAGCCCGAGCTCCCTTCCGCAGGCGCTACAATAGTTTAGGTCTTTCAATGCTTGTCACTTAGGATATTATTGAGACCGTAACCTGACGTATAAACGCCGTGTAAAACCGTCCATTTCGCGTAAACTACGGTGTAAATAATTCTATGCCAGATGTATGGCGAATTTGCATTCCTTGTCTCCGTGCACGACCGATTGCAGCAGGTCAACCTTCACAGGTCTTCCCATAATGGCCTCCCAGACTTTCTCGACGAATCCTTTGGAGCAGTGGCAGTAAGTCAGCGAAACAGTCTCGTTAGCTGGAAGACCATTCAGCAAGCCGCAGTAGCACCTCACTGGCTTCGTGTATAATTGCGGAGTGTAAAACTGGAACACCGTATTTCCTTGTCTTTCTAATCTTGTTCCCACCGAGGGTTTTTTGTGTTCAGCTTCCAGAAACTCGTCTAGGGTTCCGAATTTCCTGCGTCTTGCGACGAACCTTTCAAGTGCCCTTTTGTTTATTTTTGCGCATTCGTATCCGCAGTTCTGCATGATTTTGAACTTTGCCTCTTCGTCGACCACCGCGTCCAGCCTTTCCATCGCTTTCTTTACGAACAGGGCAATCTTCTTATTGTCAGTCTTCTCCGTGATTCCGTCGCTGCCCTCCATAACATTTCTGCAGACGTCTTCGCCAGCGAAAAAGGCAATCTGCCGCTCAATCGACACAATCATGCCGTGCTTCTTTGCTCCACTCACATTAACGCCTCAGAACAAACGAACGACTGAAGAAAATATTACGTTTTCGTATCGAACATAACGTCGATACTCTTATAGTCAAAACCAACAATATGAACAGTCAAGGAGCCGGAAAGCATGAAGTTCACTGACGGATTCTGGCTGATGCGTCCGGGAGTCACGCCCATCTTTCCCGTTCAGGTCTACGATGTCGAAGTCGAACCCGACGCTTTGACCGTGTACGGTTCGCCTAGGCGGCTGACCCACCGCGCGGACACGTTGGATGTTCCCTTGTTGACCGTCCGCTTCTCCTCACCGATGACGAACGTCATAAGGGTCCAGTTCTTCCATCACAAAGGGCAGCTCCGCAAAAAGCCAGAATTCCAAATAAAGCCGCAGCCAAAACCGAAGGTTGAGGTCCACGACGACGCTCAGGCTGCGACGTTGACCAGCGGACGCCTGACAGTGCACGTAGAAAAGGCTGGCGGCTGGAAGATTTCGTTCAAGGACGGCAAGAGAACCATCGCAAGCAGTGGTTCGCGGGGCATGGGCATCATGGACACGAACGAGGGGCGGTTCGCCGTTGGACAGCTGACCTTAGGCGTTGGTGAATGCGTCTACGGTCTCGGTGAACGTTTCACACCTTTCGTGAAGAACGGTCAGACGGTGGAGATTTGGAACGAGGACGGCGGAACGGGCACCGAGCAGGCTTACAAGAACGTGCCCTTCTACGTGACCAACCGTGGCTATGGCGTTTTTGTTAATCATCCTGAGAGGGTCTCGTTTGAGGTTGCGTCCGAAAATGTGGAGCGGGTCCAGTTCAGCGTGCCCGGAGAGTACCTTGATTATTTTGTCATTTACGGACCTTCGCCCAAGGACGTTCTAAACAAGTACACGGCTCTCACTGGTCGCCCCGCGTTGCCTCCTGCTTGGTCGTTCGGTCTCTGGCTGAGCACCTCGTTCACGACTAATTATGACGAGGAGACGGTGACTAGCTTCATCCAGGGCATGGCTGACCGCGACATTCCATTACACGTGTTCCACTTCGACTGCTTCTGGATGAAGGAGTTCCACTGGTGCAACTTCGAGTGGGACAAGCGCGTCTTCCCCGACCCGCAGGCGATGCTGAAGCGGCTGAAGTCCCGCGGGCTGCACATCTGCGTCTGGATAAACCCCTACATCGCCCAGAGGTCTGCATTGTTCGATGAAAGTGCGAAACGTGGCTTCCTGCTTAAACGACCCAACGGCGACGTGTGGCAGTGGGACAGGTGGCAGGCGGGAATGGGCATCGTCGACTTCACGAACCCCGACGCTTGCCGCTGGTTCAGCGACAAGCTCCGCGCGCTCGTTGACATGGGCGTGGACTGCTTTAAAACCGACTTTGGCGAACGCATTCCTATGGACGTAGTTTATCACGATGGGTCAGACCCAGTGAAGATGCACAACTACTACACGTACCTCTATAACAAGACCGTCTACGACGTGCTGGAGGAAAAGCTGGGCAAGGGAGAGGTGACACTCTTCGCCCGTTCTGCCACGGCGGGAAGTCAGCAGTTCCCCGTCCACTGGGGAGGAGACTGCGTAGCCACCTTCGAGTCCATGGCTGAGACCATACGTGGCGGGCTGTCGCTGTGCCTTTCGGGGTTCGGGTTCTGGAGCCACGACATCGGCGGGTTCGAGCAGACAGCCCCGGCGGACGTTTACAAGCGTTGGTGCGCCTTTGGGCTCCTCTCCTCTCATAGTAGATTGCACGGCAGCAGCACGTACCGCGTGCCTTGGCTATACGACGAGGAAGCCGTGGATGTCCTGCGGTTTTTCACGAAGCTCAAGTGCCGGCTGATGCCGTACCTGTTCGCCAAGGCCTGCGAAGCCCACGAGGAGGGCGTGCCCGTGATGCGGGCGATGACGCTCGAGTTCCCGGACGACCCAGCCTGCGATTATCTGGACCGCCAGTATATGTTGGGCGACTCGCTGCTGGTGGCACCCATCCTGTGGCCAGACGGCGGTGTGGACTACTACTTGCCTGAGGGGCGGTGGACGAACTTCATAACGAACCAAGTGGTGGAGGGTGGACGGTGGGTGTTCGAGAAGCACGGGTACCTGAGCCTTCCGTTGATGGCCAAGCCGAACACCATCATTCCAGTCGGTGCGAATGACGGGCGACCTGACTACGACTTCGGCGACGGAGTGACCTTCCACGTTTTCGAGATGCAGGACAGCGCAACAGCCACCGCGCGCGTGACAACAGTCAAGGGTAAAGAAGCAATGGCTGTCAAAGCAAGCCAGATAGGAAAACAGATACGCATCCAGGTCCGAGGAGAAAAGAAACGTTGGTCAGCGCTACTGAGGAATGCCAAATCTGTCCAATCAGTCGAAGGTGGCGTTGCCAAAAAAGACAAGCTCGGCACGCTACTGGTCCCGAAAGAAGGCATAAACTCGGTTACCATCAATCTATCTTCGTGATGATTCGCTACTTTTTTCTATTTTTCGGGATTCCAAGTACACGTTAACGCTTTCTTTTCGCAAGCTGCCACGCACGGCGCTGCATTTGTTTCGGGCTTGCAGGGTGAACATGTGTATTTGATTTTCTTCCTGTGCTCTTCCGTCACTATGGCTACAAGATTGTCTTCGAGGTCGAGTATTATCGTCTCCAATTTTAGGGCGTTCTTGGGGCATTGTTGGACGCATTTGCCGCATCCATCGCACTTGTCCGAGTCAACGACGATGTAATATTCCCCCGAGCTGTCCCTGTACCCGTAGTGGATTATCATTTCCGTCTCCCGTCCTTTTCAGGCTGCCTGCAACTTCTCGTACAGAGCCTTAGCGAAGAGGGCGGCTCCGATGGCTCCCGCGACCATGGGGTCAAGCCCATTCTCCTCGTAGTTGGGCATCGGAAGGCGCTTCATGCCGATTATGTTCTCTATCCTCGTCATTATGCCGACGTTCTTGGACTGCCCGCCTGTAACGACGAACTCCTTTTCAACGCCGACTCTTTCCAGCAGCTTGCTCATCCTTAAAGCCATCGCCCGCGTATAAGCAGCGAGAACCTTCTCCTTAGGCCACCCTTTTCGTAATAGTCCAACGGCTTCCGTTTTGGCGAAGACCACGCAGGTGCAGCTGACGGGCTCTGGCTCTATGTCCACCTTTAGCGACACTTCGCCAATCTGCTCTACTGGGACCTTCAGCAGGTCGGCGAACACCTCCATGCCTCTGCCCGTGCCGGCCGCGCACTTGTCGTTCATCAGGAATGACGTTACTCGGCCGTTCTCGTCGCAGCGGATGGCCTTGATGTCCTGCCCGCCTACGTCCAGTATTGTCCTCACCGTGGGTCCCCAGATGTAGTTCGCGCCCTTCGCGTGGCACGCAATCTCGGTGACCGCCTTGTTCGCCATTGGGACGTTGACCCTCCCGTAGCCCGTGCCGACAATATATTTTATATCGTTCAATGTTAATCCCGTCCCTTCCATCGCCCAGTCCAGAACCTTCTGAGCGCTGTCGGGGCTGTTCGACCCAGTCCTCATGATGCTGAAAGAGTAAATCTTACCGTCAGCCATGACCACGGCTTTAGAGCTCACCGAACCCACGTCGACCCCCGCTGTGACGATTTTCGCGTCTCTCCAGCTCTGGATTGAAACTGTTTTCCTATACTCGCGCCACCGCCAATACTCAATTTTGTCTTCGGTCCTGTCGTCGCTCATCAGGTTAAACCTCCAGCCCGCTTTGAAGCGACGAGTGCAGCTCCCAACGCGCCAACGAACTCTGGGTTCTCTGGAATGAGAATGTCTATTCCGAGTTTTCTTTTAAGGGAAGCGACGAAGCCAGCGTCCTTGGCGACTCCTCCAACGAGAGCTATGTCAGGATTGACTCCCAGCCTGTAGACCATGGATGATATCCTGTCCGCCATGGCGTCGTAAATTGCTCTGGCGATTTCGGGCTTGGGCTCCTGACGGTGGATAAGGGTCACGACATCGGACTCGCCGAAGATGACGCACGTGGCGTTGATTTGGCTCGCTCTTTCAGCTTTAAAGGACAGCGGACCCATCTCCTCCAGCTTCACTTCTAGTGCCCTCGCCATCGCCTCGATGAACGTTCCCGCGCCCGCAGCGCACCTCTCGTTGACGACGAAGTTCAGCAACGTCCCCTTCTCGTCACACCTGACCGCACGAGCTTCCTCTGCGCCTACATCAATCACCGTCCTCACAGACGGATACAGGTGAGCTCCCACCTTCGCGTCCGCGCCCACCATGCTGATTGTGCTGTCGCGGTACGGAGCCAAATCTGCCCCTGCGCCAGTTGCTGTAACGTGCCTGATGTCGTTGCGAGAGACCTTAACTTTTCCTAGTGCTTCCTCGAAAGCTTGTTTGGCAGCTTTGGTTGGCTCGAATCCTGAAAAAGCTTTTTCCTGAGACAAGGCTTCGCCGTCTTTTTGTAAGACGATTTTAACTGTTTGGGTGCCCATGTCTATTCCCGCGGTGATCACGCTTTTTTGCCTCCTAGATTTCGACTCTTGCCTTCAGCATTTCGAGGAAAGCTTCGACCCTCGTCTTCATCTGCCCCACATCCTCACGGGTGTACTCCGTGTCCAAGTAGTACACTGGCACGTTCCTCTTGTCCAGAATCCGTTTGATGCGGGTGTACTCCATCGCGTACAGCATGCAGCCACGGACCACGTAGTAAATTACGCCGTCGACCCTGAACCCCTTCAACTTGTCCAGCAGCCAGTTTATCCTGTCCTCGTTGCCGTCCTTCGATGTGAAGCACGGGCAAGTAGAAGTGAGTAAATATCTCTCCGCCACAGCGTTGAACATGTCGTCCATCGTCCACTCGTCCACGCCCACAGGGTCGTACAGAAGACGGTCGCTGGAACAAAGCTCGTCTGCAACGATAACCCCCTGAGGACTAGCCTCCTCAATAAGGTTGGGCAGCTTCCAGTTGTCAGGCCAAACCATCGGGGTACCCGTGACCATTACCCTCGGCGTGTCAGGTGGGCAAGCCCACTCTTTCTGCTGGACTCTTTTTTCGAGCTCGTCGCACAGCTCCTTGGTTTTTTGGGTCCATCTTACTATGTCGTCCCACGCGCTGGCTTGGTTAACGAGCATGGCGTCCCGCCCCATTATGACGGGGGAGCTCTTCCTCAGGTCCTGCAGCCTCCGGAAAGCCTTCGTCGCCCTCTGAATGGTCTCGATGGCGGACCTCAGCTTCTTGTCGGTAATCTTGTTCCCCGTCAAGTCCTCGATGTTGCGTTTCACGGTCTTGAGCTCTTCCCTCCAAAAGGCCATCGACTGCGGCGAGTCCTTCACGCGCGGGGGGCACAACGTCCAAATCGGCTTCTGGTCTGAGAGGATTTCGCCCAGCTTCGTCATCCCGTCGCACGTGAGAGTATTAATCACGGCGTCGCTGAGCTCGAGGTACGGGGACAGGCCGACCATTTTGGCGCCTATCGTGGACCGTACGACTGGGCAGACCTCCACGGGCACGATTCTGTCACCGAGCTTCGAGGCGTCGTACCAGCCCGAGCTCACCCGAACAGGTATGGCGTCGGCAGCAAGGATGAACTCAATAGGCGCGAACATGCACGTGTAACCAATGACCTTTTTCCCTTCTTCCTTTGCTGCTCGTATCTCGCGTTCGCGTTGACCGAAGAAGTCCGCGATGTTGTCGAAATAAGTCATGGCTTCTGGGCGGTTCGGCGCAGTCTTTTTCATCCTCTCGATGTTTTCAGATGTCACCTTTATGGAGGTGGCTTTGATTGTGTTCTGTATTTCGTCGATTTCCTTCTGCGGGATTTCGGGTAGATACTTCGTTCCGGTCTCGTCTTTGCTTGTCATCAATGTTACACCGCTACTTCGGCGCCTCCAGCCAGTTTCGGGACCCGAAGACCGTTTTTCCAGCCACGTCGATCTTCAGGCAGTCCTCGTAGGGGCACATCTCCACGCATCGGAAGCAGAGGATGCACCCGGAAGCTGTCACGTCCCCGCCCTTCTCGACGTAAATCTCGGTGACCTGTGGCGGGCATACCCTTTTACATATGCCGCATTTTGTGCATTTCTCCTCGTCCTTGTCCAGCCGAATTACGGACGCCCACTTGAAGGGGACGAACCTGTTAAACACGGCTATTAGCCCACCTAGGGGGCAGATGCGGCACCAGAAGCGCCTCAGCGCGAACGCCCCAATCGTGACCAAGACTAGAACAAGGATATTGAGCGAGGTAACGTAATAGCCGATTTCGTAGAACTGCCCCGTTGTTTGCGAGAGAACGTACTGCAGGTTCATGTACCCCAAGGCTCCCTCAGATAGGACGCACAAGGGGCGCATGGGGCAAACCTGGCAGAACGGGGCGCTGAAGTACTGGTAAACGAACCCCTTGTACTCCGTCCCCGGAACGAGCTGCGTCCCGACGATGGCCTCCGCGCCAAAGACGAAGCTCAACAGCAAGATTGCCGCTATTATCAGGTATCTGAGCTGGCGCAGCCCGTCGTTGAGTCCTTCAGAAAGGTTCCGATGCCTGACCTTCAGAGCCTTGCGGGCACGCGTAATCAGGTCCATGTAGAACCCGAAGGGGCAAATCCACCCGCAGAAGAACCTGCCTAGAACGACGGACATTACAATCAACAGTCCGAAAACTATTGCCAGCCTTTCGAGACCCGACGAGACGTAATTGACTCCCCAGCCCTTCCCAGCGGACCAGAAGGGGAAAATGTAAGCTTGAATTTGCCAGAGGACGCACGTCATCGTCCTCCCCGACGGATAGTAACAGGCCATCGTAGGCACAGACAATCCATCTGGGAACGGCGCTCCGAAGACGGTGGTTCCAATCAACGTGTCGCGCGGTGCATTACCGATAGGCGGGTACTGCGGTAGACCGAAAGGACCTGTGATTAAACCGAGGAAAATGATGCCCAGCGAAACTGTTTGTGCGTATATTCTTAGGCAGCTGATTTTTTTGGTTCGGTCTTTCACGCCCATGATTATTGCCAGTGCCCCAGCGATTACGATGCCCACGGCGATTGTTGCCTGAAGGAACTGGGCGATTGCTCCCATCATGCCGTTCTGCTCCTCCCTTCATGGCTGGACAACAGTCATCATCCCACCAAAGCACTCAGCAACATGTTGAGCCCAAGTAAAATCAAGACCACCGCTGCAATCTTTGAAATCCACCCTTTAAAAAGTGGCGCCTTGTTAAGCAGCCAACCCGTAGCTCCGCCCAGAAGCAGCAACGGCGACAACGCTGTCCCAACGCCGAACAAGGTGGCGAAGATTACGCTGTCGCTTGGGCCTGAAAGCGTCGCGGAATACAAAAGAAACCCCAAGAGAGGGGGACACAGGACTAATCCCTTGGTGAACCCCATCAGGAAGGCGCGAACGTCGAATTTCCGGGTCATTTCCACATGTACATTAAGGTTTGTGCACGTTTTGTTACATGTATGCGAGGACGTTTTTTTTGTGAACAAAATGCTTACGCCAATGGCGGTAATTGTTACACCAAATGCTGCGAAGGCGTATCTCTGGTAGGTCAGAAGGAACGCGTCGCTCACGAACATCCTGAACAAGCCAATAATCGTGCCTATCAGGGCGTATGCTGCTACGCGTCCGAGGTTGTAGATTGATGTGACGATTATGCCTTTGCGGAATCCCGCCTTTATTCCTGCAATATAGCTTATTACGTAGGGGAGGCACGTCGAGCTACAGAAAGTCAGCCCATAGAATAGCCCGAGTGCGAGTGACGCGAGGTACGGATTCGTAATTTGAGGAAGCATTGACATCTTCATTATCCTCCGCCGATTCTCCTTGTGTTGTACTCCATGAGGTACTCTAGGTGCGCCGAGTCGTAGGGGTAATTTTCCGTGGGCGGGTACGGGAAGGCGCTCATGTCGTAGAAGGGTAGCGGCTCAACCGTGAAGTTGTAGGCTCGGTTGCCTAGCTTTTTGTACCACATGCAGGCGTACAGAAAGTAGTCTCTTTCCACGCCGTCTGCGGGAGGCGCAATGTCGTCGGGGAACACGAAGGAGACTTCGTCACCTTGCCTCATGATGACGAACTTGTCGTCCACGCTGTGCAGCAGCGAAGTCACATAACCATAACGTGTGAAGTTTCCCGTGGCAGTCGAGAAAGATATAAGCCTCTGATGAAGGTTCGCTGAGGACGGGTCAATCCTGTAGACCGTTATGTTCTGCTGCGGGGTCGTGTCCACGCCGACGTAGTCAAGGTGCATCAATGTTAGCGTGTTTATCCTGAGGGAGAAGTCGTCCGTGGGGAAGAGCCCCGTGAGGTCAACGATGAACGTCCTCTGCGTGGCGGAAGGCTCGGGAATGTCCCTGTCTTTCGGCACGCGCACCCAGCTGCCGTTCTCGGCTTTGACCTCCAGATACGGGTACACGGATGGCTGTGAAACCAGGAAATCGGGGTTCTTCAACAGCTCGACCCAAACTTTTTCCCAGCCAGGGAACCAAGTGTTGTAGCTGCTGACGATGAGCTTGATTTCCTGTGCGCCTGTCAGGTTGCCTAGGTTCAGCTCGAAGTATTGCCACTCCCCGAACTCGTGTGTGCTGGCGAACTCCCCGTCAATACTTGAGATTTGGGACAGGCAGTCTTCGCCCAGCTCGTTGACGCAGGAAACTGGAACCAGCGGGTTCTTGCTGACCGTGTAGATTTTACCCGTGATGCTCGGGTCGGTGAACTCCGTGCCCTTGGTCGAGTAAACGTCGACGCCCGCTGGGTGGTCAACCACCACCATCCAAACCGAGTCCATGTAGATGATTTCGTTTGTCACCTGAGTCATGACCATGTCGAAAGCGCCATCCCTGGGCTGAAACTGGGTCTCGTCGAGTTTGACGTAGTCCCACGGGAACGGCTTGTTGTACGCGGAGGGAGTCCGACCGCGGTCGAAGTATCCGAGGTATCCTGAGCCTGAGACCTCGGTGACGAAGACGTAGCTGGTGCCGTTCCACATGTAGAGCCACGGGCAGGACTGTATCGTACCATAAGTTGCGACCATCGTCGTCTTGTCCGTGAGGCTGATTGCCCTAGTTCGGCTCGTGGAGTTGTCCTCCCAGTTCATGAAGCGGTACACGTAGAATTCGGTCGAGTTCTCCTCAGGCACCGAAACGGTGTACTCCCCTTCGGGCAGGACCTCCGAGAACGGGGTGGAAACGTTCTGTTCGTTCAGGTTGAAGATTACGCCCTCAATCTGGGTTGATTCGTTGCTGTAAAACAAAACGTTTAGCGTATGAGTGCCCTCGGCGACGACCCTGAACGCTCCAGTCGCGCTGCCTATTCTAATCGTGTAAATTTCCACGTTCGTTTCGGTGACGTTGAATTCTATGGTCTGCGTTTCTCCCCCTTCGAGCTGGACTGTAACGTTGCTCTGGACTTCGTCGTTCACCACAAGGTCAAACGAGAAATTCCCCGCCACGTCCAGCAGGCTTTCAACCTGGGCTGAGACCTTAACGGTTTCTCCGGGCACAACCTCGTCCGGGTCAACCGTCAATCCGTACACCCTGTAATCGGTGTTTTCAGTGTTTGGCTCTGGCAACGAGACGACGTAGAGGTAGGTCCCCGCAGCGAAGGCGATGATTACGAGGTCAATTATGAGGACCGCCTGCAACTTTTTGATAGCTAATTTTGACACCATAGTTTTCCTCTGTTTATTGTCGCCTGGCGCATGTTCCGATAATAAAAAATCCCGAATTTACATTGTTAAGGCTTTGGCAAAAAACCCACAACACAAAAAGCAGAAAACATCATTTCAGTTCGTATCTTAATCGACGTTAATGCTTAGAAGTCAACATTCATTTGTAGTTCATAATGCCAGCCCCATTTCGAGTCTGACTTCCTTCTTTTCGACGTCCGCGTTCGAGTAGGCAGCGCTGTCGAACCCTATCAGGTTGAACCCCTGTTTCAGATAGAAGTTTATAGCAGCAACGTTGCAGGACTGCGTTTCCAGAACCAGCATCCTCGCGCCCTTTTCCTTAGCTGTTCTGATGGCATGACTCATCAGGAGGGTACCGATACCCATTCTGCGGTACTCGTCCTTCACGAGGAACTCCCAGACCCGCATCCGGTTGTTCCATTTCTCGTACCCGAGCTCGACCCAGCCGACCTGCTCGCCGTTCAGGACCGCAGCGAAGGCTCTCGGTTCCCCGATGTGTTCCTCGAAGAGAGTTCCAATGAAACCTTTTTCCAAAGGCTGCTCGAGAGGCTTCTGAGCCAATTCTATCCTCCAAGAACCTTTCTCGTGGACAACTGACACGTCGAAGTAGCCCGCGGTCACGTAACGGTAACTCAGCTTAGGCAACGACGGATCACCCTTGGTTAACTCAACTATTATGACTTTACTCGAGAGGTTAGGTGTCATACTCAATTCCCTCTTTCCTACAGATAATAAAGTTGACTATTTTGGTCATATAATTTTGTTTTTTTGGCAATAACGCATATCATATTTATGA